>DASUVS010000102.1:0-35114 GCA_036378835.1 Binatia bacterium | reverse complement strand
CCTTCCTAAATGAGTTCCGGCTCTCCTTCTCTCGAGGATATAATAGGCGAATCTTCGCGCAGCCTGGTAATCGGCATCGGCGGTGGCGGCGATGTCGCCGGCGCACTGGCGACTGCCAGATTTCTCGAATTTTGCGGCTTGGAGTTTGTCCTCGGCGGTCTTTCCTGGGAACGCCGGGTTTTCGACCCGCTGCCCGGGCCGCGCATGCTGAGCGAGGTCGACAACGTTCGCGCTCTGCATCAGTACGCCTGGATGGCTAATCGCGAAACGCAGAGCAAGGCCGCCGTTTACTTCGCCGAATCGAGAATGGCGGAATTTTTAGCGCAAGAGGTCTTGCTTGTCGATATCAATGGCGGAGTGCGAGGAGTCGTGGCGGGATTGGAGCGCGCCATCGAAGTATTGCAAACCGACCTGCTCGTCGGCCTCGATGTCGGCGGCGACTCCCTGGCAAAAGGCACTGAACCAGGCCTGCGCAGCCCGTTAGCGGATTCCATGATGCTGGCGGCGTTCGTCGAGCTCGAGAAACGCGGCTATCGCGCGCTTTGGGGAGTTTTCGGCTATGGCAGCGACGGTGAATTAACCATCGACGAAATTGAAGCCGCTCTCACCGCGCTGGCCGGGGCCGGTGGTTTGTTGGGCGCGTGGTCACTGACTCCCAAAACCGCAGCCGAGCTCGAAGCAGTGATCAAGACAGTTCCTACCGAAGCGAGCGCAATTCCGGTCCAAGGCTTCCGCGGCGTTTCTGGAGAAAGGGAAATTCGTGACGGCGGCCGACGCGTGAAGCTCACACCCTTGACCGCCTTGACCTTTTTCATGTCGGCAACCAAAGTGTTTGAAACCCTTTCCCGTCCCGCCCAAGCCGTCTCCGGTAGCTCCTCTCTCGATCAAGCAAACGACGCTTTGCACGCAATCGGCATCAAGACCGAGTTGGATGCCGAGCGCGAATGCTATCAGGCTCAGAAAGCTTAACCGACTGATGTTTAAAGAATTGCATCACGACGCCAAGCTGCTCATGGCCTCGCGCGGGATTCGAAGCTTCGCTTTTTCTTATTTGAATGTCGTCTTCGCGATCTATCTGGACCAGCTCGGCTATACGCCGGTCATGATCGGCATCATCTTTTCCGTCGCCTACTTGTCCGGCGCGGTGCTGACTGCCGTATGGGGCTACCTGTCGGATCGTTATGGGCGGCGCAGGATTTTGATGCTCCTAGCGGTCCTGACGATCGTGTCCAACAGCATTTTCATTTTCTTCAGTGGATTGGTTTTCATTCTCCTAGCCGTGGTGATCGCCAATGTCGGCGCCGGCGGTGCCGGGGGCGGCGGTTCCGGCGGCGGCCCTTTCAATCCGGTCGAGGAAGCATTGCTCGCCGAGAAGTGCAAACCGGAAAACAGGAACCAAGTGTTCGCGCTGAACTCTTTCGTCGGCTCGATTATGGGTTCCCTGGGCGCGCTCGGGGCCGGTTTGCCGCAGTACCTGCAGCAAATCCGCGGCTGGACTGCCGTGTCCTCCTATAAACCGCTGTTCATGCTGACGATCATCTTCAGCGTTGTCCTGTTTTATGTTTACAGCCAGATCCGTGAAGAACATCAGCCGCGCAAGACCGAAAGAAAAAAAATTTCCAAGGCGACCGGTGTTTTCGTAACTAAACTGTCGCTCTTGTCGTTCGTCGATAATTTCGGCGCTGGCCTGGCCGGATCATTGGTGTCCTACTGGTTTTTCCTCCGTTACGGCGTCGAGCTAAAATCCCTCGGACTGTTGTTTTTCATTTCCTACTTTCTGGCGGCCTTATCTTTTCTGAGCGCGCCGATCATCGCGCGCTATATCGGGCTGGTTAAAACGATGGCGTTTTCCCATGGGCTGGCATCGGTGATCTATCTTCTGATCCCGCTGGCGCCGACGTTTAAGATCGCGGCGACCATGCTCGCTGTCCGCTCTTATTTTGCTTACATGGACAACCCGCTTCGTTCCTCCTTTACTATGGCGATGGTGCGGTCGAGTGAGAGGGGTTCGGCCGCCGGAGTCACCAGCTTGGCGCGCATCGTTCCCTTCGGCATCAGTCCGACGATTTCGACCTATCTGATGCAAAGCGTATCCCTGACTCTTCCGTTGTTTATCGGCGGCGGGTTACAATTGATCAACGACGTCGCCTTTTATCTGATGTTTCGCCACATCAAGCCGCCGGAGGAGATCACGGAAGC
The DNA here is from genome assembly GCA_036378835.1 of Binatia bacterium. Taxonomy (GTDB): domain Bacteria; phylum Desulfobacterota; class Binatia; order UBA9968; family UBA9968; genus WHTF01. The sequence goes on along the minus strand of DASUVS010000102.1, from coordinate 32,915 downwards.
CACCGTTGAAAGGAGCCCCGCATGAGTCACTTCTGGCGCATCGCCGAAGAGCGAATAAAGGAAGCTCAACGGGCGGGCGCCTTCGACAATCTGCCAGGCAAGGGCAAACCGCTGGATCTGGAGGATCTGAGCTGGGTTCCCGAGGATTTGCGTATCGGCTATCTCGTTCTCAAGAACGCCCACGTGCTGCCGCCTGAAGCGGAGCTGCTAAAAGACATCCATACCATCGAAGATCTTTTGAAGCATGTAGAGGACGAAGGCGAGCGGCGCGCCCTGGCCAAGAGTATCCAGTTCAAGCTAATCCGCTTGGACATGCTCAAGCGGCGCTCCATGCCGTTGCGCTCAGTGAGAGATTACAGTCGAAAATTGGTCGACAAGCTACGCACTAAATAGTTAAAGCGCCCGCCTGCGGCGCCGCTTTTGGTTTTGCCTTGAATGTTCAACCGTGATAGACAACGCACAGTTAACAGGTTGCTGAAAAAGCCCATAGGCTTCGTTGCGCTCAAGCGCGTTGCTCCAACGTACTGTGAGTACGCTTCTGCTCGTCGATTTTTGTGCGCCTCGCCTCTGGATCTTTTTGAGCAGCCTGCAATCAGAGTTTTCAGCAGCATGCTAGACAGAACAGGGAGGATTTATGGCGGACGAACAGTCTCCAATCAAGATTAAAAAAATCGGTCATGTGGTTTACACGGTCAGTGATTTGGAGCGGACCAGTAAATTCTGGACTGAGATCATGGGCTTCAAATTCTCCGATCGCAATGAAGCCGGCATGGTATTCTTCCGCAATGCGAGCGATCATCATACGGTTGCATTGATGCAAGCCAAGGAAAACACGCCGCTGCCGAAACGGGGCCAAGTGGGCTTCGATCATTTTGCCCTCGAGGTCGCCACCGTTTCGGAGCTCTTCAAGATTCGGGATTTCCTGAAGGCCAAGGGAGTGACCATCATGTATGAAGGCCGCCGCGGGCCGGGCGGAAATCCTGGGGTCGAATTTCTTGACCCGGACGGTTATCAAATCGAGATTTACGCTTCCATGGATCAGATTGGAGAAGACGGAAAAAGCCGTCCGGCAAGCGAGTGGCGCCGCGCCACTACCCTGGAAGAAGCGGTTGCCAATCCATTACCAGGCGCCGAATATCATTGATTCACTGTCAGCAGATTGTCTCGTCTGGCCGGATTTGCTTCGGCCGTCCAGGCGCTATTTCTCTCGGAGGTATTTCCACGAATCTGTGCCGGATCATCTCCGCATGGCACGACAAGCGCACGACGTACCATTGTTGCTGAGACAATCCCAGCAAATTAGCTAACGTCATTCTATGATCTCAATCCGCCGTTTGCACAAACGTTTCGACGTTAGCGACGGTGTCATCGCAGCCATCCGCTCCCTCGATCTCGAAATAGCCGAAGGCGAACTTTTTGTCATTGTCGGAGCCAGCGGCTCCGGCAAAACCACTCTGCTGCGCTGCCTTGCCGGCCTCGAAACTCCTGATTCCGGAGAGATCCGCATCGGCGATAGAGTCGTCTCCTCTGACAATCCTCCAACCTGGGTACCTCCCCAGCAACGCAAACTAGGCATGGTTTTCCAGTCCTACGCAGTCTGGCCTCACCTTTCAGTTTGCGAGAACATCGCGCTGCCGCTGGCTGAGGGATCGCAACGGATTCCTCGCCCGGAGGTGGCCAAACGCGTCAAGGAAGCTTTACGGCTGGTGCAACTGGAAGAACAAGCGGATCGACCTGCGACGCTGCTCAGCGGCGGTCAGCAACAGCGAGTTGCATTGGCGCGCGCGATCGCGGTGAATTCGCAGATCGTCTTGATGGACGAGCCCCTGAGTAATTTGGATGCCCGCCTGCGGGAAGAAGTTCGCGGCAAAATCCGCGCGTTGGCAAAGCAGCTCGGCTCGACAATGCTCTATGTCACCCACGACCAAATCGAGGCTATGGCAATCGCCGACAGGATTGCTCTTATGCAAGCCGGCGAACTTCTGCAGGTGGGCGCGCCCTTGGAAATTTATCACAAGCCTAACTGCGCCGATGTTGCCGAGTTCTTCGGTTCGGTTAACTGGTTGGACGGTCACATGATCGAACCCGGCATAGCCGATTCAGCCATCGGCAGATTGAGGATCGAGAGTTCATCGAAGATCGGCGACAAAGTATTGCTCGGTTTTCGTCCCGAGTGTCTTTCATTGCTCGATCCCGGCGCGCACTTCGACGGCAACTCCTTCCGCGCCAAGATCGGCTCGAGTACTTTTCTCGGCGATCAATTTGTCTACACGGCGGTGGTCAACGACCGGCAGCTGTTCGGAAAAAGCCGCGGAGTTCCGGAAAGCTCCGACGGCACGGCATTATGTCATGTGAGTTCGTCCGACATCATGGTGTTTCCGGCCCGGATGTAATTCAAAGGGATTTGAATTGTGATCAATGTAAACGAAGGAGGCTCTATGATCGCGCACCAATCAACGCCGCGGCTAGCAAGTTGGGCTCTAACGGTGATGGTCACGTTAGCCACCATGGCTGCGCTCGCCGAGGCCGAGACTCTGACCCAGATCATCGAGGGCGCGAAGAAAGAGGGCATGTTGCGCGGTCAGTGGGGCCAAAACAGCTTTGGCGGGAGCGAGGGATTTAAAGAAATTCTCGCTGGCATGAACAAAAAATACAAGCTCGATCTCAAAGGCCAGTACACGCCCGGGCCGGATATGCAGCGTTTGATGCTGCGCATTATCCAGGAAAACGCCGCTGGCCAACCCGCCAGCACCGACGTGTATCTGGGCAACGCTCAGGCAATGTTCGATGGGTTAAAGGCGAACCTGCTAAGGCCCATGACGTACAACGCTTTCATCGAAGAGAAGCCAAAATCCGAGGGAAAATTTAACGCGATTGCGGCAGATGGCACCCATGTCGCCGTCGCCACCGCGGTGGTCGGCATCCAGTACAATACCAATCTCGTCAAGGGAGCCGACATTCCCCGGCGCCTGGAAGACGTGCTTAATCCGAAGTGGAAAGGCAAGATTGCTTCGACTCCCTATGCTGCCGGAATGCGGGAATTTGCCACGCCCGATTTTCTGGGGCGCGAGAAAATGATCGACTTCACCAAAAAATTATCCAAGCAGATCGGCGGATTGATGCGTTGCGGCGAGGCAGAGCGGATTACCAGCGGTGAATTCCTCATGCTGGCCTTTACCTGCGGCGGCAATGACGTCAACGTCTTGAAGCGCGCCGGCGCGCCATTGGGTCACACGGTCATAGAGGAGGGCACCGTACTGCACATGCGGTACGCGGCTGTGCCGAAAAATTCCCGCTCGCCTAATGCCGGCGCGCTTCTGATCAATTACTTAATGAGCGCAGAAGGGCAGGAATTATTATGGAAGCACGATGGTTTGGACCTGCATCTATTTCCCGGCTCGCAAACCAAAACCGAGCTCGACAAAGTCCGCGCCGCCAAGGGCAAGGTCATCATCAGCTCACCTGAATGGCTCGCATCGTTCAAAAACTATGCTGAAACGCAGAAGGAGCTTGAAGCGATTCTACGCGATGCCGGCAAATAGATCAGCAAAATGTCACCAAAAGCGACAATCAGATCGGTGTAAATCGATTCGTACTATGTCAGCGAGAGGGAGGTTTCACCTGTCGTCTTCAGCCAAGGGCGAAGTTATGCCTGGCCGGCTAGGGTCAGATCCTTCCTCGCTCGCCCTCAATGATATCTGGATGTAACCGGAATCATTTTCGAATAAAAGAGCTTCGTTCCAGATCAATCCATATGAAACGACGCTTACTACGATTCGCCGCACGCCTTGATCAAAGAGGCCAGACTTCTTCGGCCCTCTTGTCCGTGGCGCTTGTGCCGATGGCCGCGATCCTGGCGCTGGTGTTGGTGATGTTCTGGGTTAGCGTTCAGAAAGGCGCCGTCGGCACGCCAGGTGCCATCTACACCCTCGCCAATTATCTGGAGGTTTTCAGCGATCCTTTTGTGCTGCGGGTCGCCGCCAATACGATCATTTTCACAGCCACCGCAACTATGGTCGCGCTGATTTTCGGATTGCCGATCGCTTGGCTGGCGGAACGGAGCGATCTTCGAGGCAAGACGCTGATCTATGCGATTATGACACTGGGGCTGCTGATTCCGGGCATCTACACGGCGATGGGATGGACACTCATTGCCCATCCGCGCATCGGAATTTTAAACCGCTGGCTCGTTGATCTCTTCAACCTGGATGATGCGCCGATCAATATTGCCACACCTATCGGGATGGGATTCGTGCAAGGACTCAGTCTCTCGGCCTTGGCGTTCATCCTGACCGCGCAGATGTTTCGCGCGATGAATCCAAGTCTCGAGGAAGCGGCGCGCGTGCACGGCATGGGTTACGGCAAGATTCTTTGGCGCGTGACCCTCCCGTTGGCGCGTCCCGGCATTCTGGCAGCGGTCATCTATATCCTGACAATCGGCATTGCTACATTCGACATCCCGGCGATACTTGGTTTGGGCAATCGCGTCTACATGCTCAGCACATTTATCTACTTGAAAGTTCACCCGCAGGGCGCCGGCTTGCCTGAGTACGGCATCACCGGAGTTGTCGGCGCGTTCATGATCATCGTCGCCGGCTTGCTTACTCTCTGGTACAGTCAGGTCCTGCGGCAAGGTCATCGTTTTGAAGTCGTCACTGGAAAGGGGTACAAACCCGCACTCCTGCCTCTGGGCAAGTGGTCCATCGCAGCCTGGTGTTTTATTGCCGGTTACACATTGATGTCCAAGCTTCTGCCGCTGCTGCTAATCACCTATGCCGCTTTGACACCCTATTTCGTCCCGCCGTCGATAGACATGCTGGGTAAACTTTCATTCAGCCATTTTTACGGCATGGATTGGGAACTGGTGATGCGCGGCTTGGCCAACACGGCCATACTAGTGGCAGTGGTTCCGCTAGCCGTGCTATTGCTCGCCTTTAGTATCTCCTGGCTGATCGTGCGCTCGCGCAGCCGGGCCCGTTATGCACTCGAGTTCGGCGCGTTTCTGCCTCATGCTCTGCCTGAGGTAATCCTCGCAATCGGCGCGCTGCTCCTGTCCCTGTTTGTTTTCGGCACCAGGATTCCGCTCTACGGCTCGGTCTGGCTGATCGCGGTGGTTTACGTCGTTGCCCGCCTCGCCTTTGCCACTCGCGCGCTTAACGGCTCTCTCTTACAGATTCACCGGGAGCTCGAAGAAGCCGCTTTCGTGGCAGGTCTTTCGACCATCCGAACCGCCTGGCGCGTGCTATTTCCGTTGATTCGCCCTACCCTTTTTTCCGTTTGGATTTGGTCCGCGCTGTTGGTGTATCGCGAGTTGACCGTGGCGGTTTTTCTCGCGGTGCATGACAACATCACCCTGCCCGCAGTCATCTGGAGCTACTGGTACAGCGGCAGCATCAATAAGGCGTCGGCGGTCACCTTGCTCATGACGGTCGTTCTTGCCCCGCTGATTTTGGCGGCATGGTGGTACGGCCGGCGCAGTCAGATTTCAGCGCATTAAGACGCAGTAAGCTGAAGTATCAAAGTGGAACGCTGGACCATCATTTTTTGACCAGCTTTCTCCTTTTTACTTTAGGCTTTTTGTGCGATGAATTCTTTCGAGGGCAATTTAGAGCTATCACGCATGGATCCGCAGAACTTACTTGAAGTCATTCAGACACGGCGCAGCGTTCGCGTTTACAAAAAAGGCAAAGTTACCGACCAGCAGCTCGAACTGATCCTGGAAGCGGCTCGTTGGGCGCCTTCCGGCGCCAACACCCAGCCGTGGGAACTAGTCGTGACTCGGGACCGCGAGAAAATGAGACGCATCCGGCAGATTTATGATAACGAGTGGCGACAGAGAAAACGCGAAGATCCGATCAACTACAAAGGCCTTAAGAAAGATTACGTGGGTGACGTCAGTGTCATCGTTCTGGTCTGCGGCGATGCCAGAACCAAGCAGGTTTACCTGACGACTCGGCAGCCGGGAGACCGCGAGAAGCTCTTCCAGGCCAGCATCGCTAACGCGGTGCAGCAGATGATGCTCGCCGCCGCGAGTATGAATTTAGGCACTGTTTGGGTTTCCGTGCGTGAGGAAGTTGAGCCCGAACTCAGAGAGTTGTTCAAAGTTCCAACCAGCCTGCGGCTTCTGTGGGTCGTACCCATAGGGCACGCGCGCAGTTGGCCCGCCGCAAAACCTAGGCGCAAACCCACCGCATTCACTCATCTGGAAGTTTACGATTCGAGCAAATTAAGGAAGGAATCAGAAATCCGACCTTGGCCCAAGAGCTAGACTCAGGTTGTGGAGATTTCGTATTGCTGGTGGCGTAAGTCTTCGCTCACTTTGATGATGATTTTGTGATTGATTTCCCGCTCCAGCGCCTCCAGGCTGTTCGCCTTCTCATCGTAAAGAAAATTGGCAACCGCTGGATGAAGCCGCAGCACGATGTTCTTGCCATTTTCCAGGCTCGCCTGCTGCTTCTTGATTGCCCGCAAAATGTCGTAGGCGATCGTCACTGATGACTTGATGCGGCCCCGGCCATCACAATGAGGGCACGGGCTCAGCAGTTGGTTCTCCAGACTCTCTCGGGTTCTCTGCCGGGTCATCTCCACCAAACCGAGCTCCGAAATTTTCAGGATGTTGGTTCGGGCTTTATCTTTCTTGAGCGCGTTCTTGAGCGCTTCATAGACTTTCTTACGGTTTCCTTCTTTCTCCATGTCGATAAAATCGATGATGATGATACCCCCGAGGTTTCTTAGCCTAAGTTGGCGCACCACCTCCGAAGTGGCTTCCATGTTGGTCTTAAGAATGGTTTCTTCTTGATCTCTTTTGCCAACGAAGCGTCCGGTATTGACGTCGATAGCGGTAAGCGCCTCGGTGCGCTCGATGATGATGTAACCGCCCGAACGCAGCCAGACGCGGCGGTCCAGAGCTTTCTCGATCTTCTCTTCGATACCGTGGCGATCGAAAAGCGGCTCTTTTTCAGAATATAACACGAGCTTCGATTTGAGCCGGGGCATAAAATGGCCGACAAAATCTGCGATGCGCCGGTGGTCTTTGGCCGAATCGATGACCACCTGCTCGGTATCGGTGGTAAAAAAATCCCGGATCATGCGCGTGATTAAGTCGAGATCCTGGTGAATCAACGATGGCGCCGGAGCCTTTTCAGCTTTCTCCTGAATTCGTTTCCAAAGCTTGGTAAGAAACCTGAGATCTCGTTGGATTTCCCGTTTGCTTTGTCCTTCTGACGCGGTGCGAAGAATGAAACCGCCTTCGGTCGTGCCCAACGATTGAGCAATCTCTTTAAGGCGCTTGCGCTCTTCCTCGCTCTCGATTCGCCTGGAGATGCCGATATGCTTGGTGCTCGGCATAAAAACCATGTAACGGCCTGGGAGCGATACATGCGATGTGATCCGGGCTCCCTTTGTGCCCAAGGGATCTTTGGCAACTTGGACTAGAATTTCTTCGCCTCGTGAAACCTGCTTCTCAAGCGGCAAGCGGCGGCTAGGCGCCGGCTTAGGAACGTCGTCAAATTCGACATCGTCTCCCGAGGGCGAGATCAATTGGACATCTTCGGGAACGCTAAAAAAATCCGATGCATGTAAGAAAGCCGCTTTGTCCATGCCGATATCGACGAACGCGGCCTGCATACCGGGTAATACCCGTTCGACCTTCCCTTTGTAGATATTGCCTGCAATGCCTCGCTCTTCTTTGCGTTCAATCAAAAACTCGGCGAGAGCACCGTCTTCCATTATTGCGATGCGGCTCTCCTGAGGAGACGAGTTGATAAAAATTTCTTGCTTCATAGATACCCTATAGAATTCGGCGTGATGCTCGGAAGAGGCGGGGAATGCGGGAACGGAATGCCGTTCGGCATCGGAAGTCCCAGTCATCGATGGCGGCTGGTGTCTTTATAGAGTAATTCAAGTGCGACTTCAAGCAGCATAGTAACATTATGCATTCGTTTGACATTGTGTGACCGGCCCCGTATTTTAGCTCTAATGGCGGGCTGATCCTCGAGGTCCGCCAAGCTTGAATGAACTATTCCGCTACTATCCCGGTCTATTCCGTACTCAACACCAAGGTACTGATTCTCAACCGTTCCTATTTACCGATCCATGTCACTTCGGTGCGCCGCGCCTTCACTCTGCTTTATCAGGGGATTGCGAAAGCGGTGAATGAGCAGTACCAAACTTTCGATTTTGACAGTTGGAGCGATCTCTCGGTGACGGTCCATGACGAATCGGTCGGCATGGTCAATCGGGTAATCCGGGTTCCGAGGGTCATTCTGCTCGTCAGCTATGATCGGATGCCCAAGCGTCAGGTTCGCTTTAGTCGGTATAACATCTATGCTCGCGATAAGTGCACTTGCCAGTATTGCGGTCAGAAACGGCCGCGGCACGAACTCAACCTGGATCATGTGATACCCAGGACGCAAGGGGGCACATCCACCTGGGAAAATGTCGTGTGTTCTTGCCAAGAATGTAATCGACTAAAGGGAGGCCGTACCCCGCAACAGGCCGGTATGACACTGGCGCGACGGCCGGTTAGACCTCAGTGGACCCCTTTCATGCAGGAGACCTTCAGTCTCTCTCGTTATAAGGAATGGCTCCCTTTCCTGAACACCGTCGATGCGTCCTACTGGACCACCGAACTGCTCGAAAAATAATCCACCCTTCCTATATATAGTAGTAAATGACGCCTTTAGCCACTTCATATGGTTAATTTTCTTGACAATTATCCGACCGATGGACTATATTGCCAAGCAATCCATTGATTCACTCCGTCGCTTCGTAAGTGTCCGACATTAAACGATTATGCGCCTAAAACGCCTCGAGATGGTGGGTTTTAAGTCGTTCGCCGATAAAACATTGGTCGAACTAAACCCGGGAATCACCGCGATTGTGGGTCCGAATGGCTGTGGAAAATCGAATATAGTCGACGCCTTACGTTGGGCCATGGGCGAACAAAGCGCGCGTCACCTGCGCGGTCATCAAATGGAAGATGTCGTGTTTGCAGGCAGTGACAGCCTTCCCGCCACGGGAATGGCGGAAGTTTCGCTGACCTTCGACAATGAAGACGGGCGCGGCCCTGTCGAATACAGTAGCTTCAGCGAAATCATGGTGACCCGACGGCTCTTCCGTTCCGGCGAATCCGAATATTCCATCAACAAGACCCCCTGCCGTCTCAAAGACGTGATCGAATTGTTTTTGGGCAGCGGCGTCGGCAGCAAGGCATATTCGATCGTCGAGCAAGGCCGGGTCGATGAACTCGTCAACTCAAAACCTGAAGAGCGTAGAGTTCTGATCGAAGAAGCAGCCGGCACCAGTAAATACAAGAGCCGCAAGCTGGTAGCCGAGCGCAAGCTCGAGCGCACGCAGCAGAACCTGTTTCGGGTTACCGATATCGTTCGGGAGATTGAGCGACAGATCCGCACAATGGAGTTGCAGGCAAAGAAGGCAGAGCGCTACAAGATCCTCAAAGCGGAACTCCGAGAAAAAGATCTGTTATGCGCAAACCTGCACCGTCAGGCGCTGAATCAGGAAATCGCCACCCATGAAAACCGCCTCGCTGATGCGGAAAATCGCCTGGCCGAATATTTGAACAATTTGCACGGTAAAGAATCCGAGAGCGAAGCCGTGCGCTTTTCACTCATGGAGCTGGACAAGGAAATTAGTCTGCAGCAGGAGAATGTCTATCAAGCAAAGATGCAGCTTCAATCGGAAGAGCAGCGCATCGATTTATTTAACAAGGATTTGTCGCAACTAGACGAGAATGAGGCTGAAGGCCTGAGCGCATTGGCGCAACTCGAGGATAAGCTAAGGACTCTCGCACGAGAGATTGAAGAACTCAATAAAGCCAAAGAAAGCTTCATTCAGCTGTCGCTTTTCGAGGAGACCTTTCTACGCGAAAATGAGACCGAGCTGGAAAGACTTCAGGCCGAAATTCACGCGCTGGAGTACGGGCTTGAGACCGAGAAAGCGGCGCTGATCGACATCGCCAATCAGCTTGTCAACTTAAAAAATACTCTGACGGATAAGGAACGGCGGCGCGATGAAACGGAGCGCGCTCTGGAGCGAAGCCAGCGGGAGCACTCGGCCGCGGCCAGTTCTCGGGAGCTGATTGAAGGCAAAAGAAATGAAGCCGAACGCGCTCTAGAGGCTTCTCTGGAGCAATCCGAAGAGCGAAATCTTGAATTTGCCCAAGTTGTAGCCCTGATCCAAGGTCTAACCCGGAGTAGAGACGAGCAGGAAGAAAGGATCGAGGCTCTCAAGGAACGGATACAAGAAAGCCGCTCCCGACTATTATCTCTCGAAGATCTACAAAAGAATTACGAAGGTTATCAAGAAGGCGTCCGAGCCATCATGTTAAAGCGGCAGGAGGAAGCTGCCGCCGATGGCGTTTACGGTTTGGTTACCGAGGTGATCGAGGCTCCGGTTCTCTATGAAAAAGCGCTGACGGCGGTTTTAGGAGACCGCCTGCAGTATATGATTGTTAAAGGTCATGACGAAGGCATCGAGGCCATCGAATTCCTGAAGCAAAAGGCCTCTGGGCGAGGGAGCTTCATCCCGGTCCAGATGTCGCGCAAGAGTAATCGTCCGTTACCACTGGGAGAGGCCGAGGTGGTCGCCCCGTTATTGGAGTTAATTTCGGTCAAAGAAGGTTATCGAGATGTTGCCGAATATCTCCTATCGGATGTCGTTGTCGTGCAAGACCTCCGATCCGGATTGGCCTTGTGGGATCGCAATGGTTATTACAGCACTCTGGTAACCCCCGAAGGAGAGGTTATCGACCCTATGGGAGTGGTCACCGGAGGAAGCGAAGAGTCCCTGGAAGGCAGCTTCTTAACCCAGCGCCGGCGTATGAAAGAGCTTCGGGGTTTGCTCACCGAACTCGAAGCTGACATGCAAATCGAAGAACGAGAGCTCCTTGAACTTAAAAAGAATTTACAACAAGCCGAAGCGAAAAAGACGCTATTAGGAAGCGAAATCCATCGCCTGGAACTGGAGCGGGTTCGAAACGAGCACGAACATCGTTCGACTCAGCAAGACTCACAACGGCTCAGGCAAACCATCGACGTGCTGCTCCAGGAGCAACGCGATTTGAACGCGACCGTAGCAAATCTGATGCAGGAAATCACAGAAGCTAATGCTGGTCGCGAAAAGCGCGCGCTTGAAAAGGCGGAACGGGAGGAGAGGCTTGCCGGACTCCAGACCAGATTCCTGGAACGCAAACAGTCATTAGAATCCGTCGAGACGGCGGTGACCCAATCGCGAATTCGCGCTGCGGCTTTAGGAGAGAAACGCGAAAACACTCACGCGAACCTCGATAACCGGCTCAAGCTTCAGGAGGAAGCCGCCCAGCAGATCGGCGATCGCCGCGGGCAAATCGCCGATATCCATCGGCGCAGAGGCGAAATCCAAAATGCGCTTACCGAAACCGAGCAAACGGTGGCTTCGAGTCGCGCGACCGTCCAAGAGCTGGAGGAGAAGCTGCAGAACGAGCGCCAGCGGTATCGGCAAATTTCGAAACAGCTGACGGAAATTGATGAATCTGTAAAGGAGCTGCGACCTCGGGTGGAAACGTCTCAGGACGAAAAGAACCGGCTCCAGGTAGGTCTCACCGAGAAGCGGCTCAATCTGCAGCATCTTGCCGATGGCGTGCGCGAGAAGTATGGCCTCGATCTCGCGTCCATGGAAGCGCCGAATGTTATCGCGACTGCGTCAAACGAGCTGACGATCGAAATCGACGAACTGCGGGCACGCATCGAACGTATGGGCGACGTTAACATGGCTGCCATTGGCGAATACGAAGAACTGACGACACGCTTCCAGTTCATGAACCGGCAAAAGGAAGACCTCGAAAAATCGATCGCCGATCTGCAGCAGACAATCGTCAAGCTCAATCGTGTCTGTCGCGTTCGTTTCAAGGAGAGCTTCGAAGAGATTAACGAGAAGTTCCAATCGATTTTTCCACGGATGTTCCGCGGCGGCAAAGCCAGACTGGTGTTGACCGATGAAAATGATTATCTTGAAACAGGCGTGGACATCGTGGTTCAACCGCCGGGGAAAAAACTGCAATCCATCACACTCCTTTCCGGCGGTGAGAAGGCATTGACGGCGGTCAGTTTGCTGTTTGCGATTTTCTTAACCAAACCAAGTCCGTTTTGTTTCCTAGACGAAGTCGACGCGCCGCTCGACGACGCCAACGTTGATCGCTTCAATGAGCTGATTAAAGAAATGAGCGAGTTTTCGCAATTTGTGCTCATCACGCATAACAAAAAGACCATGCAAGCCGCCGAGGTTCTCTATGGCATCACCATGGCAGAACCCGGGGTGTCGAAAGTGGTTTCGGTAAGGATGAGCTAGCGGCAAACACCCTCGAGCGCCGGCATCCATCGCGGTCCTTCCTCGCAAGCCTTTCAGGGAATCAAAACGTGGCGGGTTCTTTCTTTCAACGATTAAAAGACGGGCTTACCAAGAGCCGCGAAACCTGGGTCCAAAAAATGGGATCCATCTTTCAGAACCGGGAATGGGATGAGCAATCGCTCGAGGAGATGGAAGAGAGCCTGCTCACTGCCGACGTGGGGGTGAAAGCAACGCAGAAGTTGATGGATACATTGCGAGGACTATCACCCAGCGGCAGCGAAGATCTGGCGCAGGACATGTCATCACAATTGCAGAAAGCTATGGTTGAGCTGCTGCAGGACTCCGCCGCAGCGCCGTTGGTTCAACCATTATCCATACGGCCTTGGATCGTGCTATTTCTCGGCGTCAACGGAGTCGGCAAAACCACCACCATCGGAAAGCTCGCCGCTCAATATAAGGCCGACGGCAAGAAGGTTCTCCTTGTTGCGGGTGACACATTTCGGGCAGCGGCGGTCGAGCAGCTCGAAGCTTGGGGCCGCCGAGCCGGTGTGGAGTTGATTAAGCACCGCACCGGTTCGGATCCTTCGGCAGTTGTCTACGATGGCATGCAGGCTGCCAAGAGCAGAGGTATCGACGTACTGCTCATCGATACCGCCGGCCGTCTTCATACCAAGGTGCATCTGGTGGAGGAATTGAAAAAGATCCGGCGGGTGATCGCGCGCGAGCAGCCGGGGGCGCCCCACGAAACGCTTCTTGTGCTCGACGCTACTACCGGCCAGAATGGGCTTCAGCAGGCCAAGGTCTTCAAAGAAGCAACTGATATCGACGGTATCGTTTTAACCAAGCTGGATGGAACTGCCAAAGGCGGCGTCATCATTAGCATTCAGGAGGAGCTTGGAGTGCCGGTGCGCTACATAGGGGTTGGCGAGGATATCGACGATTTACAGGCATTTGAAGCTGGGCGCTTCGTCGAGGCGCTGTTTGAGAGATAAAATTGCTTCTTGCCTGAGTGGGTGACCGCCTTGACATGCGGCGAGGTCGCCATTACGCTTTAAGCTCAGTGGAAGAGGACAAAATGACCGAAACTATCGATAAAGTCGCAGTTGATCTCAAGCTGACTGGGAAAGCTGTTGAGCAAGTAAAATCATTGCTTGCTCGTAGCGAGTATATCGACCACGCATTGAGAATTTCGGTTTCTGATGGAGGTTGTTCCGGCTTCTCCTACCAGCTCAATTTTGAGAAAGAACCAAAGCCAGGCGACATCATCTTAGATTGCGAAACACTAACTGTTTACATCGATCCTGAAAGCATCCCCTTTCTCCAAGGCACAGTTATAGATTTCGTCTCGGGCCTCTACGGCGGCGGCTTTAAATTCGCCAACCCCAACGCAACCGGAACCTGCGGCTGCGGCACTTCGTTTTCCGCGTGACCTGAACGTTGGCGGCAAATCTCATCTAAACCACACGGCTGCAGAACTCGTTTGTGCTTGGCCTTCCAGAATATCACCTGCAACATCGAAGAAGCTTATCGGGGTTTGTGAGAGCTGTTCAGCGCGAGACGCATGGCTGGTTGATCAGCTTTGCCCTGATAATGCGGACTATCGCCAATCTTATCGGAGCGAGAGCTATTCTAAAGCTCTATGGCGCCTGCTTAAACCCAACACTGTTCCGATCTACAGTGATCCTCAAATTAGGCTTCGGGACATCGACGTCTCATGTCATACATCATTTCCACATGTACATTGAGTCGCAGGTTACGAAGAATAATTGCCAGCTAAACGCTGAGCGAACATGCGAGTCATAGGAGGAAACGCCAGAGGGCGGCGCCTGAAAGTACCCAAGGGACAAGCGGTTCGCCCAACATCTAACCGAGTGAAGGAAGCCCTATTTAACATCCTGCCGCACGATCTCTCCGGCATCAAGCTGCTCGATCTCTTCGCGGGTACCGGAAACGTCAGCATCGAAGCGATCAGCCGCGGCGCTGCGGAAGCAATTTTGATAGACTCGTCGGACAAATCTGGTAAGGTAATCGCCGAGAATCTCCGCAATGTTGGTTTTACGGACCGTGCTAATGTTTGGATTGCACCAGTCTCTCGAGCCCTACGCTCGCTGGCGCGGCAAGGAGAATCGTTTGATATGATTTTTCTCGATCCGCCATACCAGCACAATTTCATTAACGCGTGTCTAGAGGTCATCGCGCGCGGCAATCTGTTGCGAGCATCCGGAACACTGGTTGTCGAACACAGCGCGCGCGAGCGGCCCGAAGCGGAATACGGTTCCCTGATATTAAAAGATCAACGAAAATACGGCGACACCCGGCTATCGTTCTTTAAACACAAAGCGGCATGGTCTCAGCCGAATGAGGACACCTAGGAGATGACACAAAACATTGCAATTTATCCTGGATCGTTTGACCCGATCACCAACGGCCACGTCGACCTCGTCAAGCGCGCCCTCCGCGTCTTCGACAAAGTAATCGTCGCCATTGCCAGTAATGCAGGTAAGGATACGTCGCTATTCTCGGTCGAAGAACGTTTAGAGATGATCCGTGAAGTCTTCGACGCTTTAAGGGATCGCGTCGAGGCGGATTCCTTTCAAAAGCTGCTGGTTGATTATGCCGAACGCAAGCAAGCACCGGTGATCATTCGAGGATTGCGCGCGGTCTCGGATTTTGAATATGAGTTTCAGATGGCGATGATGAACCACCGACTCAAGCCCAACGTAGAAACATTTTTTATGATGACCGGTGAATCCCAGTTTTACATCAGCTCACGCCTGGTCAAAGAGGTCGTCGGTTTGGGCGGCAACGTAGAAGGTCTAGTTCCCAATAATGTTCTTAAGAAACTCAACCGGAAGTTCAGGCAGGAACAATAGATGACGACGTTGGCAGAAAGAACTCTACTCATCAAACCATCGGTCACCTTAGCGATCGCCGCCAAAGCAGGAAAACTGCGCTCTGAAGGCATCGATGTCATCAATTTCTCTGCCGGGGAGCCGGACTTTGATACTCCTGACAGAATCAAAGCGGCTGCTATTGAAGCCCTGAAAAAAGGCATGACCAAATATACCGACGTCAGAGGAGTTGAGCCGCTGCGACAGGCCATCGCGCGAAAATACCTGAGCGAGTATGGGCTGAGTTATCAATTGAGCGAAATATTGGTTAGCTGCGGCGCCAAACACTCCCTCTATAATCTTTTTCAGGCCGTCGTGAATCCCGGAGACGAGGTTCTTGTCCCAGCGCCTTACTGGGTGAGTTACGCGGATATGGCATTGTTAGCCGGCGGTGTGCCCAAGACCATCCAGACCACCGAAGCGAGCGGGTTTCGCATCACCGCGCAACAACTCGCGGAGGCACTTTCTTCGCGTACCCGAGTATTTGTACTGAATAGTCCCAGTAATCCCACCGGGGCTAGCTACGAAGAGAATGAACTAATGGCCATGGCGCAGGTTCTCGAGAAACACGACTGTCTAATCGTTACTGACGATATTTACGAAAGAATCGTTTATGACCGGTTCACTATCCAAAATCTGGTTGCGCTAGCGCCGTCGTTGCGTGACAGAGTCATTATCGTAAACGGCGTATCGAAGACCTATGCCATGACCGGGTGGCGTATAGGGTACGCGCTCGGCCCGGCTGACATTATCGGCGCCGCGGCCAAAATTCAGAGTCAGAGCACTTCAAATCCGACGTCCATAGCCCAGGCGGCTGCGCTCGAGGCCCTTAGCGGACCTCAGGAGGACGTGGCGATGATGGTCGGGGAATTTCAGAAACGAAGGGACGTTATCGTCGACCGCCTTGACGCAATCCCCGGTGTAGAATGCCTAAAGCCGCAAGGAGCCTTTTATGTGTTTCCCAACATCGCGGCGTTGATCGGGAAGACTATCAATGGAAAGAAATTAGCGTCACCGTGCGATATCGCAGACTATCTGCTCGAAGAAGCAACCGTTGCCGCGGTTCCGGGGGAAGATTTTGGTTCCAACGCGCACATTCGACTTTCGTATGCGACGTCACTAGAGAATGTTGAAGAGGGATGCCGGCGCATGCGGCAGGCATTTGGCAAGATCCAGTCGTCTTGATGTTCTCAGGGCTTCGGCCGCTGTCCGGTTTTCTTATACCTGAAGTAATCCGCGAGGATCTTTGGATGATCGAAGACTATCCGATCGGGAAGTTCGTTTTCGATAAATACTTTGGCATCTTGAGCATCATCGCCTCCTTCTGGAACGCCGTCCGCGATAGCCAAGTAGACAGTTGACACCGTGTGATGACGCGGATCCCTGTGCGGATCGGAATAAGTATGGAACTGCTCAACGAGCGTGACGTCGAGGCAAGTTTCTTCTTTGGCTTCCCGCACCGCCGCGACTTCCAGGGACTCTCCATAATCTACAAAGCCGCCTGGCAGGGCCCAGCCGTGCGGCTGATTTTTTCGTTCGACTAAGACAATTCCGCCGCTGGAGATCTCGATAATCGTATCCACCGTCGTCAATGGAGTTGCAGGTTTTTCACTCATAAACAATGCCTACCTTGACTCCTCATAAATCGCAAGGTACAACCAGTATCCTACAGTATATCGCGGGGTGGAGCAGTCTGGCAGCTCGCAAGGCTCATAACCTTGAGGTCCCGGGTTCAAATCCCGGCCCCGCAACCATATCAGGAGGCTCCATGAGCCTCCTTTTTTTCGGGCAAAGTACAAAATCCGAATAAACGATAAGTGCAAAGACCATTCAGCATCTATGGCGTTATTGCGGGCTTGGATTTAAATTGGATTGATCGCTTGCTACGCGAGACGTTTATGAGACTGGTCGCCTCTATGGTTCTACTTATCGTGTTTTGTCTTCTCACATCGGCAGCGGCATCGCACCACTACACGGAAAAGCAGCTTGATGCGTTGGAAACGCGAGTTGGCAAGAAGTTCTGGGTAGCCGCGGTCGAAGGAAAGCTACCGTCCTTTGTGACAACTCCAATTTCTGATGCATCGGTATTCCAGCCCAGCGATAACGAATCCTTCGAAATAACGGAGCTGGTGGGAAGGAAAGCTAGAAATCCCTACTACAAAGTAAAGTTTGAATCCGGAGCGGAAGGGTACATTCAGGCTCAGGTTTTTCACGAGCAATTCAATCGTACAATACTCACCGTTGACCCGCGAGCTGATGAAAGAAAGGCTTTGGCGGAAAAAAACCAAGAGGAAAAGGCGCGAGTAGAATGGATTCAGAGCCAGCCTTGGTCCTCGGCCGTCAAGGAATCAGCCATCAAACGCCAAGCGGTGCCTGGGATGAGCGCCGGTGAGGTCAAACGGGTTCTCGGCGATCCGCGACGGGTAAGTCGCATAAAAGGTCCGCAACATGCCAATGAGGAGCACTGGTTCTATCCCGATGGCACTCTGCTGGTATTCCGCAACGGCGCGGTCAATCGCATAGAAACGACAAAGAAACTGGAGCATTGATCCCGCGGCTTACCTGGATTAGAGTTTTTTCAGCTTTCCTAGACGTTGTCGTTCGCTCTTGGCAAGCCGCTTTGGGTTACCCTTCTTGTTCGGCCGGCGCTCCCCTTCCTGGCTGCCGGCATCCGCTAAATCGAGATTGCGTAAAATTCGGGTAAACTCATCCGCATAAATTGCCGCTGCCCCGAATTTTTCCACGGCTCTGCGCACTTCCCTATCGGAAGTCACGACAACACATCCGCTCCCCTTTGCCCGCGCGAGCCGAATGATGACGCTGTCGGCCTTCTCTCCCTGCCGTGAAAAAACAACCTGGACTCCTTGCTTATCTTGCGAGACCTCATCCGTTAATCCTGACTTCCAGCCATCGAAAACCAAGACCACAGTATGGCCTCTAAGTTCTTGATAATGCGAAAGCCGGTGAAGCAGCCAGTTTCTTTGGTGCTCAAGTCCGCCAGTCAAACCGCGCTCGCTGCCGATCAAATTGTACCCGTCTACGATGATGTCCATGAAATATCCTTGACCAAACTCATCACTAAAGAAGCTTTGAAATGGTTGTCAAAATTGCAAAAACCAGGTACAACCAGTGCGATTTTAGCATGGAGGTTCACGTAATTTGCCCATTCTGATTAAAAAAGCCAAGCGGATTAACGATTTACCACCCTATTTGTTTGCCGAGATCGACCGGCGAAAACGTGAGGCGTTAGCCCGGGGTGTTGACCTAATCGATCTTGGCATCGGCGATCCAGATATTCCTACTCCCGCGGCGATTGTCGAGAAACTGATTGAAAGAGCCAGCGTCCCGGTAAACCATCGTTATCCCAACAGTTCAGGGCTGCCGGAGTTTCGTCAAGCCGTGGCAAATTGGTACCAGCGACGCTTCGGCGTAAAACTCAATGCCGGCAAAGAAGTAGTGTCTCTGATCGGCTCGAAAGAAGGCATCGGAAACATGGCGGTAGCTTACGTCGACCCGGGGGACATTGTCCTGGTAGCCAGTCCGTGTTACCCGGTCTACCATATCGGCACTGCTTTCAGCGGCGGGAGAAATTATTTTTTGCCGCTCAAAAAAGAGAACCAGTTTCTACCCGATCTCGATTCGATCCCTAGTGAAATCGCCAAACAGGCCAAACTCCTCTGGATCAACTATCCCAACAATCCGACTGCGGCCGTCGCCGACCGTAGTTTTTTCGAAAGGGTCATTGATTTCGCCACCAAGAACAATGTCCTCGTATGCCATGACGCGGCCTACAGCGAAATGGGTTATGACGGATATCGGCCGATGAGTTTTCTCGAATTCGAAGGGGCAAGAGAGGTCGGTATTGAATTCCACTCATTATCCAAGACCTTCAACATGACCGGGTGGCGCATCGGAATGGCGGTCGGGAATGCGGAAATTGTCAGCGGATTAGCACAAGCGAAGTCCAACCTCGACTCAGGTATTTTCCAGGCGATACAAGAAGCCGGTATTGAAGCGCTGCAACTGGGCGACAGCATCATTGAGCCGTCGAGAAAGATTTATCAAGAGCGCCGCGACATACTTGTTTCTGGATTGCGCGCCATAGGATTGGAATGCGACAAACCTCGCGCGACTTTTTACGTCTGGGTGGCTACTCCGAAGGGTCTATCTTCCGCTGAATTTACCGCCAAGTTACTTGAGGAAGCGGGCGTCGTGACAACCCCCGGAAACGGCTTTGGCGATGCAGGTGAGGGTTATGTTCGCTTCACGGTATGTGTCGATCAGCAACGTTTGAAGGAGGTCACGGAAAGAATCCGGCAAGTCAATCTTTAGGATTTTTCCAACCAAGCGTCATGGCAGCCGCCGTAGCACATCAGGTCTACATCGGGATTGGCTCCAATGTTGGCCAAAAGAAAGACAACTTCCTTGAGGCTCTGGACCGCGTGGCCAAGCTTCCCGATACAAAAATCCTGAAAGAATCGTCTCTTTACGAAAGCGAGCCGTTAGGGGATTCAAGAGATTGGTATGTCAACGGCGCGATTGAAATTGAAACGAAATTCAAACCAGAGATGCTGCTCAACAAGTTCAAAAACATTGAACGGGCCATGGGCCGCAAAAAGGTCAAGAAACGTTGGGGCGCGCGCATCATCGATCTGGATATATTGCTCTACGATGGATTGGTGATGAAGAAAAAAAACTTGCACATCCCCCACCCCGAGATGCCTAACCGAAAGTTCGTTTTAATACCGCTGAGCGAGATCGCCCCGCAAGTAATTCACCCCGAGCTTGGGGTCACGATCTCAGAGCTACTTGTCAATGTCAAAGACGAAAAAAAAATCCATCTCTTTCACCCTTGAGAGTCGAGCCGGGTCCTGTTAGATAATTCACAGTGCTATTGCGCCTGCTCGTATTTGTCGTCGTCGCATGGGTTGTCATTAATGCCCTGCGCGCCTATTTTCTCGCTCGTAAAAGCTTTCTGCGTAATCCAAACCTCGCCAGATCTAGGGGAGAAGAGATGGTATTGGATCCGCACTGCCAGAGCTATGTTCCAAAGAGCGAGGCGCTTTTCCGCAAAGGAAATTATTTTTGCAGTGAGGAATGCGCTGCGTTGCACCTAACTGGCTAATCCCGACAAAATCTTGTCTTGCACCCCGTCAAACGCGCCGTTTGACATCACCAGTACGATATCCCCCGCGGTAGCGCGGGTAGACACGTGGGTGGCAATGTTGTCGGCGCCGTTGATTACTACCGCCTGCTCGCGTCCGGCCGACTGATTGATAGCATCGACAACACGCTCCACCGATAATCGCTCCGCTTCAGGAATCTTGTCGGGTTGATGAAGACCGGAGACGACGACCCGGTCTGCCAGTGACAATGCCACCGAAAACTCCCGCTCGAAGACGTTGCGCCGGCTGGTGTTACTGCGCGGTTCGAAAACAGCCCAGAGTCGTCGCCCGCTGAAGGCGTCCTTAACCGCTTTGATGGTTTCCGCGACCGCGGTAGGATGATGCGCAAAGTCGTCTATGACTAGAATTCCCCGTTTCTCTCCTTTGAATTCCTGCCGCCGTTTAACACCTGAAAAAGACGCGAAACCTTCGAGCAGATTGTTCCGCTCCATCCCCAATTCTCGAGCCAAGACATAAACACCCAAAGCATTCTTCACGTTATGCCGACCGATCGCGCCAAGCTCCACAGTGCCCTCAGAAGCGTTCCTAAAACATGGATCAAAGTAACTCCGCCGCCCTTCGCTTCGGACATCGCGCACCGTCCAATCACAGATTCCGTCATCGCCATAAGATACCACCCGGCAGGAACCGGCTTTTACGACTTCTCGCACTGCCGGATAATCGTAACAGGCAACCAGCAGTCCCGTGGCGGGGACGAGTCGCGCTAAAGATCGAAAAGCTTCCTTCAAGTGATTCAAATCCCGATAAATGTCTGCGTGATCGAACTCGACGCTGGTAAGAATGACGCTTTGCGGCCGGTAATGGAGAAACTTGGGTCCTTTATCAAAGAAGGCGCTGTCGTACTCGTCGCCCTCCAAAATCACCTGATCGCTTTCTCCTGGGTGCCAGCCGCTGGCGAAATTGAGCGGCACACCGCCGACAAAGAATCCCGGATCGAGGCCCGCGCATTTCAGCACCCAAGCAGTTAGAGCAGTCGTGGTCGTTTTGCCGTGTGTTCCTGTGACAACGATAGACTGGCGCGTACCGATCAGAAATTTTCCGAGAGCTTGCGGGAATGAAAGATAAGGAATGGTGCTGTCCAGAACAGCTTCTGCTTCAGGATTGCCCCGTGAAACAGCGTTGCCGATTATCGCCAAGTCAGGCCGGTCGGCAAGATGTTGCGCGTCATATCCATTTTGTACGTCGATGCCGACTTGCGCCAAATAGGCGCTCATCGGCGGATAGACATTCTGATCCGAGCCGGTGACGCGGTATCCGTGAGCCTTGAGAAGGCCGGCCAATGACGCCATGCCTACTCCGCATACGGCAATTAAATGTATGTGGCTTCCTTTGGCTGGTAGTTGGTTCATAGATTGATTGCCCGCATAATCAGATCGTGAATCTTCGGTCGAAACTGTTTTATTCTTTCATTGTTTCGGTTCGGGTGAACGCGATTTGTCAGCAGAATCACGTGACAATTCTTCTCCAAATCCCACCAGAGAGAGGTGCCCGTGAAGCCAAGGTGCCCGACAGACTTGCGGGAAAAATGCATTCCGCTAGACGACTTCTCCGGCGCAGGAGTATCCCAGCCTAGGGCGTGCGTAGAACCAGGTACGGAAGTGTCCTTGGTAAAGAACTCCTGAACCAACTCCTGCGACAGGAATGAATCGCAACCTTGCAGGCAGCGATTCAACTTAGCGACAATGGCATGAATGTCCCGGGCACAGGAGAACAGACCCGCATGCCCGGCCACGCCGCCGGCTGCAAAAGCGTTATCATCGTGCACTTCGCCGCAAAGAACTTTTTTGCGCCACGGGCAAAGTTCTGTAGGAGCGATTTCATCCTCTTCGTTTTGGATTCTCGATGTTGGAGAAATCGCCACATTGAAAAAAGTTGCCGAGCGTAATTTCAATGGCTGAAACACACGGTGATGAAAGAAAACATCCAAATTTGTCCCGCTGATATTTTCGATTATTTCGCCGAGGAGCATGAATCCGAGATCGCTGTAAAGAGCTTGCGAGCCCGGCTCGCTTAACAGCGCTTCGCGATGGAGCTGTCCCAAGATGTAGCTTTTGGCCCCCGCGCTTCCGATGAAGCCGGTTCTTCCACTATCGACGCAGTGGATCACCTCTTCATAGTAGGGTTTCCAGGCAGGCAGGCCGGATGTATGATTTAGCAAGTGCCGGATCTTTGTTGGGGTGTTTGCCAAGCTCGGCACAAATTGAGTTACCTGATCGTCGAGTTGGAGTTTGTTCTCATTGACCAGGAGCATGATTCCAAGCGCCGTCGCTAAAGGTTTGGTTAACGATGCCAGGTCGAAAATCGTCGACGAGCGCATAGGAGTGCGATCGGGAAGCAAACTGCGCCAGCCAAAAGCTCGTTCATAGATCACATCTTCTCCACCACCGACCAGCAGTACGGCGCCGGGAAACACACCCTGCTTGACCGCTTCTTCGGTCGCATCCTCAATCGCAGCAAAGTCCATGGTCATCGAATGGCTCTCGGGCGCAAATCGCACCGGTGCAGAAATGCTTTCAAGCAACTGGCGACTCGATCAGCGAAAGTGATCGAGTGTTTCCGTCAAGTATCATCTTGACACCGAATGGCAGGGTCATGTGTTCGCTTCCATGTCCAGCCGGCAAGCCCGTTAATACGGGATAAGGAGCCTCCGCGAACATCTCATTGATGATTCGCGGCACGCTCCTCGATCCCTCGGCTTCGCAGTTGCTGAAGTCGCCAAAAACCAGCCCGGCGAGGTGATCCAGTTTTCCGGCCATTTTCAAATGTGTCAGCATTCGTTCGATTCGGTAAGGCCGTTCACCAACGTCTTCCAGAAATAGTAGTTTGCCATGAGTTTGGATCTCGTAAGGCGTCCCTAGCGTTGTCACCAAAACAGATAAACAGCCGCCCATCATCGTGCCTTCAGCTTTTCCAGGCCGGATCACCTCGCCCAACTCAACTTGCCACTCCGCTTTGTCGCCGGTCACGGAGCCCCAGAAAGCTTCTTGAGTACGACCCCTAAGGCCACGCGCCAACTCCATCGCAACCATCGGCGCGTGAAATGTTACGATGCCAAACCGGCTGTGGATCCAGTTCAGCAGAAACGTAACATCGCTATAGCCGGCAAAAATTTTCGGAACAGGGGAAAAATTCAAATGTATCAAAAAAGGCAAGAGTTGTGCTGAACCAAACCCGCCTCGTGCGCAGAAGATCGCGCCGATATCATTTCTTTGGAAAAAATTGACTAGATCCTCGGCACGATTTCGCTCGTCTCCGGCAAGATAGCCCTTGGTGTCAAAAATTCGGGGGGACAATTCGACTTCGAATCCCTGATCTCGAATCACCTGAACCCCCCTCGACAGAGCATCTCGCTCGACGCACCCGGCGGGCGCAATAATACCTATGCGGTGTCCTGGCCGTAATCTCGGGGGTTTTTTGATGATCACCTAGTTATTCACAACCTCTCGAAAGGCACCTTAAATAAGCATGAATTTGGGCTGTGGATAAGTCAGCATCAATGATAGAGTCCTGGGCGGGAAAACCTCATGAGCACCGCTCATAGTGACAAAAAACCCTTAAATTCACAAGCTATTTTTTCCCGACGGATGTCGACACCCCGATGGTCGAGTGCGGCGATGGCTCGGGTTGACATCGATCACTAACGCGGATAGAAATCATTTGGTCCACTGCTTCTACCGGATCTTCGCACTAGCTGTTCGCAACTTATCAACAGGTTTTTCACAGCATGAAAATAAAACCGGAAGAGCTCGATAAGCTCGCCAGGCTGCTTCTTGAAAACTATCGGGCAAAGGAGTTAATACGGCCGAAACGGGAGGATCCGATAATCCTCGCCAAGATCAGGGGTGTAATCAGCCGGAACTTTGCCGAAGAGGAAGCTATCGAAGACGAGGCGCGCAAGATGCTCGCCGCTCATTCTCAGGCAACTCGGGAGATGGACCATTTCAAAATGTTTCTAATCGCCAAACAAAAGTTGGCAGCCAAGAAGGGCTTTATTCTATGAGCCGGCTCTCCGCGAGCCGGATCTCGCATCTGGCCCATCTGGTGGTTAGCGGACTCAACCGCGACGACGTGGCCGAGTTCCCTAATGAGGGCCGAGCGCTTTCTGAAACGAAACGCATCCTACACGAGTTCTTTGAACGCGAAGATCGGTTTGATGATCTGGTCCGACAGAAAATCCAGTCTCTCTCCCGGCACATTCCACCGGGAAGCCGAGAATGGGACGTGTTGTATCGTAAGTATCTCGAAGAAGAGATGAGACGCCAGAAACTCAAATGACATAGATCTCTTGTCATCGGCAATAATCAACTTTTTCGCCCGGATTACCTTGACAGGTCGGGATCCGTGCTTAGATTGGTCACACTTTGACGGTCCATTTGCGGCTTATGCACAACCGGACCGCCCGATCAGAACCCAACTCAGTTAAAACGAAAGGAGGCAAAAGGTGAAAATTAGGCCTTTGCAGGATCGCATCATCGTGAAACGTATCGAGGAGGAGGAGAAGAGTAAGGGTGGCATCATCATCCCGGATACCGCCAAGGAAAAGCCGCAGGAAGGAAAAGTTGTCGCCGTGGGTAAGGGAAAGGTAAGTGAGGACGGCAAAATTACCCCTTTGGATGTGAAAGTCAATGATCGGGTGCTCTTTGGGAAATATTCCGGAAGCGAAATAAATATAGACGGCGAAGAACATCTAATCATGCGCGAAGATGATGTTCTCGGCGTCCTCGAAAAGTAAATTACCAAATCTAACTCAGGAGGAAAAAGGATGGCATCTAAGATAGTAAAGTTTAATCGCGACGCTAGAGACGCGATGTTGAGGGGCGTCAACATTCTAGCGGACGCAGTCACGGTCACGTTAGGGCCGAAAGGAAGAAACGTAGTATTGGACAAATCCTTCGGGGCACCCAATGTCACCAAAGACGGCGTCACGGTAGCCAAAGAGATAGAGCTCGAAGACAAGTTTGAAAACATGGGGGCCCAGATGGTCAAGGAGGTTGCAAGTAAAACCTCCGACGTCGCGGGCGACGGCACGACCACGGCAACTGTTCTGGCGCGGCAGATCTTTGCCGAAGGCGTCAAGCTGGTTGCTGCTGGCCATGATCCCATGACTCTGAAGCGGGGCATAGACAAAGCCGTTGAAGCGGTCACCGCAGAGCTGAAGGGTTTATCCAAACCCACCAAAGATCCAAAAGAGATTGCCCAAGTAGGAACGATCGCTGCAAACAATGATTCGACCATCGGCGATGTTATCGCCGAAGCCATGAACAAGGTCGGCAAAGAAGGTGTCATTACGGTAGAAGAGGCCAAAGGCCTGGAGACCACCTTGGACGTCGTCGAAGGTATGCAGTTCGACCGGGGCTATTTATCACCCTACTTTGTGACCGATCCGGAACGAATGGAATGCATTCTCGAGGACGCCTACTTGCTGATTCACGAGAAGAAAATCAGCAATATGAAAGAGCTGCTGCCAGTTCTCGAGCAGATTGCGAAATCGGGCAAGCCATTTATCATCATTGCCGAAGACGTGGAGGGCGAGGCTCTTGCGACGTTGGTGGTCAACAAGATTCGCGGCACTCTCCATTGCGTTGCTGTCAAAGCACCAGGGTTCGGGGATCGCCGCAAGGCAATGCTGGAAGACATCGCCATCCTCACCGGCGGCAAGCTGATTGCCGAGGAGCTCGGCGTAAAGCTCGAGAATATTGCGCTTCAAGACTTGGGCCGCGCCAAGAGGATCGTTGTCGACAAAGACAACACGACCATCGTCGATGGCGCCGGCAAAAAGGCCGACCTAGAAGGTCGTATCAAACAGATCCGCGCTCAAATCGAGGAGACCACATCGGATTACGATCGCGAAAAGCTCCAAGAACGTCTTGCCAAGCTGATCGGGGGCGTGGCTGTGATCAACGTAGGCGCCGCCACCGAAGTTGAGATGAAAGAAAAGAAGGCTCGGGTGGAAGATGCCTTGCACGCGACTCGCGCCGCGATCGAAGAGGGGATCGTACCTGGAGGAGGCGTGGCCATTCTGAGAGCCGCCGCAGGGCTCGATAAAATAAGCGTCGATGAAGACGAGCGCTGGGGCGTCAATATTATCAAACGAGTTTCTGAGGAACCGATTCGGCGCATTGCGATGAATGCAGGTGTCGAAGGATCCATCGTGCTGCAGAAGGTAAAAGAGAATAAAGGTGCTTTCGGCTTTAATGCTGCGACTGAACAGTACGAGGATTTAATGAAGGCCGGTATCATCGATGCCACCAAAGTGGTTCGCACCGCTCTACAGAACGCGGCTTCAGTTGCCAGTATGCTTCTAACCACCGAAGCGATGGTGGCGGAGAAACCGGAAGAGAAGTCAGCGATGCCTCCGATGCCGCCAGGTGGGATGGGTGGAATGGGTGGAATGGGTGGAATGGGCGGCATGATGTAAGTAGAGAGTCTGTCACGATCCAGGCCCGTTATGCCGTGGCACGGCATAACGGGCCTTTGTTTTTTAGCTCTTCTTGACAACCGGCTCGGTACGTATTACGTTCGAGCGTTACTTTCTCCTGTTAATATCATAGCTTAGGTGATTCAAGCGATGTTCGAGTCGTTGACCGAAAAACTAGAACTCACGTTCAAAAGGCTCCGTGGCGAAGGGAAAATCAGCGAGAAAAATATCGATGATGCCCTCCGCGAGCTCCGCTTGGCGCTCTTGGAGGCCGATGTCCATGTGAAAGTAGTTAAGACCTTCCTCGATTCGGTGAAAGCGAAATCACTGGGTCAAGAGGTTCTTCTAAGTCTAACTCCCGAGCAACAGTTCCTAAAAATCGTCCGTGACGAACTGACCGGCCTCCTGGGTGGTGATCATCGTAAGCTCGACCTCAAAGCGTCGCCCCCGGTTGTTATTATGCTGGTCGGACTGCAAGGCTCCGGTAAAACCACGACGCTAGCCAAGCTCGCCAGGCATCTAAAAAAACATGAAAAGCGAACTCCCTATCTCGTTCCTGCAGACGTGTATCGCCCCGCTGCCATCGAACAGCTTAAGATTCTTGGCGCGGAAATCGAGATGCCAGTGTACGATTCAAACCCGCAGACTTCGCCGGTTGCCATCTGTAAACAAGCTCTCGACGAGGCAAGAAAGCGCTTCTGTGACTTACTGCTCATTGATACCGCTGGCCGTCTGCACATTGACGAAGAGCTGATGCAAGAGCTTCAACAGATCAAAGGCACCGTTAATCCGCACCAGATTTTGTTCGTAGCCGATTCCATGACCGGTCAAGACGCGGTTAATCAAGCGCTAGGTTTTGACCAGCAGCTGGGCGTCAGCGGTGTCATCCTGACAAAGCTGGACGGCGACGCACGCGGCGGCGCCGCTTTATCGATTCGACAGCTGGTGGGCAAGCCTATTCTGTTTGCCGGAACGGGCGAGAAGCTCGATGCACTCGAGCCGTTCTATCCAGATCGGCTTGCATCGAGAATTCTCGGCATGGGCGACGTCCTCTCCTTGATCGACAAAGTTCAACAAAATTTTGAGCAGAAGGAAGCCGAGCGCCTCCAAAAGGTCATTCAGAAGCAACAGTTCACGCTCGAAGAGTTTCAGATTCAATTGCAGCAAATTAAAAAAATGGGATCCATGGGAAGCCTGCTCGAGCTTATCCCGGGCGGCAAGAAGCTAGCCTCTCAGGTCGATGCCGATAAAGCCGAAAGGGAATTGAAGCGGGTCGAAGCTATCATCAATTCCATGACTCTTCAGGAGCGGCGCAGTCCGGCGATCTTGAACGGCAGCCGCCGCCGCAGAATCGCCCAAGGCAGCGGCACCAGCGTAGCTGATGTGAATCGGTTGATGAAACAGTTTTTAGAAATGAAAAAAATGATGCAGCGGGTGAGCAAGGGCGGAATGAAATCGCTCTTTAGCCGCATGGCCAACCCGTTTCACTAGAGGAGAAGGGAATATGAGTGTAAGAATTCGTTTGAGCCGGCATGGCGCAAAGAAAAAACCGTTCTACCGGATTGTCGTCAGTGACCAACGTTTTGCCCGCGATGGCAGATATATTGAGCAGATCGGCACGTATGATCCATCCGCAGGGGGGGGAACATTTAAGATTAATCAAGAGAAAGCCGAAACCTGGATCAAGCGCGGTGCTCAGCCGACACAAACCGTTTCCCAGCTGATCGCAAAACAAAAGAAAGCCAGCTAACTTTTGGCCACTAGCGCCACCCATGAAGGAACTCGTTCAATACTTGGCGAAGTCTTTGGTGAATAACCCGGACGCGGTCGAAGTAGCAGAGAGCGCGGCAGAGGACGCAGCCGTTTACGAGTTAAGAGTTGCCAAGGATGACTTGGGCCGGATTATCGGCAAACAGGGCCGGACCGCAAAATCAATTCGCGCGATCCTCAATGCCGCAGCTTCAAAAACCAACCGCAAAGTTGTCCTGGAAATCGTAGAAGAAAAATAGCCAGTCTGTTAGGCTAACCGCGTGCCTAACGGAATCGTCCCATTAGGGCAAATCGTAACAACCCACGGAATTGCCGGATGGCTTAAGCTGAATCCGTACAATTCCGAGAGCCCTATCCTATCAACTCTTAACGAGGTCATCCTCGTTCAGGACGAAACCCGCACCGTTGTCCAGGTGGAATCGGCGCGCCCGCATAAGCGACAGATTTTGCTTAAGCTCTGCGGCACCGATGATATCGAAAGCGCGAGCCGTTGGGTGGGATCGACCGTCAGTGTGCCCGAAGAGGCGTTGGAGATTCCGGCGCCCGGTCAGTACTATCATTACCAAGTAATCGGCCTCGAGGTCTTCGACATCAACGGCACACGAATTGGAACCTTAAAGGAAATATGGTCAACACCGGCTAGCGAGTTGTATGTCATCGCCGGGGCGGATAAAGAACATCTCATTCCGGCTGTAAAGGAAATCATCGCCGAAGTAGATTTGGCAACCGGCCGAGTCATCGTCGATCTTCCTGCCGGTCTCCTGGATCTCTAAGAACCTCGTCCTCCCTATTCCATGGTCACCTTTACGATCGTTACTCTTTTTCCGGCGATGTTTGCTTCGCCTTTGAACCACAGCATTCTGAAGAAGGCCCAGGAGAAAGGTTTGATTTCAATTGTTTTAGTCGATCCACGAGAATATACCACTGACCGCCATCGTATGACCGATGATTATCCATACGGCGGGGGCCAAGGCATGGTGATGAAACCGGAGCCGCTGGTGACAGCGATCGAGGACGTTAAAGCTAAAATGCCGCGATCCAAGGTCATTCTTCTATCGCCCCAGGGCCGTGTCTTCAATCAAGCCGTCGCCGTTGAGCTGGCCAAAGAAGAAGAACTCGTGCTGATTTGCGGCCGCTACGAGGGGGTTGATGAGCGGGTCAAAGGTTTCGTTGATGAAGAGATTTCGATTGGCGATTACACGATTAGCGGCGGTGAGCCCGCGGCTACCGTTGTCATCGATGCCCTATCCCGTTTGATCCCTGGCGTGTTGGGCAACGCCAAATCTGCCGCCGATGAGTCTTTCAGCAATAGGCTCCTCGAATATCCTCAATATACCCGGCCAGAGGAGTTCCACGGTGCCAAGGTGCCGGATGTACTGCTGTCAGGCGACCATGAACGGATCCGGCAATGGCGGCGTCACATGAGCATTCAGCAAACCTGGAAACGACGGCCGGACTTGATCCGGAGCGCCGAGCTGTCGGCCGAAGAAAAGGAGCTGATCTGTAATCAACGGGCGCCTGTCTACGTTGCCCTGGTTCATTACCCCGTCTACGATAAGAACCGGCAGATTGTGACTACAGCGGTTACCAACATGGACATCCATGATATCGCACGCTCGGGACGAACATACGGCATCGAAGGATTTTATGTGGTTACCCCGGTCAAAGCGCTTCAAAGACTCGCGCTCAAGATTATCGACCATTGGGAGCACGGCTATGGCAGCCAATATAACACGACGCGAAAAGAGGCCCTCGCGCTCGTCCGTGTTAAAAACACGCTCGATGATGTGCTCATCGATTTGGAGCAAGAATACGGTGAAAAACCCCGTATTGTCGTGACGTCCGCGAGACCCGGAGGTCAGAGGACCTCTTTCGCCGAGCTCCAAGACATGTTAATTAATACCACTCACCCTTTTCTGATCGTTTTGGGCACGGGCTGGGGACTCACTGAGACAATAATCTCTCAATCAGATTATCTTTTGGATGCGGTCGAAGGATGGACCGATTACAACCATCTCTCGGTTCGATCGGCAGCAGCGATCATTTTAGACCGTCTTCTGGGACGTTAGCTTTAAGGAGTAGCCATGAATATTCTAGACAAACTTGAAACCCTGCAATCCAAACAGGAAATTCCGGCGCTGCGAGCCGGGGAAACCGTGCGGGTGCATGTTAAAGTTGTCGAAGGCGAAAAGGAACGAACTCAGGTGTTTGAGGGAATTGTCATTGGCATTGGCGGGAAAGGAAACCGAGCCAATTTCGTCGTTCGCAAAATATCGTACGGGGTAGGCGTCGAACGTATTTTTCCGTTTCATTCCCCACGTATCGATAAAGTCGAAGTGGTTTCGCGCGGCAGAGTGCGGCGTGCAAAACTTTATTATTTGCGCGATAGATCCGGAAAGGCGGCTCGGCTCTTTTCAGACGAACGGTCCGGCAACCGCTAAACGCAATCTTAGGGCTCGCCGGTTATTTTCCCTTGACCATCAAAGGTCGCGCCGGGATGAACCTTGAGCTCTGCAGCCTGAACATCACCCTGGAAATGTCCTCCCGGCATGATCTCGAAGCAACCGATTACCTGAACACTGCCGATCAACTTTCCCTCTAACTGGAGATTGCGCGCGGCAATTCGTGCTTCTACGTGCGCATTAGCGCCGACCACCAAAAGATCGCTGGCCTTAACCTCTCCAGTAAACTTGCTATCGATCTTAACCGGCAGATCATAGCTTAGTCTCCCCGATATCGCCGAGTCCGGAAATAAAACTGTGCGCACCGTTCCTTGAACAAGGGGGGGAGAGCTACCGTTGCTTTCTGATTTTTCCGCCATAGCTGCAATCCTAAACGACAGCTAGAATATCACCCCTGGACGACGACCGAAAGTGAAACCGACGTTTCGCAATTGACGTCCAGCGGTGCCACTCAGAGCAGGCTCAATGCCGCAAGCTTGTGCTTGGATTCTGTCTTACCGAATCGTTTGAATTGGCCGGGTACAACGGCGCCCCACGGTTGTGCTAGCATATCATCATGGATTTGTTTGAATCGGATCAGTCAAAGCAACAATCAGCGCGAGCACCCCTGGCAGAACGGATGCGGCCGAGAAACTTGGATGAATTCGTCGGGCAGAAGCACCTCCTCGGACCGGGACGAATTTTAACCGAGATGGTCGAGAGCGCCCAGCTCAGATCATTGGTTCTTTGGGGCCCGCCGGGTAGCGGCAAGACAACTTTAGCGCAAATCCTCGCCAGCAAGTCCGGCGCGCTTTACGTGCAGTTTTCCGCCGTCTCCTCCGGTGTCAAGGACCTGAAGAAGATCATAGACGAGGCTGAACGGCTCAGGCGTATGGGCAAGAAAACGGTTCTCTTCGTCGACGAAATTCATCATTTTAACAAATCGCAACAAGATAATTTTTTGCCGTACGTCGAACGCGGCACGATCGTTTTGATCGGCGCTACTACCGAGAACCCATCTTTCGAAGTCATCTCTCCCCTGCTTTCTCGCACCCAGGTTTTAGTGCTCAAAGCTTTATCGACCGAGGAGATCGCCGCGATTGTCGATCGTGCCTTGCAAGATAAAGAACGCGGCTTGGGGAACATGCATTTGAACCTCTCGCCCGAAGGTCGAGAGTTTTTGATCGATCAATGCCAGGGCGATTGCCGTGTGGCGCTTAATGCGTTGGAAACCGCCGCGACTTTGGCGCATAACGCGAAGGCCAAAGAGATCGGCCTGACACAGCTACAAGAGGCGCTGCAGCGAAAGCCGCTCCGATATGACAAGTCCGGCGAAGAGCATTACAACATTATTTCGGCTTTCATCAAAAGCCTGCGCGGCAGCGACCCTGACGCCGCTCTATATTGGATGATGCGCATGATCGAAGCCGGCGAGGATCCGTTGTTCATTGCGCGTCGGATGGTCATCTTTGCCGCCGAAGACATCGGCAATGCGGATCCCGCCGCATTGCAAGTTGCCGTCGCGGCCAAGGATGCATTTCATTTCGTCGGCCTGCCCGAAGGTAGAATTCCGCTCGCGCAAGCGGTGACGTATCTAGCCACAGCGCCGAAATCCAATGCCTCCTATTTGGCGATGCTGGCAGCGGCGCAGGATGTCGAGCAATGCGGCGCTCTGCCTGTTCCTCTCCATCTGCGCAATGCCCCGACGCATCTGATGAAAAAACTGGGATACGGCAAAGATTATCAGTATGCCCATAATTTTCCGGATCATGTAGTCGATCAACAGCATTTACCGGATGAACTGAAAACACAAAAATATTATGAACCGTCAGAGTCTGGTTACGAGAAGCAGATTAAAGAACGA
>DASUVS010000101.1:0-6896 GCA_036378835.1 Binatia bacterium | reverse complement strand
AACGCTTTCGAGCCTGTTTTGGCGCCTCACCGCCGCTCACGTTTGGTCCGGTGTCGCGGGACTCGATCGAGCAGCTCGAGCGCGATTGGTGGAAAAAACTAGTGCATTGCGTCTTTGAGCCCTTGGGACCGTTCGAGCAATTCGATCGTTTTTTTTCCGAGCTGTTTTCATATTTTGCGCGAGCAGAGGCTTGGGCGTTATACCCTGATGTCCTAAAAACGTTGTCGGCGTTGCAAGAACGCCGCTTGGCGTTAGATGTTATTTCTAATTTTGATTCTCGGCTGGTCGATATACTCGAGGGACTCGGGATGAACGGTTGTTTTGAAGAGGTTTTTATTTCAAGCCGGGTCGGTCATGCCAAACCTGCGCGGCAGATCTTTGAAACGGCCTTAAGACGGCACAACCTGGCTCCCAGCGAGGCCATGCACGTAGGCGATAGCGAAGAAAACGATTTATACGGCGCCGCCAATGCTGGAATGATGGGAGTTCTGATCGATCGAAGCGCGAAGCGACCCTCGACAAGCTACCGCCAGATTCAAAGTCTGAACGAGATTATTCCAATTCTCGATCAGGTTTAAAGGCTGGCTCAAGACTTGACACGGTAGGGCCGCTACGGTAAACGCCTGCTAACTTTGAAGGAATGAAAATGGCACCATCCAGCTGGCAACAAACTACGTCCGACAACAGCACGATGCGCATGCACTTGAGTGTCGCCGACGGACCCGGTCCATTCCCGGGCATCGTGGTTATGCAACACCAATGGGGCATCGACGAATTCATGCAGAGTATCACGGCGCGACTAGCGCAGGCCGGCTACGTCGCCGCTGCGCCGGATCTCTATCACCGCGATGGCGCCGAATGCACCGACGATATCATTGCACGCCGTTCCCGGCTCAGTGATCGGAAGGTTATCAATGATGTCAATGCGACCGTGAGATTCCTGCGATCTCAACCGGCGGTTGATGAGAATCGTTTTGCGATTATCGGTTTTTGCATGGGGGGTCGTATCGCCTATCTCATGGCTGCTGCAAGTTTCGAGCTTAAAGCGGCCGTCGTTTTTTACGGCGGCAACATCTTTCGCGCGTGGGGTCGCGATATTCCTTCGCCATTTGAGCGTACTCCGGAAATACATTGTGCGCTCCAGGGTCATTTCGGCGCCGTTGATAGGAACCCGTCGCCCGACGATATGCGCAAGCTCGATTTTGAGCTTACGAAGTACGACAAGAAGCACGAATTCTATGCATACCCAGACGCCGCCCATGCCTTTATGGACCATACCCGTGAGAGCTATCGCCGTCATGCGGATGAGGCTGCTTGGCCACGAACTTTGGAGTTTTTGACCAGGCATTTGTCAACTTAGCCGTTCTGTAACCTAGACGCATTGTCGATCAAGGACAACAACGTGCGCAATACGAGATCGGAACGCAAAGCCGTGGCCGACGCCCTAGCTCGCGAGCGCCAACGAATCTCGCGCGAGCTTCATGACCGCGCGCTGCAAATTTTATCAAGCGTCAGATTAAGAACTGAAGTATGTCGCGACCAGTTCGTGGCGAAGCCAGAATCTCTACGACGGGAACTAGAGATCATCGAGAAAGACATCGACACAGTCATCCTCGAAATGCGCAACATTCTCACCGAGACCCAAGAGCGAAAAGAACTCAAGGCGGGCTCGTTGGAGCAAAGACTCAAGGCAGAACTGGAGATCTTTCGCGCGCGCACCGGTTTCAGCTTGGATTTTCGCTGCACCATCCACGCGCGTGACTTGCCCGAGGAGATCGAACGAGAATTGTACTTCACTCTGAGGGAAGGCGTGCTAAATGCCGTGCGACATGCCCGCGCATCACAACTGACATTGGCGCTCTCCAGAGATGCCTCGAGCTGCAACGCCCGGTTGATCGATAATGGTGTCGGCTTCGATATTTCGACAGCGGAAGGCGGAAATCATTACGGCCTAAGAGGCATGCGTGAGCGAATGAAGAGGATCGGCGGCGAGCTCACGGTAGACTCGGCGCCGGGAGCCGGCACACGGCTCCTGATCAGAATACCTCTGGACGGATAAGTGAATGCTCCGGGATTTCGGCAAGAAACCGGTAGCTCACGAGCGACATCGTATTTATGCATGGTTCACGCGGCTCGCCAACAAACCAGGCCGACACTCGCGCAGATTGAAGGGACAATCAGCGCCACATCTGCCGTAGAAACTCGGTCTGACTGGTAGCAACATCCGCGAACATCCGCAGCGGAATACAATCGAAAAAGCGCCAATTGATTCTCATCAGGTCTTTGTCGCGAAGCTGCCAATGCGGCGCCCGACGGTTCACTCCCCGGCCAGCTTCGCCAAATTCTGCCCCGTGACCCTAAACACGGTCCAATCGCTCATTGGGACGGCGCCGAGCTTGGTATAAAAATCTACGGCGGGTTGATTCCAATCGAGCACAGACCATTCGAGCCGGCCACAGTTTCGCTCGACGGCTAAGCGCGCCACATAGCGCAACAACGCTGAGCCAAACCCCCTCCTACGGTATGGTTCATCGACGACGAGATCCTCTATGTAGAGTCCCGGCCGGCCCAAAAAAGTCGAATAGTTGTGGAAGAACAGCACCAACCCGATCGGTTTCTTCTGGAAATAGCCGATCGCAACCTCCGCTGTTTTCCGCGGCTCAAACAGCGTCCGCCTCAACGAATCTTCGGTGGCGACGACGTCATGCGCAAGCCGTTCATACTCGGCAAGCTTCTTGATAAACGCAAGAATCAAGGGCACGTCCTCGATTGATGCCGGCGCTATTTCAAAGTCTGGCAATTTCGCCCAGAAACTCATGCGTCCTCTTGCCACGGTCCATTATCGTCCCATTCGTCGTGGGAGCCGGTAAAGAACTCACTTCCTAGCTTCTTTAAGGGCGCGCCAGACACGCTCAGGAGTCAACGGCAGGTCTTTTATACGAACTCCTGTGGCCCGCTCCAGCGCATTACAAATCGAAGGCGCGACCGATAACAAGCCGCCTTCACCCATACCACGAACCCCATAGGGACCGGGGCCATCCTCGTTCTCGACCAAGACCGTACGGAACTCCTCAGGGGTATCGCCGAAACTCGGCACCCGGTAATCGACCAGATTCGGGTTGAGCAGATTACCGTTGGCGTCATAAACCATCTGTTCAAACAACGTATGGCCGATGCCCATCATAGCCGCGCCCTCTTCCTGGCCAACGCAGCCCTCTGGATGGATCGCCTTGCCGACGTCAGCAACGGATATCAAACGCTTGACGCCAATTTCACCGGTATCTTCATCGATCTCGAGCTCGACCATGCCCATGCCCACTTCCCAGAACACAGGCATTTTGTTTTCCGTCAATCCCGGAGTCGTCTCGCCGTGTCCGATCAACTCGCCGCCCGAGCCTTTGCCGAACCGGCGCTCGAGCGCTTCTTGGAAGGTCAGCCGCGCCTCACCGCTAATCAGGGAGCCGTCTTGGAGTTTGACCTGGTTCTGAGGCACGCGAAATGTTTCCGCAGCAATCATAGCTAATTGTTTTTTCAAATCTCGGGCGGCGCCTTGCACCGCGTTGCCCATGCAGGTGGTGGATCGGCTGGAACCCGTCGAGCTATCGTAAGGGGTGACTTTGGTGTCGGCGCCCCCGACTCGGATACGATCCAAGGGAATACTCAATTCCTCGGCGGCAATCTGGGAAAGAACCGTCCGAACTCCCTGCCCCATCTCGGTGCTGCCGGCGAAAAGCCTCACGAGGCCATCAGACTGCAGGCGTGCCATTGCCACCGAGACCGGGGTCGCTCCGGCGTTGGTCACGGCGCAGGCTAATCCGACCGGCGCCGCCTTCTTCTTGGTTATGGATTTCCATTGGCTTGCGCCGACGAGCTTCTTAAGGCCGTAATTTAAATCGGCATCGATGCCTTTAAGCCCAGGACGAAGTTCTTCTCCTCTTTTCAAGAGATTTTTCTGGCGCAATTCCACCGGGTCCAGGCCTAAACGGCGCGCGGCAATGTCGATCTGCGATTCGCCTGCGAAAATAACTTGCGGCGCGCCGATCGCGCGAAACGAACCCGCGGAACCCGAGTTGCTATAGACCGAATACGCGTGCGTCAGAATATTAGGAATCCGATAAGGACCGATGACGCGTGTTGCCGCACGAACCGTCACGGCCGGGCCGTTGTCATCATAGGCGCCGGTGTCGAGGTAGATTTCCGCTTCCCGGGCGGTGATCGTGCCATCGTTCTTAAAACCGGTTTTGACCCTCACCTGCGCCGCGTGGCGGCGGACTGTGATCATGGACTCGCCGACCGAGTTACACACTCGAACCGGCGCCTTCGCTTTGCGCGCCAAGGCGACAACCAGCGGCTCGAACTTGGTGTAGGACTTGCTGCCATAGCCTCCACCCAAATATGAGATCACCATCCGCACTCTCGACGCCGGCAAACGAAATATTTTGGCGATATCGCCCCGTACCTGGAAGGGATGCTGCGCCGAAGACCACACAGTAACGCCATCTTCATCCCAATGGGCGGTGACAGTGTGGGGCTCCATCGCATAATGATAAACCATCGGAAACGTGAACTGGTCTTCGAGGACCAAATCAGACTGGGCGAACGCCTCTTGCACATGGCCGCGGACCACGCTCTCGTGACTGCAGATGTTACCGCTTCGTCCTTCGTGGATCAGGGCTGCGCCTGGGGCGCGCGCCATGTCGATACCGACAGCGACCGGAAGCTCTTCATATTGAACCTGGATTAGCGCGGCAGCCTCTTCGGCCGTGGCCTGATCTACTGCCGCAACAGCTGCTACGGGTTCTCCAACGTAACGAACCTTATCCATCGCAATCACCGGACGGCCGGAATAGATCGCGTTGAGATCCGATAGGTCAGCACTGGTCAGTACCGCGGCGACGCCTTCAAGCGCTTCGGCTTTGGACGCATCAATTGAGATAATCCTCGCGTGAGGATAGGAACTGCGAATAATTTTTCCGTGGAGCATCCCCGGCACAGCCAAATCGCCAAGAAATTTCGCCTGGCCTGTGACTTTTTCAATCCCATCGACGCGCGGAACACTCTGACCGACAAACTTGAGCGATTGTTTGACCATTGCTCTCCATCCACCCACTAATTTTCGTTGAACCTAACAAAGGGCTGTTTCCCGCGCAAGGAAAGCCGCGGCGTATCATGTGTAAAAATCGACGGCAAGAGAATCGATCGATGATACGGCTCCGAGATCGGCAACCAGCGAATGGTCGGAATCAGTTGACACATCGGCTATAACTTTGTTCATGCGTTTTCCTGATCGGCTGATCCGCGGCGTTCTTATTCGCCGATACAAACGTTTTCTCGCCGATGTCCGGCTGGCTAACGGCCGAGTCGTCATCGCCCACTGCACCAATACGGGCAGCATGACAGGCTGCGCCGAACCCGGTAGCACGGTGTATATTTCACCCAGCACGAAGGAAGGCCGCCGTTTGCTGTATACTTGGGAAATCGTCAAAGTCGGAACAACTTGGGTCGGCATTAACACCCTGCATCCAAACCGGCTCGTCGCCGAATCCATAGAAAAAGGCGTCATCAGCGAACTGCAGGGATATACAACAATTCATCGCGAGGTGATTACGCGCCAGGGCACACGACTAGATCTGCGGCTCGATGGCAATAATGGCTTTTGTTTCGTCGAAGTTAAAAATGTCACACGCGCCATTGATGGTGCGGCGGCATTTCCCGATGCAGTTACCGAGCGCGGCACTAAACATTTGAAAGAATTGATCTGGCTCCGCAGAAAAGGCCATCGGGCCGCGGTAGTTTTTGTAATCCAACGCGGCGACTGCAACTATTTTCGACCGGCCGATGAAGTCGACTCGGAGTACGGTTACTGGTTGCGCCGAGCCGTTAAGGCGGGCGTGGAAGCGCTGCCTTATCGAGCACGAGTCACGGCTCGGGAAGTGATCCTGACCGAGCGGCTTGAAGCGAGATTCTGATCAGTCTCCAACTGTACGGACGCAGCTCCAGCCCTCGGGGTGACAATCAACTTAGCCAATAATGATGAATCGCGCGCTTAGCTCTGTCTAACCGGCATGTCCACAGCAGGGAATCGCTCGAAACCTCAATTCATCAACCGTCCGCCGGAAACGTTGAGCGATTCTCCCGTGGTGTGCGATGAGTCGCTCGATGCGAGAAACAAAGCGGCTTTTGCGACTTCCTCGTGTTTGGCATATTTTCGCAAAGGCGTCAGCTCCAAGATGCTTTTCTCCAACTGCGAGAATTCCATTCCAAGTCCCTTGGCCCGTTCCGCATACATGACCCGCAGGTCGGGCTCATCCATTCCACCGGGACAAATGATATTGGCTCTGATGCCGCAGGGTCCGGCCTCCTTGGCGATGGTCTGAGTCAACCCCAATAATCCCCACTTGGCGGCGCAAAGAGAACCGCGCAGGGCCATACCTTCCTTGCCAGCCGTTCCGGAGATACTGACGATGCTGCCGCTTTTCTGTTTCATCATCACTTTTAACACTGCCCTGCAGCACAGAAACACAGCCTTCAGATTAACTGAAAGAACAAGATCCCATTCCTCCTCAGTGATGTCTTGAACCGGGACGAGCGGCCCGCGTAATCCCGCGCTGTTGACGAGGACATCGATTTTGCCATGGCGCTCTATAACTTCATTCACCACGTTGTTAACCTGAGCATCATCAGTGGCATCGGCAACAAGAGCGATTGCATTGCCGCCCCGTTGGTTAATTGCTTGAGCCACGCCATCCAATTGCGACTTGGCCTTACCGATATCGACCAAGACAACGCTGGCGCCTTCTTTAGAGAAGAGGTGGGCAATTGCCTCGCCGATACCTCGAGCGCCACCCACCACTACGGCTACCTGGCCAGCTAATTTCATGATTGCTCCTTTCAGA
>DASUVS010000100.1:0-11510 GCA_036378835.1 Binatia bacterium | reverse complement strand
ACATTCTTAGCTCGCCGCGGCCGCGCGCACGGCCCAGGCCCGAGCGATTAAGGAGATGGAACCGTTCGCCTGAATCGGTAGGCGCTGGCGTATGCGCTCGGCTAGACGCGCCCGTTCCGGGTCATCGAGCGCCATAGCATACGCCGGAGCCGGTCCCTGGCCGCCGAGAAACGGCCGCCAGTAATCTTCGAAACCTGCAAAGCTCGTGGTGATGTCGATTGCCGTCACCTGGGGTCGACGCAGACCTGCGCTGGCAAAAAGTTCTGAGAGCGCCTCCGGATGGCACAGTGGAAAACGGACCCCTTCGTCCAGCTTCGCTGCCTCGGGCTTAAGCTCGACAGCTGCATCCCAGAAGTAGCGCATCAACTCCATCTTTCCCGAGTAATCCCAAACGTAGGCCGCGATCGTGCCTCCCGGTGCTGTCACCCTTGCCATCTCGCTCACAGCGGCGCGACCATCCGGAACGAAGTTCAAGACCAATCCCGAAATAGTAACATCAACGGCTCTGTCATCCAGCGGAATCTCCGCAGCACTGCCGCGCCGAAGCAGCACCCTACTTCCTAGTTGCTCTTTGGCCTTCTCCAAAAAACCTTCCGAAGGCTCGACGGCAACGATCGATGTTGGCGCACACTGGTCGAGAATCGCGGCGCTTAACGCTCCCGTGCCGCATCCAACATCCAGCCAGCGACGCCGGGCAGGAATGTTCAACCACGAGAGGAACTGCGGCGCGACCCTGCGGCTCCAGCGGCCGACATACTGCTCATAGGGATCCCCTCGTTCCCATGTGTCCGAGATCAGCAAAGATGCCATGCTCGGCTCCTCATTCACGACGCCCAACCTGTTGGCAAATTCGATCCACCTTTAACTTCTGATAACTTCTGAAAACAGGACCTGTATTTCATACGTCCATTTTTCCCGGCCCATAAACAACCCTGCCCGGCCGCGCGCCGGTGTGATGGCCATTGTCAATGACGATTGCGCCATTGACCAAAACGTAATCGATGCCCTTCGGGTACTGCTTGGGATTCTCATAGGTGGCCATGTCGGCGACCCGATCGGGATCGAACACGACCACGTCGGCCCAATAGCCTTCGCGCAACAAACCTCGATCTTTCAAGCCGAGAACTTGCGCCGGCAGAGAAGTCATCTTGCGCACGGCATCCTCGAGGGCGAGCACTTTCTCCTCGCGCGTGTACTTGCCTAGCACTCTCGGGTTGGTGCCGAAGCTGCGCGGATGGGGTTTGCCCGGGAAGTTAAGATTCAAAGCGCTGCCGTCGGAACCGATCGACACCCAGGGCACCCGCATCACCGTCTTGACGTCCTCTTCCGACATGGTGTGGTGCACGCCATGGATGAACACGCCCTCTTCGTAGATCATGTCGAAGCAGGTGCTCACCGGATCCTGACCGCGGATTTTAGCGATTTCGGCGATAGGTTTACCTTCGAAACGCTTCAGCTGCTCGGTATCCAAGCGGGCGGCGACGATCCCTTCCCAGCCGCCGTGTTCGTTGACGTACTGATCAAACTCCGGATCGTTCATGACTCGCTCGCGAAACGATGCGCTTCTAAATTGTGAAATCGTTTCATTGATCGGCGCATCCTGAACCCAGCGGGGAAATAGCCTGCGCCAGGGATGCTGCATAGCCGTGTAGGGATATTGGTTGGCGGTAATTTCCAGCCCTTCGCGGCGCGCCTCCTCGATTTGTTCGATCACCTGGCGAATGCGCCCCCAATTGGCCTTTGCGCGCATCTTCAAGTGATAAACATGGATGGGAATTCTGGATTCGCGGGCAATTCGCAGAGTTTTTGCCAGCTCTTCCATCATGTCGAAACCTTCGCTGCCGACATGAACGCCGTAATAGCCGCCGTAGCGCTTGACCACTTTGGCCATCTCGACCACTTCTTCCGGACTCTCGGGGCCTTTTGCATGCCATGCAGCAGTGAGCCCGAGAGCGCCCTCCTCCATGGCTTGGGCAACCAGTCGATTCATCTTCTCTTGCTCGCTGGCGCTGGCAGGCCGTTCTTCAAAGCCACAGACGACCCGCTTCACTTGCTGCGGCGACACGCCGGAGGCGACATTGATCGAAGTCCCCTCCTTCATCAGCCTGCTGAAGTAATCGGTAAAAGTTTTCCAGTCGGCCTCGATGCCATTGCGCTTTCGGTGCTCGAGCCGATATTCTTCCAACACTGCACCTTCCAGCGGTGCCACCGTCTGGCTCTCGCCGATGATGTCCAGGGTCACCCCCTGTCGCACTTTACTTTCGGCATTGCCGTCGGCGATGACGGGCTGATCGCTGTGGGTGTGCATGTCGATATAGCCGGGACTCACAACAAAGCCTTTCGCCGAAATCGCGCGTTGGCCGGCTTCGGGATCGATCTTACCGATGCCGGCGATCTTGCCGTCTCTAATTCCGACATCGGCGTAGAACCAAGGATTGCCCGTTCCGTCGATTACCTGCCCGCCATGAATGACAATATCGAATTCAGCCATTTTGCCTCCAGTGTAGAATCGCTTTTGCCGCTATAGCATCGCAGCTTTTATCCGACAAGACGCGCGCACGCTGTTTGGACTTGGCCACTGCATGGCTCTACGTTTTCCGTGGACAGGAGATGCGCGGAAGAATAATGTAACTAATGGCGTATTCTATTAGTCGCGTCGAGACCTTCGCCGCAAGTTAGAAGGAAGGACTAAATCGACACGAACGAGGATATTAGCAGAATGATTCGTCCCGAGTTCAAAACAATATTACTGGACCAGCGCGGCGCGGCCGTCATCATCTGGTGTTTTTTTGTCATATCAATCGCCGTGTACGTTTTCATCTCACGTCACCTTTTGGCAAATCCCGCTTTCGGGCGCGGATTTTCTTATGCTATCGCCGCCAGAGCGGTGTTTTGGCTTCTCGCCTTCATTGACATCGGCTACTACATCTATTGGAAACGTCGTCTGGCGCCCGAGGTCGTATTGCGTGAGGCCAAGACGAGCAAACGGCTGCGTGCTTTGGAAGGATACAAAGGCGGCGAGGAAGAACGCGCCGCGGCGGTGGTGTCGACTTACGTCACCCGCAAGGTCGTGCTCTTTGCCATCATTGAAGCGATTGCAGTCTACGGTTTGATCCTGGCATTGGTGGGCCGCTTTTTGGCCGATCAGTATCTATTGTCGGCGCTGGCGCTGATTCTTTTGATCGTGGAATTTCCCTCGGTGAAATCATTGTCGGCAGTCCTTCACAATCTCGAGACGACGGCGCAAAGCAGCTAATCTTTGATGCGCCACTTGCCCCGTCTCGTCGGATGCTTCAGGGCCAAACCAAGCTGCTTTAAAAAAATGCGCCGGGAAACTTCTCTCGCGCCCAGACTCATCATGTGTTCCGTGGTCATCTGCGCATCCAGAAAAAGAAAATTCCAGCTTTTCAATTTTTCGACCAGCGCGGCCAGCGCCACTTTCGAGGCGTTGCTCTGGCGGTGAAACATCGATTCGCCGAAGAATGCTTTGCCGAGAGAAACCCCGTAGATGCCACCGGCTAGTTTCCCTTCGAACCAGGTCTCTACCGAGTGGGCATAACCCAGGCCATGGAGCTCGCTATAAGCTTCCTGCATTTCGGCGGTGATCCAAGTGCCGTTCTGGCCGAGCCGCGGTACGGCAGCGCAAGCAGCGATCACTTCATCGAAAGCCCGATCTATCGTAATCTGGAAAATACCCTGCCGCAGCGTCTTCCTTAAGCTTCTTGAGATATGGAATTCTTCCAGATGCAGCACAAAGCGCGGGTCCGGCGACCACCAGAGAATCGGTTGATCGTCGGAGTACCATGGGAATATGCCCAGTCGATAAGCCTCCAGCAGTCTCTCACCCGACAAATCGCCTCCTACCGCAAGCAACCCGCTAGGATCGGCATAGTCGGGTGGCGGAAAAATCGGTTCGTCGACAAGTCGAAAGATGGGCATCGGATCAAAAGACTGAAATATTGGAGTGGTGGAGTAATGAATTAATGCATTTATAACTCAGCACTCCAATACTCCATTTTCTATAGCTGCTATTTTACTTCGTAGCCGGCATTTTTTCACTCGCTTGCAAACCGTCCCAGTCCGGGACTATCCTTCCGATAAGGAGCACAGTATGTTCAAGCGCATCGATCATGTAGCTATCCACGTCAAAGACCTCGGGCGTTCCGTCGAATTCTACCAAAAGCACTTCGGCTTCAAGCACTATTTTCAGCATGCCGCCACCGGAGGGATGCAGATCGCCTACCTAAAATTGGGAGATACCGTCTTGGAGCTGACGCATAAGTCCGACGGTCCCATGAGTGGTTTTCACTTTTGCTTGGAAACCGACAACTTCGATCAAACGGTGGCAGCATTGCAGAAAAACGGCGTCGAATTAGTCCGCGCGCCGCATGATACTGCCGCGCGGGAAGCGCGAGAAGAAGGCTGGCGCCGGGTTGTTTTTGCAGGGCCGGACGGCGAACAGATCGAATTACGGGGATGAGGCATTTTAGATTTTGGATTGCCGATTTTCGATTGAATTTCAACTCGTAATCCGATTTCCAAAATTCCAATCCAAAATCGCCGCTGGAGTGCTTCTGCACAAGATGAATGACTGGAGGATTGATAATGGCTGAGAAAGAGAGCGCGATTATAACCGTGACCTGTCCTTGTTGCAGTGCGACATTGACGATCGATCCAGTTCTTTCGGCCGTGCTCGATCACAAATTACCTCCCAAACCTCAATTGCTGGATCATCTGAAGGACGCCGTCGGATACGTGAAGGCGGAGGCGACCAAGCGCGATGAAAAGTATCAACAAGTTGCCGCCGCTGAGAAAAATAAATCCAAGGTGCTGGAAGCCAAATTTCAAGAGCTGTTCAAGAAGGCA
Organism: Binatia bacterium; assembly: GCA_036378835.1. GTDB lineage: Bacteria > Desulfobacterota > Binatia > UBA9968 > UBA9968 > WHTF01. The sequence continues at coordinate 6,644 of DASUVS010000100.1, read as the reverse complement.
AAAGAAGAGCCGATCACAAAACCCATCAAAGATATCGATTTGGACTAGACTGCTGACGATTGGTGTCTTGCCCGCTTACGACCGCTCGAAGGCTGTTATAGACGAGCTGGTGTCTGAGGTCGATTCACAGGTTATTTCAAACTCCAAGCGACCGATCCGGCAAACTTAGAGATACTCACCTGACCTGGTCGATTTTCTCCTCGGCCTCTTGTTTCTGAGACTGATCCGCATGTAATTCTTCCTGCTCCTTCTCGGCATCCGGCTCGTAATTAAGCTTGATATAAACCGGAAAATGATCTGAACCGAAGTACGGTAGCCGCCGCAGTTCCATCAGCCGAAAATGATTCGAATGGAAGAAGTGATCTAACGGAAATCGAATGAACGGGTATTTGGCATGGAAGGAATGATAAAAGCCGCGGCCGATTCGTGGATCTAATAGTCCGCTAATGTCCTGAAATAAGTTATTGGTTCTCGACCACGCGACATCGTTTAAATCGCCCAGAACCACGATGGGATCTTTCTTTCCTTTGACTTCCTTTCCAACCACAAGCAGCTCCGCATCGCGTTCGGTTGACCTCCCATCCTCCTCTGGAACCGGCGGCCGTGGATGGAGTCCGCGTAGCTCCACTTCTATTCCGGATCGCAGTTTGACTCGCGTATGGATGGAAGGTATGTCGTCCTGAACCAGGAATTTGATCTGCGGAATTATCAACTCTAGCCTGGACTGGAGAAGTATTCCATAGCAGTTGTCTTGCGGTTGCGCGACAACGTACGGGTGTGTTCGGTCGAATTCCTTTAGCTGTTCTCGCCACCATGCGTCGGTTTCCGCGGTCAAGATAAGATCCGGATCGGCTTTTTTGATGATTTCTTTCAAGCCGGCTGCGTTGCCGTTTTCGATCAGCACGTTTGCAAACAGCAGGCTGAAGCTCGAGTCTTTCGCCGCGTTCTTACTCCATTGCACCTGTTTGGGCGACAAGCGCGTATACGGATAAATCATGTAACTTTGATATGTCAGACACAGTATCAGTCCGACTAAAAACCCATAATCGGCGATGGAGTTGCCTCTGAGGAGCAGGTACGCGGCAAAGACCAGCGCGATTATTAAAGTAATCTGCAAGCGCGGGAAATCAAAGATTCTGACCCACCATTCATCTTTCTTCAAAAACGGAATCACGGTGGCCAATATCATGAGAACACCGAGCGCGACCAATAGTAACTTCACGATTTTTCCCCTGGCTCTGCTCCGTCGCTAAGGCTTGTAGCTAATAATAACGCAGTCGCGGTGCCAGTAATATTCACTGGCGAAATTTATTCAACTTTCAGAAAGCCCCAGTAGAGGTTAACTAAGGTGCGTACGCTTGCTGGGACCAAGTTTCAAGCGCGGTAGATCTCTTGGCTCCTAATGATGCCTGGCCTGCGCAGTCTGTAGGCTTCTAAACTGGCAGCGATAAGAATAGATTGACCTTATGCGCGCGATGCTTTTTGAGAAAGCCCGGCAACCGTTGCGCTGGGCAGACGTGCCGCCGCCGCAACCGGACGCCGGACAAGTTTTGATCCGGGTGCGAGCCTGCGCCGTGTGCCGGACCGATTTACATATTATCGACGGCGAACTGGAGCAGCCCCAGCTGCCTTTGATTCCTGGGCATGAGATCATTGGCGTTGTCGAGAAAATCGGCAAAGAGGTCCATCGGTTGAAGCCTGGCGACCGGATCGGCGTGCCTTGGTTGGGCTGGACCTGTGGCCGCTGCGAGTTTTGCTTATCCGCTCGCGAGAATCTATGTGATCAGGCGCGCTTCACCGGGTACACGCTCGACGGCGGCTACGGCGAGTATGCCGTCGCCGATCCGCGTTTTTGTTTTGCCATTCCGGATTTCTACAGTGATGCGGAAGCCGCGCCGCTGATGTGCGCCGGGTTGATCGGCTACCGGAGTTTGGTAAAGGCCGGGGAAGGCAAGCGGCTGGGCATTTACGGCTTCGGCGCCGCCGCCCACATCATTGCGCAGGTGGCAGCATTTCAGAACCGCGAGATCTACGCTTTTAGCCGGCCCGGCGATGAAGCGGCAAAGAATTTCGCGCTTGGACTCGGCGCCGTTTGGGCTGGAAGCTCCAGCGAGCTGCCGCCGGTGAAGCTCGATGCGGCGATCATCTTTGCGCCGGTCGGGAAGCTGGTGCCGCAAGCTCTGCGCGCGCTTAAAAAAGGCGGAATTGTAGTCTGCGGCGGCATTCACATGAGTGACCTCCCATCTTTTCCCTATTCGATTCTATGGCAGGAACGCTCCGTCTGTTCGATTGCCAATCTGACCCGCCGTGATGGAGAAGAATTTCTGCCGCTTGCTGCGCTGGTCCCGGTGCGAACGCAGGTTGAGACCTTTGCGCTGGAAGAGGCCAATGAAGCTCTCGACCGCTTGCGATCCGGAAACATTACTGGCGCGGCAGTCCTGGTGACGGATCATAGCCGTTAGTCCCCTTCGGATCGACCTTCGAGCTGATACTGGTTGCAGTCCATCGCTCAAGCTCGTATTCGTGGCTGTGTTCGTGCTCGTTCAGAATTCTCGATCACGTTTTCACGACCACAGAGCACGGGTCTCGTTACTGCGGTGTTTTTCAGCAATGTGCGAAACAGAGTTTTCAAGACGCGGCGAGACGGAAAATATAATCTTTAGGGTTTTTCGTCGGGAGTCTGCAACGGCTGGATCACTTCGCTTGCGAGCATCTCGATCTGCCCGTGCCATTTTTCGAACGGCCCGCATGGGCGCATGACAAATTTGCTTGCGCCGGCATCGATATACTGTGCGATCCTCCGCCGCACCTGTTCCGGCCTGCCCAATGCTGTGAAATCGTACGCCGATAGCTCAGGACGCAACCGCAGGGATTTTTTGGCTGCGTCATAAGCTTCGTCGGCAGTGCGCGCAAAATAGAAGGGCAACAATACACCGTAATGATCTTCAGGCACCACACGCCCGGCTTCGGCGGCGTATGCGCGAATCGCTTTGATTCCATCCCCGACTTCGGCAGCCGAAGCGCCGGACACCAGCCAGCCGTCGCCCAATCGGCCGGTACGGCGCAGCGCCGCCTGGCTGCGGCCGCCGATCCAGATGGGCGGGCCGCCTTTCTGCCACGGGCGCGGCGTGATCGTGACATCCTGAATGGAAAAGAATTTTCCGCTGAAGCTGACATTTTCCTCGCTCCACAGGCGGCGCATCAAGACGATCGCTTCATCCGAACGCTGCCCGCGTTCTTTTTTGCTGATGCCAACCGCGGCAAAATCTTGGGCGTCATCGCTGCCCAGTCCCACCGCCGGGAACAAACGTCCCTGGGAAATAAAGTCGAGGGTGGCCAGCTGTTTGGCCAGAATGACTGGATTGCGAGTGGACAACACCAAGGTGCTCGTGCCGAATTTCATCCGGCGCAAGCGCCCGGCCACATAAGATAGAAAAGTAATCGGTTCGAGCGTCAAGGCAGGCGAGACCAGGCGATCGCTGACCCACAACGAATCTACATTCAAGGCTTCGAGATGATCGACAAAATCGAGAATCTCCTCGGGTCTTTTAACGCTCCCTAGAGATTGTCCCAGGGTTATCCCTATTCTGACTTTCATTTCGCTGGAGCATCTTCAGTAGAGCTTTTTGATGAATCCGCTTTTATCGAGTTCTTCGACGAAGCTGGCATCGACGAACTCTTCCGGCTTGTATTTGTAAACGTCAGGCCGGGTCGCGCCAACGTATTCGTAACTGGTTTTCAAGCCTTTTATATTCGGGTAAGGCGCGGCCAAGCGGTACTTCGCGAACACTTCCCAAGATTCCTGAGCCAAGGCGTCGTCATCTAGTCGAAGCGTCTTCTTAATAACTCTCTTGGCCAAATCAGGATCTTTTTTGAATAATGCGATGCCCTCGATATGCGCTCTCATATAGCGCATGATCAGATCACGGTCTCTCTGTATCGTCGACCTTCGTGACACAATCTCACTCCAGGGATAGTCAACCTCCTTGAAAAAGTCCCACAGCGGGACAAAGCCGGCTCGTTGCGCGAGAATAAATACCGGATGCGAAAGAGTCGCCGCATGGATTTTGCCTTGCTGGAGCGCGATCAGTCTCTCCGCATCGCCGCCGGTTTGCAGCAACGCAAAATCCTTGTCAGGGTTCATGCCTTTCTTTTTGGCAAGATGGCGCACGAGAAAATCGGTAAGCGATCCGAAGGTTGTCACGCCAATAATTTTTCCTTTGAGGTCTTCGTCTTTTTTGATCTCGGGCCGCACCATCAGCGACTGAATCACACCCGGCATGGTATGGGCGAGAATCACCATGTCGGAGCCAGCCACTACCGAAAGCATGACCGTAGGCGTCGCGATCGGCGATATTTCCACACTGCCGCCTACCAATGCTCGTGATGAGATCCCCGATCCGCTCATGACCACGACATCGGCATCCAGTCCATGCTTTTCAAACAGCTTTGCCTCTTTGGTGAAAAAGATGATCATATTGCCCATGCTGATCGCCGGCACGCCGACATGAATCTTTTTCAGCGATTTCGTTTGAGCAAAAAGCGATGAAGTAAGAAAAAAGCAACCTATAAACATGCTGAGCAACATGAGCCGCCTATGACGAGCCATCGATCATTCCTCCCGAGCGCTTCATCTATTCGGATATAGTCGCGATATCAAAATGATGTCAATCATTCGACGTTGACAAAGCGCGGCCTTTTGATTATCTCAGGCATCATGTTACCCAAACTAGCGCGCGAGGCGTTGTTGGATTTGTGCCGGCGGATGTTCACGATCCGTCATTTTGAAGAAAGTCTGGTGCCGCTGCATGACCGAGGTGTGTTTAGCGGTCATTATCATTTGTACATCGGCCAGGAGGCAACCGGGGTGCCGGCGCTGTCTTGCCTGCGAGCGGACGATTATCTCTTCACCACCCATAGAAATCACGGCCACTTATTAGCGCGCGGCGCCGACCCCAAACGGCTGTGCGCCGAAATTTTGGGACGCGTCGACGGCCTCAACAGAGGCAAGGGCGGTTCGTTTCACTCGGTAGCGCCGTCTTTGGGATTTCTCCATAGTTCGGGAGTCGTGGCGGGAATTATCCCGCTCTCGACGGGCACCGCTTACGCGGCCAAGGCGCTGCAAAACGGCCGGATTACGGTTTGCCTGTTCGGCGACGGCGCGTTGGAGGAAGGAGCGGCGCCCGAGGCATTCAATCTCGCGTCACTCTACAAATTGCCGGTGCTCTTCCTGTGCGAGAACAACGGCAAGTATGGCAGCGGTCGTGCGACAGCCGCGGCGCAGTCCTCGTCAATGGCGGCTTATCCGTTAACCGACTTACCGGCGGCTTATAAAGTTCCGGCGCAGCAGATCGACGGCCTGGATTCCGGGCTTGTGCATGCAACGATTTCCGAGGCAGTCGAAAAAATTCGCCGCGGCGAAGGGCCGCAGTTTGTCGAGGCGCAGACTGTGCGCTGGCCAGGCAGCGAGACCAACTGGCCGGCTGTGGTGCAGCCTACCGATAGCTCCTTGGCATGGGATGTGAGCAATGTCCCGGAGAAAGTGCGCGAATGGTACCGCACCTGTGATCCGTTGCTGATTTACGTTCGTGAACTGGTCGATGCCAAACACGCCAGCCGCCAAGAGATCGCCGGGATGGAACAACAGGTCAAATCCGAAATCGCCGCTGCGGTCGAACTTGCGGTGGCCAGTCCGTATCCGAAAGTCGAAGAGGCAGAGCGCGACTTCTTCGCGTAGAGATAATTATGAGAGAGCTAAACTACTACGAAGCCAAGTTCGAGGCATTGGACGAAATCATGGCCGGCGATCAACGAGTGCATTTGATCAACGGCACGTTCTTGAGCCTTAGCCCCCACCGCCACGTCTACCAGAATCTCCTGCAAAAATATCGGGAGCGCATGATCTCGCCGCCTATTTCCGAGCTTGGCTTCTGTGGGTTGGCCACGGGAGCGGCAATGGCCGGGCTCCGGCCGATCGTCGACCTGAGCACCGGAAGTTTTATCTATGAGGCGTGGCCGCAGGTGGCCAATGAAGCCGCCAATGCCTATTACATGTCGGGGGGCCAGACTCGAGTGCCGGTAGTCTTTCATATATTCCATGGACTCCGGGGCGGCGGCGCCGCACAGCACTCCGGCAGCCCACAGGCGATGTTATGGAATGTCCCGGGATTGGAGATCGTGCTCCCGGCTTCGCCGCGCGATGTCAAAGGCCTGCTCAAGACGGCCGTTTCCACCGACAACCCGACGATCTTTGTCGATCATGTTAAGCTTCTGGACGTGCGCGGTGATGTTGACCAAGACCAGAAACCGATCCCGTTCGGCGTTGCCGACATCAAGCGCAAGGGCGGCGACGTAACCGTGATCGCGACCTCATATGCGGTCCAGAGCTGCCTCACAGTTGCCGATCGGCTGGCCAAGGAGAACATCGAGGTCGAGGTCATCGATCCACGCACCTTGGTGCCGTTCGACCTGGCAACGATCCTGTCCTCGATCGAGAAAACCCATCGCGTCGTGCTCGTCGATGAAACGCATCAGAGTTGCGGAGTCGCTGCCGAGATTGCCGCGCGCATCGCCGAGAGCGGTTTCGATAAGTTGAAGACGCGCATTCGTCGCGTATCCACTCTGGATGTGCCGGTGCCCTTCAG
>DASUVS010000099.1:0-15500 GCA_036378835.1 Binatia bacterium | reverse complement strand
TGCATGTCGGCGGCGGCGGCATACGCCGCTACCGAAGCAGCCGCGTTACCCGTAGACATCACGGTCGCAGTGCTAAAGCCCAGTTCTCTCGCTTTGGCAATGCCGACGCTGTTGCTGCGGTCCTTGAGCGATCCGGTTGGTAGAACGGTGTCATTCTTTAAATAGAGATTGGCCAGCCCGGCGCTCTCGGCCAGACGACGCGAGTGAATTAGCGGTGTGCTTCCCTCGCCCAGCGAGACGATGCAAGATCTATCTTCGACCGGAAAAAAGTCGAACCAGCGCCAGATACTTCGGTCGCGGCTCTGGCGCATCGCTTCAAAATCGGCACGCGTCAGATGACCGATCTCGACGTCGACTTCGAGAATGCATCGGCATTGCGGGCATTGGAACTCGGTTCGAGACGCTGCCTGGTACGCGCACTTGGGGCAATGCAGATTGTTAACAATTCCCATATGGATTTTTTACCTGAAAATTAGAAAAGATCTCGCCAGCCGAAGCTCAATACTTCAATTCTTTGGACCCGTCCGGCGCTCGATGTCGCCCAGAGACTTCTCTAATTCGCCTTCCAGATCGGCAATATCGAATCCCACCGCGCGCGCGCCGTCGAGAATGGCGATGCAGAGCATCACCAAATCGAGAGTCTCCTTCGGCGGAGGTTCAGCGGGATGATCATAGAGGTAATGGTCGATGCGCGGTTTGAGCGTGTGAAAGTCTTTGAGACAAACCACCGGCGGAGCATCCCGTAGCGGCCCGGTGTTCTCCAATGATGGAGCAAATGCCACACCTCCCGGATCCACCAGCGCGATCTGTTTGCCGTCATCGAAGAGCAGAACCAGATAGCAGTCTTGCGTCTCGGGATGAATTTTTTCTTCGAAGGCCGCCAGGTCACGCCAAGGGATAACCGTCTTTCGCCCGGATGCAACGTCCAAGATCGTCGAACTCTCCTCGTCTAACAGCACAGCCTGCTTGTGCTTTTCCACCCAGGCGCTCACTTTCCGTTTGGCGTCTTCGTAATTGGGCTCCATGGACCTACTGTAGCACAAAAAGATTTCGCTCTCGTCCCTTCCTGGTTCCAATGGTTCCAAACGTTCCAGGGCTTGGCCCAGTTCCAGATGATTCGAACGACTGAAATTATTGGAACGGTTGGAACAGCCGGAACGGCTGCTTACAAGCTCGAAGCTCATTCCGAGTGGTTGACAGCCTGTGACCTTCGGTGGGATAAGCGAAATAAGTTCACAAAGGAGGCTACACGCATATGACGCATGACTTACTGATCAAGAACGGCACGGTGGTCGACGGCAGCGGAAGTCCGGCCTATCAAGCGGACGTGGCTATCGACGGTGAGAAGATTGCCGCTATCGGCAAAAATTTAGGTTCGGGAAAAAAGGAACTTGACGCCAAAGGACAAGTCGTGGCGCCGGGATTCATCGACTCTCATACCCATATGGACGCGTTTGTCGTGCAATATCCTAACGGCAATCCGGTGGTTAACTATGGTGTTACCAGCATCGTCATCGGCGATTGCGGCGCTTCGTGTGCGCCCGTGCCACCTAAACCCGAACCACGCAAGGTTTTGGTTCAGTATCTACGTCGGGTGTTGGACAAATATGTCGATGATAAGGACTGGAAGTGGAACACTTTCGCCGAATACTTGAACTATCTCGAAGGCAAGATCGCGGTTAACGTGCTGCCGCTGATGCCCCATTCTCCGGTTCGCTTGACGGTTATGGGGGAAGCGGCCTACGCGCGCGAATCCACTCCGGAAGAATTGGACACAATGAAGAAAATGGTGCGCGAAGGCATGGAGCTGGGCGCCATCGGCTTCTCCACCAGCCCGCGCGGCGGCCCCGCGATTCACGCGGGCACGCCGAGCACATTCGCGACGCATCAAGAGATCATCGAGCTGGCCAACGTCGCCGCCGAATACCACGGCTGCTTTCAGTTCAATGGCTTTCAGATGGTGCTGCAACCGGAATCCGGCGTTCCGGAAATGTTGACGAAAATCAAAACATTACAAATCGGCAACGAGTTCCGTGTGCGACCCGGCGCAAAAGCCGCGGGCATGCAGTCGATCAAATACATGGAAGAAGCTCAGAAACGCGGCCAGGATATCTACGGCGTGGTGATACCCTACCAGCACATCCGCCGCTTCAACGTCGACGACTGCTTCCTTTTCAACGGCCTGCCGACTTGGGAGGCGATTAAGAATTCGAGCGATTTAAAATCCAAGCTGGCCGACAAAGAAACCAGACGGAAAATCGAACAGGAGCGGGTCGCTTGCGAGGGCAAACTCGAATTTCCCGAATGGCATGGTTGGGATCGGGTCGTATTCGAGCACGTCAAAAAGCCGGAGCTGAAAAAGCTCGAAGGCAAGAACGTCGCGGAGATCGCCCGCTTGACCGAAAAAGCGCCGGTCGACGCGTTCTTCGATACCTGGTTGGAGGACAACCTGGATTCGCAAATCCTCTATCATGGGCTGGCCAACGCTCATCCCGAGCTGCTGGCCGAAATGATCAAATCCGACACCAGCCTGATCGGCACCGACGTCGGAGCGCATCTCGATCGATTCTTCTGGCACGGCGCGCCGACCAAGGTTCTCGGCTTCTGGCGGCGCGAGAAAAACCTGTTTAGCCTAGAAGAAGCGGTCCACAAGCTCACCGGTTTTCCGGCGAAGAAACTTCGGCTCAACCGTGGGTTGGTCAAAGAAGGAATGCCTGCAGACTTGACTGTTTTCGATCCGGATAAAATCGACGATCTAGTGAGCAAGCAGTTGCCCGACATCATCGATGCCGAGGAAGTGAAGAGACATCCGCCGGGGATGAAGGCGGTCATCGTCAATGGCGCGACGGTTGTGGAAGAAGGTCAATGCAACGACGTCTTCCCGGGTAAAGTCCGGCGTCAGCAGCTTTGCATCAATTAAGCAGTAAGTAGGAAATCCCGCTTTATCGTTTCTTCCTCGATCATGTGGCGTTGGCTTGGCGGCCAGCGCCACATTCAATTGGATCTTAGTTTCACATAAAGGACCAATCAAAATGAAAACCTGCGCTATCGATATCCATCATCATTACGTACCCCAAAGCCTGTTGGAGGAAGCCAGAAAGCGCGGCAAGCATCTCGGTGTCGAACTGACGGAAAAAGACGGGCAGCAGTCGTTGTCGTTTGCCGGCGGGCCGCCTTTCGTGCTTCACCCCGAACTTCCGGCCATCGATGCACGGCTTAAGATGATGGAAGATTCGAAGCTTGCGATGGCCGCGTTGGAAGCTCACACAGCAACCTTGGGATATCGCCTCACTGGCGAGCAAGGCGAAAACTGGTGCACCGCCTACAACGAGGGCATCAAAGGTTTGATCGATAGCCACCCCAATCACTTTGTCGGTATGGCTTCGGTACCGCTACAAGACCCGGCGCGCGCCGCCAAAGTCCTGGAGCACGCCGTGCGTGATCTGAAATTCAAGGGCGGCTACATCGGCACCAACGTCAACGGCAACTACTACGGCACCGCGGATTTCGACCCGTTCTGGGCCAAAGCGCAGGAGCTCGATGTGATGATCGTGATGCATCCGGAGGACGTCGCCGGCGCCGATAAGATGAATCCCTATGGTTTGAAATTGATTTGCGGCAATCCCGCGGACAGCGCGTTGTGCTTCGGCTATCTGACCTACAGCGGCGTCTTCGACCGCTTTCCCGATCTCAAGCTTTGCATTCTCCACGGCGGCGGATTCTTCCCGTACCACCTCGGCCGCTTCGACCGGGGCTGGCAAGTTCGGGCCGGCGCGCGCGCAGCCAAAGCCAAGATGCCGCCCAGCGCCTATCTGAAGAATATCTACTACGACGATATGATTTATCGGCTCGATACCATCAAGTATTTGATAGGTCTGGCTGGCGTCGACCACATCATGGTCGGCACGGACTATCCCTATGATCTCGGCGACTGGGATGCCGCGAAGAAGGTTGAGGAACTGGACATCTCCGAAGCCGACAAGCTGTTGATGCTCGAGGGAAACGCCAAACGCTTGCTAAAGTTGTAGTTACCGATTTGCCGGGTTTACAGGTACAGCCGCAAGTTGCTGACTAGATTTTCGACGCTTCGGCCAGATCAGCTAAGAAGCTTTTCGCGACACGGACACTAGCGGCGTCGGGAGTGTAGACACCGCTCGCCGCTAGTGCAATCCGCAAGTCGCCGATCGAAGTTTAACATTGTTACATTTGATTCCGTGATATCGTGGAGTGTCTGGCTGCGGCTTCGTGTTGTTCACGTCTGGAGTACCAATCGTTGGCCCACCGGACAACGTCTTCTTCCTTATCACGGCACCTTTTCTGCACCATCGTCACGAACTTGTCGTAATCTCCTTCGATTTCGGTCAGGTCTTCTTCCGAGAAGTCCTTCCAGTTTTTTTGCAGTTCGCCTTTGAATTCAAGCCAGTCACATTTAAATTGGTCCGGATTCATCCGATGTTTGTCCATACAACCTCCAATCTTGCGATTTCTTCCGTAAGGTGCACAGCAGGTGCCAAGCCGGATTCGAGAAAATGAGAAGTTATTTTTAAGTTTTTGCTTCAGGTTAAGTTTGTGATGTGTCGTGTTTGAAACAAAAGTCCCGCGCCAGGGACATTCTCGATCGAGTGTGTGATTGTATCTAAATCAAGAAAGCTCGACGGGTTTCTCGCCACGGCCGTTTTCGCTAAACATAGATTCATGACCTGCGTCTTAGATTGATGCGCATCCAGTTAAACAATCTCAAGTTCCTCGTGCGCGCGCTGAGCTCGCGAAATTTCCGCCTGTTCTTTTTTGGTCAGGCGGTGTCGCTTATCGGTACTTGGATGCAACAGATCGCGATGCGCTGGCTGGTCTATCGGCTCACCAAATCGGAGTTGATGTTGGGAGTGGTGGGATTTGTCAGCGACATCCCGTTGTTTCTTTTAGTACCGTTCGCCGGTGTATTGGCGGATCGGTTCAGACGTCATCGAATACTCTTCGTCACCCAAATGCTGGCAGCGATTCAGGCCGCGGTACTGGCTGTTCTCGTCATCACCGAATCGGTTGCCGTCTGGCATGTCGTTATCCTGGGCGGGAGCCTTGGCATTATCAGCGCCTTTGATATCACCGCGCGTCAAGCCTTCATCGTTGATATGATCGAGAATAAGGATGACTTGCCCAACGCCATCGCTCTGAACTCTTTTATCTTCAACGGCGCGCTTTTAATTGGTCCTGCAGTGGCTGGCATTCTGATCGCAGCCGTGGGAGAGGGGCTGTGCTTTGCGATAAACAGCGTAAGTTACCTGACCGTTATCGGCGCGCTTATCATGATGAAGATCCCTAAAAAGAAGTTCTCTTCCAGCGCGCTCGGTCTTAGGGCCGCAATCATCGAAGGCGCAACTTACACATTCGCATCGGTGCCGATTCGCTCGATCCTGATGTTCGTCGCCGTGGTGAGTTTCGTCGCCGCATCGTACCCGCTGCTCATGCCTGTCTACGCAGAAACTACTCTGCAGGGCGGCCCACGTGTTTTTGGTTATCTCATGTCGGCTACCGGCGTTGGCGCGCTTGCCGGCGCGATATTTCTTGCTTCGCGCAACAGCCTCCAAGGCCTTGGAGAGATGATCGTCATCGCGGCGATTCTCTACGGTGTCGGATATTTTGCGCTAGCGATGTCCCATGTGCTCCCGATCTCTTTGATTATCGCGCTCGTGCTAGGCTTCTCGTTGATGATGCAAATGGCATCGAGCAACACCATCGTGCAGACTATCGTCGAGGATCAGAAACGTGGCCGGGTGCTAAGCCTGTTCGTCATGGCGCGCCGCGGCATCGAGTCACTAGGGAGCCTGCTATTCGGCGCGATTGCGGCATGGATCGGAACGCCCGGTACCATGATGATCGCCGGCACTGTCTGCCTTCTCGCAGTCGCGGTTTTTGCCACCCAGCTTCCCTCCATCCGGCAAGCGGGCAATTCCTTCAGTGAGAATAGCGATCGAGCAAGGTCTCGCAAGACAAAACTCTAGGACGAGACGCTCGCCCGGGACGATTTGAATTTCGATTATTCCATTCGAGTTTCTCAATCCAGAGCAAGGCTCCAGCAGTAGATCAGCAACCCGGCTGCGGCGCCGCCGCAGGTCCATTGCGTCAGCCGTCCCGGCGGAGCGGGAAAGAACAGCGCGACCGGAACTCCCAATACAGCGCCGCACAAAAACCCGAACAGATGAGCCAGAACATCCGTGCGTCCGGTGCCGGTGCCGAGCATCGCGAGTAAGCCCAGTGCCGCCGCCACTGGAATCCAGGCGCTACGTCTTCGCCCTGGTTCTCTCCGCTTCCTAACCAATCCCACGGTCCCGAGCACCCCGACTGCGCCAAAGATGGCGGTAGAGGCTCCGATCGCGATGTGGGCAGAACCTTGAATGAAGGCATTAGCTAAATTCCCGCAAGCCCCAGTGACAACGAACAGAGCGACTGCGACGCCGGCGCCTACCAGACCGGAGAGCGCGGTAACGAAAATGGCTGCCGCCACAGCGTTGCTAAACAAATGGACAAGATCAGCGTGCAACGTAAGGGCAGTCACCGTCCGCCACAGCTCGCCGTCAAGTATTTGGCTCGCCTCGGCGCCGCCTCGCTCGAGCCAAGGTGCGGCTTCTTTCCATTTAACGGTAGCGGCATGGCTCAAGATCAGCACACCCGCAACCACGAGCCCTGTGACAAAATTCGAAAAATCATCCGAACGATTCTGAACTTTTTGAACAGGAGCCGTATTCTCCTTTTCGTACGCTGCCAGGCCGGCGAGCGCCAACTCCACCTCTTCTGCAGGAACGCTCAGAACCACGCCCCCTTCGTCATGCCGTAAACTGGGCGATAAACCCTGGCTTATAAGAACCAACGCCCAGTCATTGGCCAGTTTATTATCAGGAGCAACTCTTAAAGCTACTTGCGAGCGCTCCTTCATGAGAGTTGCATCATAACTTGGCAGCAAATGGTGACATCCGAGCTTTTCATGTGCGCCATCGACACGCGCGAGCGGTTTTCACTTAAAAGATTTTTAATGAGGCCGGAGAAGAGCGCGCATTCGCTATAGACTTTGTTCGGCCTTACGGCAAATGGCACGCAGCATGCCGCCGAATAGGTTTCGATGCAGAGGATAGACAGCATACCAATACGCAAGCCCCGCCAAGCCCACGGGATCGAAGATCGCATTCTGTGTTATCCGAGTTCCAGTGCCATGCGGTTCCAATAGATATTCGAGCCAGGCGCGGCCGGGCAATTTCATTTCCGCAAGCAAGCGCAAACGGCGATTGACATCTACTGCTTCCACCCGCCAAAAATCCAGAGCATCGCCGACCCGCAACTCTTCCGAGTGCCGGCGACCGCGGCGCAGGCCCACGCCGCCGACCAGCAAGTCGCACCAGCCGCGTAACTGCCAGAGCCAATTTGCATAATACCAACCCCTCGCTCCACCGAGTCGACAAATCACGGCAAAGACCTGTTCGCTAGGAGCATTGACGTCGGCAACCCGCGTGTCGATCAGTCTATTGCCGAATCGTACACCGGCCCAGGTAGGTTGCGCCCCTGCTGCAGAGAGCGAATCGGACCAGCGGGTCGCGGCAAATTCCAGGTCTTCGTTACGCAACGCCGCCGCAATCGCTGCCACCATACCGAGCGGCCGGATATTAAAGGCAGTGAGCGCTGCCGGGTCTCGGACAATCGTCGGATTGCGAATACTGTCGACGAGCTTTCGTCCAGTTCGCGCATAAACCGGGGTGATCAGCGCCAGCCACAGACTCGATAGCCTGGGAGTGATTACGGGAACGGAAATCATAACGCGCCGCAAACCGCGTTGCCGGGCATACTCCGCCATGATGTCCTTGTAGGACACTCGATCCTTTCCGCCGATTTCGAAGATACGACTTTCGGTCGTGGCCAACTTCAGAGCGCCGGCCAGATAGTCCAGCACATCGCGCACCGCGATCGGTTGCGCCGTAACCGAAACCCATCTCGGCGTAATCATGACCGGCAGCCGTTCGACCAGAGCGCGAATCATTTCAAAGGAGAGGCTACCCGAGCCGATAACGATGGAGGCGCGCAATTCGATGACGGGTACTCCAGAGTCGCGCAGGATGTTGCCGACTTCTTGACGGCTACGCAAATGAGAGGAAAGCGCGTCACCGGTTCCCAAACCACCGAGGTATATGATTCGACGTACTCCAGCGCGCCGCGCGGAAGCGGCAAAATTGCGCGCCGCGATCCGGTCCTGTTGCTCGAAAGACTCAGCGCTTCCCATGGAATGAACGAGATAGTAGGCCTGATCCACTCCGGCCAAAGCGGCGTCGAGAGTTTCAGGGGCAAAGACATCCCCGGCAACCACTTGGGTGGCAGGGCCAATTCGGGATTGGAGATACTCAGGACGACGCGCGAGGCAGCGGACTCGGTAGCCTTCTGCTTCCAGAACGATCAGCAGACGGCCACCGATGTATCCGGTTGCCCCGGCTATAAAAATGAGATTTCGCTCCATCTCCTATGCTGAGCTTCTATCGGCTGTGCTGTTAATCTCACAAAGATGTCGCTGGCTTCCAAGTCGATAGGATATCGGATTCGACGGAGGATCATGTAGGATCGCCGGCAACCCGGCGGATTTCGATAAATGCTGCGTCTAGCGAGGAATCGATTTTGCCGTGGGCTGCTAGCTCAACCAGCCTGCTTCTCTGTAGGCTCGTATCGCTCCCGGGTGCAACGGCACCCCGCCGAATTCAAGTGCCGCGCGACCCTGAATCCGGAGTGGCTCGAACAGGTTTTTGAGGCCTGTGAAGAGGCGATTCATGATCGGCAGATTATCCAGATTATCCGCGATGCTTCGCGCCATATCGCGAACGATGCTTTCCGAAGTCCGAGCATGTGTCACTAGGACATTAACCACCCCGAGTTGCGCGATATCTTCCACAACTCCCCGAAATGCATCCTTTTCGATGATGACACTTCGGTAAAATGGCACTTCGCCGACGACCCTTGGGAGTTGACCCGGCGCATACGGGATGACGCGAACGTCGGCGCGCAGGCTCAGATCGGTCATAACGCGATTCGGAATGGGCGGCTGAAACTGCGCATCGATATTGCCGGCGATCAATTCATCGGCGCCTTGGACAAAACTCATGTTCAATGGCGTGAAGCTGTCGAACTCGATTCCGAGCACACCGAAAATCGTGTGCACGTGTTGTTCCATGCCGCTGCCCTTAGTGCCGATAGCGATGCGCTTACCCTTGAACTCAGCGACGCTTTGAATCGACGAGTCGGCGCGCTTGACAAAGAACATCGGCCCAACATTCGCCGGCGCAACCATGCGCAGGTCGATCTCACGTTTAAATGGCGCCGTCCCCTTTTTGGCTCGCCCGATCCAATTCGAAGCCATGAAACCAAATTCCAGTTCGCCTCTGTCCAGTTGCTCCGCATTGTGGATGCTGGCATCGGTTGTTTGCACGATGCACTTGTCTTCGCCGCCCCTGCCGCGATTGAACAACTCCGCGAATGCGGTCCCCTGCGTATAAAACGTGCCGCCGTATTCCGACGTACCCATGCGTATTGCCATAGAATTGCCCGCTCATCCTTCCAATCTGGATAGATACTTTGATTTACTCTTACACTATCCCAAGCGATAGCTGCAAATTTCAGTAGAACCGAAAATTTTTTCTCGTATTTTCGACAATTCCGATTTAGGAGCGAGTTACCCGCGCAAAGGCTTTTGCTAGGTGCCGCTGGCAGTGATGTCCGAGTAGCTTCAATCCATCGACCCTCCATAATGGGCAGTACGGGACGCTACTAAGCGAATAACGTGATCTTCTGTGTCAGCAAATCAGGTTTAAGTGAGTCGTCGTGTTCGCAAACACTGCGTGCAACAATTTGCCCCGGTAGGCTCCGCTATGCTATGGACAGACATTGAGAATCTAGTAATGGAAGTATACCGCTGAATCTGAAAAGGACCTATAGAATGCTTCGGAGGAATAAATCATTTTCAGCAAGTGAACTCTCGATGTGATGTCGACAACACCCTGTTTTCGATTGCGCAGCTCGCCGCAGCATCAGATCATTCCGGGTCGACAACCTTTCGCCCCTAGAAGTATGAAACGATCGCTAGGCAATTACCGCCCGGTAACGATTGTAAAGCTGTCCATACTAGCTGGTTTGTTCATTGTCCTTGGCTTCTCTTCGCCTGGATTAGCCCAAGAATTATCGCAATCTGCCCTAGAGACTTTGCTAAGCGGAGATGTCGCTCAACGGCGAATCGCAGAGCTGGTCAAAGAGCGTGGGATAGATTTCGAGCTCACAGATGATGTAAGGGCAAGGCTCAGTAAGATAGGAGCAGGGCCTACAGTAATTGACTCGCTCAATCTAGCGGCTATTCGCCGTAGACTTAAACTCGAAGCCGCAAAAACAAAGAGCGACGCATCAGCAAAGGATCAGCGCAAACCAGCCGAGACGGCTAAACCCGCGACCAAGGCTGAACCAACGACCGAAAAACAAGTGGTCAAGAGCGACGAAGCACAAATGAAACCAGAAGCGATGACAAAAGCTGAGCAAAAAGCGAGCGCGGCTGGAAAGACAGACATTTCTCAGGAAAAAGTGGTGACCCTTCCTGATCAGTTAAAAGAGACAGCAGATCAGGTCGTCACTCTCGAAAACATCGCGATTAGAGATGGGGACGTTTCCGGTGAACTGGTGAATAGATCGACTCAGGGCGTCTACGGAGTGGATCTGCAGGTTCTCTACTCATGGCGGTGGAACAACGATTTCCATCCCGGGCGCCATGATCCCGGCAGAGCCGAGTATTTTAAGATCGAAAAAGAGATAGCTCCCGGCCAACGAGTTCCGTTTGTGCATAAGCCGTCGCCGCCTCTGCCTGCGAGAAAGGACGGCACCTTCGACATCAGTATCAAAGTCATTGGCTTTACCAGGATCTTTCGCGAAAAGGCCGTCGCGAGATGATCTGTGTGCAAACCCCGCAAGCGCGGTGCTGCCATGGTGAGTCGAGTCGGTAATGGCGATATTGACAGATGAGAAGCGTTAATCTCTGGCGCATCTGCTTTCTGCTCTTTTTGATCGCCTGCAGTGCCTTCAATATACAGGGACAATTCACGTCCGGCCGACAAGCGCTTATTACTGGCGATGCGGCTACCGCAGTGGCTCGATTTCAGCGTGTCGCAGAAGAAGATCCGAATTACCAAGTGGGATCGGTGGCTTTCCGACAAAGTATTTGGACATATCTCGGCCGAGCCCAATACAGCTTAGGTAATTTGCCGGAAGCCAAAGAGAGTCTAGAAAAGGCCCTCGCGCAGTCGAGCGAAGACCATCTGGCGAGGCTTTATCTCGGTTTGATTCTGCTGCGGCAACCAAGCGCGCCGGTCCCCAATAACCCTTTTACGCTCAAAGATGTTTCATATGCGCTAACCGAGGGCGTTGCACCTAAAAGAGTGATGGCCCTTGTGAGCGAACGCGGTATTGACTTCGATCTCACCAAAGAAGCAGAGGCCCAGCTAAAACGCAGTGGAGCCGATGCAACACTGTTGGATCAATTAAGAAAGAGTGCGGCAGAGAACGACATGAGGCGGAAGACCGCGGGAAATCCGGCGCAAGGCGCGAAGCACATCAGCTCGGCTGTGACCGCGCTCCGGACTGATTTAGAATCGGTCGTTCATACTAGCTCCCAGGGGAAATTTTGGGACCCGAGTGGAGAAATCCGCAAGCAGATGGACGCGGCTCTTCTCCTTCTCTCCAGCCGTGAAGCGGATACGGCCAAAATCATTTCTACTGGCGAGTGGGTAGGTCTACGGCTGGAGGAAGAGATCGACAACGCACGCCGTGACGAAAGCCAACAGCGGCGCAACGAGCAAAGGCGTTGATCCGGTGATTCGTCTGACTATGCCGTTAACGACAAGTAAAATCATACATTGACAGTTTTTGACGCAGATGCTAAATCGGCGGCTATCCCTCCTCGTAGAATAACTTCTTTGAGTTCATGTAACGGAGATAGAATGTTCTACAACAAGATCGCCAGCTACAGCTTCTTGAGCGCGGCTATCCTCTCAGCCGCGGCTTGTGGTTCGTCCAGCGCCAAACCTGACGTTGTCTCCGGCGGCACAGTTGCTACCGAGGCATCTGATTCTCAGATTTCAGGTGAAGGTCGGAGTGACAAAACGCGAGAATCGAGTTTGCCGTCATCCACTGTTAATCAGCCGAAAGCTGATCAAGCACCGGCAGCGTCCTCTTCCAGCTTGCAACAATTGAAAGAGGGCAAATCCACCACGACCGCGGCATCAAGTCCTCTCAGGGATGTGCTGTTTGAATTTGATCGGCACGACCTCACGCCGGCGGCGCGTGACATTCTTGTGAGTAATGCTGAATGGCTGAAGAAAAATGCATCGACCAGGATAGAGGTGGAAGGCCACTGTGACGAACGGGGAACCAGTGAATACAATTTGGCCCTGGCAGCCAAGCGAGCCCAAGCCACTCGAGATTACCTTCTAACCCTTGGAATAGCACCCGATCGCATATCGACAATCAGTTACGGTGAAGAGATCCCGGCTTGCATAGAAAGCAATGAGAGCTGTTGGCGGCAGAATCGGCGAGTTCGTTTTGTCGTGGCTCCGCCTCGCTCTGCTTCTTGAAGAAGGTCCGTATGTATTTAAAATCTCCTCGCCGGTTCAAGCGATTTAGAGCCGGTCTTATCGTCACCGTGAACCTTGCACTTGTAAGTGCTTCCGCCTGCGTCCAACCGGAACGGGTGGAGGTGCTCGAGCGAGAACAGCGGCGCATCCAGAGTGATAATGTAAGTCAGCAAAAGGAGATCGATGCGACCCGAGCCAACCTTGCGGATACCCGCGCCAATCTGCAGCAGGCACAAAGAGAAATCAGCAGTTTGAAAGAATTGATTGAAGAAACTCGCCACCAGGTCGGCCGGCAGATCGACACTACCAGCCGCGAGGGCGATCAGCGGGTAAAGGATCTCGAGGCGAAACTTGGCAAGCTAGCAGAAGGCTTTAAATCTCAGGGAGAACAGCTGAAGCAGCGTGAAGACGAGTTAAAAGAAGTGCGTAAAGGATTACAGTTGCCGGCAGAGGCAGCTGAGATGGCCTCTGCGGAAAATGAAACGATTAGGAGAGACTACGAAGTTGCTTGGCGAAATTTAGAAAAGCGAGATTACCGAGTCGCCATCGCGCGTTTCAAAGACTTTCAAAAAAAGTACCCCAAAAGCAACCTTGCCGGTAACGCTCAATACTGGATCGGCGAAGGTCATTATGCTCTAAGAGAGTTCGATCAGGCGATTATTGAATTTGACGCAGTGCGCACGAAATATCCCGAAGCAGCAAAAATTCCAGCAGCGCTGCTTAAGCAAGCCTATGCCTTCGCCGAGCTGGGCGAGAATACCAATGCAAGATTACTCCTCCAAGAAGTCGTTGAGAAGTACGCGCAAACACCTGAGGCAATCCAGGCAAAGCAGAAATTGAAGTCACTGGAGTCATGACAACGCATTAAACCTTGTTCCTCCGTATCCTCTCCAATCAAACTCAATAACGTAATTCGCTCTGATTTCGTTTCCGGTTCCACTCAGCCCGTGCGAAGCATTCAATGGTCGGTGCTTTACCGAAGAAGAGGGCCTCGCTAGCTAACTTTCATCATCGGAGCAGAACGTGAGATCAACAGGCCGCGCCGGACGGATGCTAACGTAGCACTTCCTCTAAACGGGATTTTAACGGGTCGCGTATCTGCTGAATAGCCTTAGGATCGACCAGTTCGATAAACGCCGGCACACCCGATAATCGGGTCGTGGCCAGAACCACTGAATCCGAGGGACGGAAGGAAGGAAGAGACGAGCTAATTACGACGAGCGGGAGGTCGCCGAGAGCCGGATTTTTCTCGACTTGAACATGGTAGCGCAATTCTTCGAAAAGCCGGACGAGGCCCGGGAACTTATCAAGAGCGGATTGCATCGCCAATGCGGCCACTAAGAATTCTCGGACATCGTCTTGTCGACGATCTCCTTTTCCAGATACCGCCAACCTGATCTGCGACAGCGAGTAAGAGGACCTGTACGTCAGCACGTGCCGCACGGGTGAGGTTACCGTGATCGTCTTGGTTTGATTTTGATCCTTCGCTTCATGGGTATATTCCCATGGATAAAGTTCGAGGCGACCGTCCAAATCCGCTACCGCATCAGTCTCCAAGTTGGGGGGCAAGGAAAAAGGTTTGGCACAGAGTCCATTATACTTCTCGCACAACTTTCTCAGGGCAGTCTCTGCGTCGGGAATATCCTCTCGCGATTGTGACCGGACATGCCTGCCAAAAACACGCGCAGGCGCTAACAGAGGCCGGAGTGTGTCCAAATGATCTCTTAGCTGGCCCAGCAACGATCTAGAAATCTTCTCGGTTTTTTCGCGAAGCTCGACAACCTGTTCGAGCCCCAATGTTTCGCGTAGGTCTTCCTGTGCCATGACAGCTTGGCATGTACCACAGTTACCCAGTCAAGAAAAGCACTTAATGCGAGTTGCACATCAGCGAAATACGCCACCGAATCAGATCATCTGCGGGCAGATTCATCGTGGATTCGGACGAGGTAAGATCATTCCGGCGCATTAGAGATCAAACGTCCACCCGCGCCGTCGAGCCTTGCGGAGTTTTATGTTCTGACATTTCTCGGATTTGTAACGTCTTGGCAAGAGGTCGCCCGAATGCTGTACTCCACTCTGCGGCGTATCTCTACACACGCGTTTAGGCGATGACGCCTCGGGAGGTTTTATGAACGTGATCCTCAATATAGCCTTCAGTTCCAGAGCCGTACTCCTTCTTTTAGGTTTGCTTCTGACCGGACGCTCCAGCGCCACCGCAACGCCTCTGAAAGCAGGGACAGTGATTGAGTCCATGGGTATCGGCTCGAAGCAACGGTTGAGTGAATTCCCAGTGACCGTCCATGTAATTCTTCAGATCCATGAACATCCCGATCCAAAAGGGCGCGAAATTCAAGACATGGGCAAGGTTGCTGCGTGTCAGGAAAGCATCGTTTCCACCGTCCTTAGCATCGCCGAGAACGGCGTTCCCGCTGTGATCGTTGAAGGATTCTATTTTGCTGGAACGTTTGATAAACCCGCATCTATCGCGGTTTCAGAGCTGCCCCGCAGCGATCGGATGCAGTCGAAATGGATTTTGGCCAGTCAAAAAAACCTGTTCGTTTATGGTTTTGAAGTGAAGTTTTTAAATGATTTGGCAGGCTGGGTCGTAAAAGAGCTGGGCAAATCTGCCGACAAAGCGGTTGAACTCGGAAAAGAGCCCAGGAGTACAGATAGGGATACAAATAAAATAGACGTTGCCAAGCTGCTCCAGGAAGAGGTAACGCGTTTGAACCTCTGGCACACAGGTATTATCCCGGAACGAAGCTTTCTGGCTCTGCAAACAGCACTCGCCGTCGCACTCGCGCGGCAGGAGAGGCAGGTCCAGCTCGTCATAGGCAAGCTACATTGGGCCGATTTGGTCTATGC
>DASUVS010000098.1:0-11295 GCA_036378835.1 Binatia bacterium | reverse complement strand
TGCCCGGCGGCGTCTTCGAATCGAATAACCCCAGGTCTTGGAGAACCAATAAGTTTCCGTCTGCGCTGGATCGCTCCGTAAATCAGTCCAGCGAACTTTCTTGCCGATAGACAGCAGGCCGCAGTAATCGCGCACGTGCTTACTTCCACCAGGTGTTTTCGTTTAAAGTAAACTAGAATGTTAAAGCCCAAACCGGGAGGCCGATCATGCCATTTAAGCGAATCTTAACTGCCGTCGATTTCTCTGCCAACTCACTAGAGGCTTTTCGCGTTGCCGCCGACATGGCCTCGATTCACTCGGCTTCGTTGCATTTGCTTCACGTGATTGAAGCGTTACCGTCGGCGGGGGAAGCAACCGTAGAGTTCGTTCAGAAAGCCAATCTTGCCACCGAACAGTTAGTCGCGTCATCACAGGGGACTCTGGAGAAGGTGACACTAACTACCGAAGTTGTCAGCGGGCAAGCCTTCGACGAGATCGTCAATCGCGCTCGCGACTGGCGCGCGGACCTGATCGTGTTGGGGACCAAAGGAGCAACGTCGCTCGAGCAAATCTTTTTAGGCGGCACCGCCGAACACGTGATCAAGGAATCTGCTTGTTCGGTGTTAATCGTGCGACCGCAAGGATAGCGCGTAGAGTACGGCTAGACGCTGATGCTGTCGAATCATCGCTCATGGAAAATAATCTGATCCATCGAATTGCGCTTTAGTCTTCCTCGCGCCGGCTTCAAGGCAGCATGAAACCGGTGCGAACGTAAAGAGGATATGTCGACGCGAGGCAAATTAGTATGGACAACCAGCAGGTCTATCTAATCCGGCATGGCGAAACAGAGTGGAGCCTCACGGGCCAGCACACCGGAATTACCGATCTTCCGCTGACGGAGCATGGCCGGATGCTGGCGAAGCGGCTGAAGCCGGTTCTAGCCAAACAGAAGTTTGTCATGGTTCTAACCAGCCCCCTTGAGCGCGCCAGAGACACCTGTGAACTCGCCGGGCTGGGCGTTGAGGCGCAGGTCGATAACGATCTGATGGAGTGGAATTACGGCGAATACGAAGGATTGACGTCGCGTGAGATCCGCGAAAAGGCACCAGGATGGTTGCTCTTTGAGCACGGCTCTCCAGGCGGCGAAACTCCCGGCCAGGTGGGCGTGCGTGCCGATCGCATCATCGCGCGAGCGCGTGATCAGAAAGGAAACGTCGCGCTCTTCGCGCATGGGCACTTGCTGCGGGTGATCGCGGCGCGCTGGCTGGGATTGCCTGCGGGCGCCGGGCGTCATTTTCTTCTTGATACCGGCACCCTGAACATTCTTGGTTATTATCAAGAAATCCCGGCGATCAAGGAATGGAACCGCGCAATTGAATAGTGGAAGCCGCGCGTTGCCCGGCCGATTTCCCAACGAGACTATCGCCTAATCTAAATCGCCCACTGGCGACGCATCACGATCGGACAAAGTGCTTTCGTTCGCGCAAACTGCGTGTTATTTAGCCCAGAAGGAATAGAGGTACGGCAATTTTTCGAGCATCGATAAAACACATCGCCGATATCCGTTTAGTTGAGCAGGGGATCGATCGTTTATCCTGGCGTGACTTCGGTAATGGCCTTTCGATGGCGCGATTGGCTAAGGAGGGCAAACGCGAGCTGGTGCTTTATCGAATCGCCGCCGATGCCGCCGCGGACGCTTTCCTCAAGCACGAGCACGTGGGCGGCGAATTTTATCTCGTATTGAAGGGCCGTATCGAGGATGAAACCGGCCAGTTTGAGCCGGGCGATCTCGTCTACCTGGACGCGCATTCGGTTCATACGCCACGGGCTCGCGGCGATACTTTAGTTTTGGTGCTATGGCCCGAAGGAGTGGAACTCGTTCCTGAAGAGAAGATTCCGTGAGTTTGCTGTTGGGAGGTTAAATGAAAACTCTAGGGTTTATCGGAACCGGCGGGATGGGCAGTGGTATGGCCGCCAACCTGATCAAGGCGGGACACCGGTTGGTGATCCATGATTTACGCCGCGAGCAATGCGGCAGCTTGGAGAGCCAGGGAGCGGTGTTCAAGGAATCACCCAAAGCGCTTGCCGAATCCTGCGACATCGTTATGTCGATGCTGCCATACAACGAGGCGGTCCAGGCGGTGGGCTTAGGCAACGGCGGGCTGCATCAGGCAGGCGGCGGCGCCAAGCTCTGGATCGACTTCAGCAGCATCGACAAAAAAACGATTGTCGATGTGAGTAAGCAGTTGGCGCAAAAGGGTTGGACGGTTCTCGATGGCTCGGCGGGCGGGGTCGAAGAAGCGGCGGCGGCAGGAACTCTGTCATTGTGGATTTCCGGTTCTAAAGATTTGTTTGATGAACATCAGCCGGTATTCAATGCCATGGGTAACAAGGTTCTGTACGTCGGCGACCTCGGCAATGCCAAACTGGTGAAGAATGCCATGGCGATGTTTGCCGCAGTGCAGCATTTGAGTCTGGTGGAAATTGCCGCCTGGCTAAAGAAGGGCGGGCTTTCGGAAGAGACTTTTCGCACCGTGCTCAAAAATTCGCAGCAAAATTCCGTCGCGATCGACCGCATTTGCGAGATCGTTGCCAGCCGAAAATTTAAGCCGCGCAAATCCTGGATGCCCAAGGACGTGGGATTCGGATTGGACATGGCGCGTCAGATGGAAGTTCCCATGCCATTTGTCGCCTTGGCCTATCAGATGTTCTCGATTGCTCAAGCGACCGGGACGGATGGCTACGAAGCGACGGGAATCGCGTGCAACGTGTACGATCTTATCACCGGCAGGAGCGAATCTGAGTTGAAGTCGTAGAACCCGCGGCGCTAATTGCCGGGTTTCGGGGACTGGCCGCGCTGTCCCTCGT
Organism: Binatia bacterium; assembly: GCA_036378835.1. Lineage (GTDB taxonomy): Bacteria > Desulfobacterota > Binatia > UBA9968 > UBA9968 > WHTF01. Next base: position 8,448 of record DASUVS010000098.1, on the reverse strand, counting down.
GGATTTCAAGACGACCCTCGTCTTTGATCGCCACCTCAGGTCCTCTCTTCGTCGTCGTGCCGATCGAGCATTGTTCAAGCTATTCGCGCTTGTGCGATTTAACGCGAGCGCAGCCGTGGGGGAGGTCTTCATGTATTTGCGCACATTGCTGATACTGTCTGTCTTGGGTCTGATAGCGGTTTTTTCGGCGCTCAATTGGGGTGCTTTTATAGCGCCAACGGCGCTTTCTTTAGGATTTACCTCGGTTGAAGCGCCTCTTGGACTGATTTTATTGGCGATCGTGGGGCTGCTAACTCTTCTCTTTCTGATTTACATCACCTATTTGCAATCAACCGTTCTGCTGGAGAGCCGCCGCCACGGCCGCGAACTGCAGTCCCAGCGTGACTTGGCCGAGCAAGCTGAAACCTCCCGATTTAATCAATTACAAACCTTCGTGGAGACTGAGCTACAGAAGGTGTCGGGTGATATGGAGCAATCAAAATCTCTGCTGTTAGCCAGATTGGATCAGATCGAGCGCGACCTGCGCTCAGCTTTAGAACAGACCGGCAACAGCTTGGCGGCCTACATTGGAGAACTTGAGGACAGGTTGGATAGATCTTTGGGCAAGCCGACATAGCTAAATAAGTCCGCCCAGACGTCGGGCGCGGTCGAACTACAGGTGTCTGGCGCGCCGGTGAGCTCGGTTGTCGTTGACTTGAAGACGAATAAGCCGTTATAAATGATCGTTATAACGCTGCTTTCCGATCACTTTCCCCGTATAATTGAGCCGTGCCAAGTCATCGCCTGCGGCGTGCATCGCCTGAGCGGAAGAAAATCACTCCATCAAACGACCGATGCGAAAACACCTTGCGGGTTTATTAACCCGAGCCATCGAGAAGATATCGAAGGCGGGAGATCTGAGTTCGACAGAAATCCCGGCTTTAGTTCTTGAGCTGCCAAAACAACGGGAGTTCGGCGATCTGGCGAGCAACATTGCGATGCACTGGGCAAAGGCCGCGAAGAAACCGCCGAGAGTGATCGCGGATGCCATTGTCAAGAATATCGAAGATCCCGAAGGCATGCTCGCGCGCATCGACATTGCCGGTCCGGGTTTCTTGAATTTTACCTTTTCGCAGAAGTTTTATTATCAACGCTTGCGCGATCTGGTGACTGGCAAGGACACACAGCTTGATCTTGGACATGGGAAGAAGGTCCAGATCGAGTTTGCCAGCGTCAATCCAACCGGTCCGTTACACGTCGGTCATGGCAGGGTCGCGGTAATCGGCGATGTCCTGGCTCGGTTGCACGAGGCGACCGGCTTCAATGTCGAGCGGGAGTATTATGTCAATGACGCCGGCAACCAGATGGAGAATCTCGGACGGTCGGTGTACGCTCGTTATCGCGAACTGTTCGGCGATTCATGCGAACTCCCTGAAGGCGGCTACCCTGGAGAGTATGTCAAAGACATTGCCGCCGAAATAAAAAAGCAACACGGCGATAAGTTTCTCAGCCAGAGCCAAGAAGCGGCGGTAGCATTTTTTCGCCGCTATGGCGGCGATTCTCTGCTCGCTACGATCCGACGGCAGTTGAGCGATTTTCATATCCGCTTCGATTCTTTTTTCAGCGAAAAAGCGATGCGTGAGCGGGGCGAAATCGCTGAGTCGATCGAGCTGCTGCGCGACCGCGGCTTGGTGTATTCCAAGGACGGCGCTGAATGGTTCCAGTCCACGGCGTTTGGCGATGACAAGGACCGGACGGTGATCAAGAGCGATGGCGAGCTCACGTATTTCGCCGCAGACATCGCTTACCACCGCAACAAACTCGAGCGCGGCTTTGGCAAACTCATCAATGTCTGGGGCGCCGACCATCACGGCTATGTGCCGCGCTTGAAGGCGTCTTTGCGCGGGCTTGGCTACGATGACAGCATCTTGCGCGTGGTCCTGGTGCAGATGGTTCAACTCACCAGAGCCGGCGAGCCGGTGAGAATGGGCAAGCGCAGCGGAGAATTCGTTGCTTTGCAGGAAGTTCTGGACGAAGTAGGACGAGATGCGGCGCGCTTCTTTTTTCTCATGCGCAAGACCGATAGCCATCTCGATTTCGACTTGGATCTCGCCAAGCAGCAGTCGAGCGACAATCCGGTTTTTTATGTCCAGTATGCTCACGCCCGTGTCGCGAGTATATTCGAACAGGCGCACCGGAACGGAATTTTCTTGGACGCGGCCGACATCGGGACAATCGCGTTGGAGCGGCTGGAACTCGCTGAGGAGATCGAGTTGATCCGCCGGATGGCTCAATTCAACGATGTTCTCGAAGAGTGCGTCCGAGAGCTCGAGCCGCACCGCATGGTATTTTTTCTATTGGATCTAGCTGGAGAATTTCATCGCTACTATAATCGCACTCGAATCCTCTCAGAAGATCGAGAGTTGACCGCAGCACGCATGTTGTTGGCGCAAATGGTTCAATTGACCGTCCGTCGCGGTCTGACCCTACTGGGCATCGACGCTCCGATGAAGATGATTGCTCGAGCTGACCTCGAACGGTGACCAGCGCCACCTAACAACCAAAGGATCGGCATCTATGGCAGAGAATCGCAAGGGAAAGGACAAACGCTTCTACTTCAGCCGCATGCAGTTCATCTTGCTGGGCTGCGGCTTCGGCGTTGCTTCCATGATCGTTTTCTTTCTGGGCATGTTGGTGGGACAGGGAATGGAAGAACGGAAAATAGTCAAACCGGCCGAACCGGTTATGAAAATCCCTATCAGGCCCGCGCAGGGGACCAGTTCAGCGTTTTCCGGTCCAAAAGAAGAAATAACATTCTATGACACCCTGACAAGGCCGGCGCCGGCGCAAGCTCGCAACGAAGAAGAACCGCGAGAGGCCAAGAAAGCCGAGAAAAACTCCAAAGCTGAAGCCAGAGAAAGATTGCCGGCCAGGCAAGAGGTGGCATCCATCGCCAAGCGAGCTGAGGACAAGCCTGCGGCGGCTGTCAGCAAATCTCGGCCCGCTGAAGCCGATGCCAAAGAATCTCACCGACCCTGGACTGTTCAAGTCAATGCATTTCCTGATGAAAAATCCGCCAAAACCTGGGTTGATAGGCTCAGGGATAAAGGCTACAACGCCTATTTATCTGAATCACGTATTCAGGGAAGAGTCTGGTATCGAGTGCGCGTGGGCCGTTTCGAATCACGTGACGAGGCCGAGAAAACACAGGAGGCTTTGCAAAGAAAGGAACACTTGACCAAGGCGTTTGCCACGAGCAGATGACTAAAGATCCAGGGAATTATGAATATTCGAGAAGCGATCGAGAGATTGGTCAGGCGCAACAATCTTTCGGAAGAGGAAACCATCGATGTCATAAATCAAATCATGACGGGTGAGGCGACGCCGTTGCAGGTGGCATCCTTTCTCACCGCGCTCCGTATGAAAGGCGAGACCGTAGAAGAAATTACCGGCGCGGCGCGGGTGATGCGCGAAAAGGCCCATCGTGTTCAAGTCGGTTCGAAGGTTGTCTTAGATACTTGTGGCACCGGTGGGGATCAAAAAGGCACTTTCAATATATCGACGGCTTCGGCGTTTGTCGCCGCGGGCGCCGGAGTCGAGGTCGCCAAACATGGCAATCGTTCGGTGTCGAGTCAGTCGGGAAGCGCCGATGTGCTTGCCGCTTTGGGAGTTAGAGTCGACGCCCCCCGAGAGCGCGTCGAGAGCTGTATCCAACAGATTGGCATTGGTTTTTTGTTTGCGCCGTTGCTGCATGAGGCGATGAAGTATGCGGTGCAACCGCGCCGCGACATCGGCATACGAACGGTGTTTAATTTGCTCGGCCCGCTAACCAACCCAGCCATGGCCAATCACCAGCTGATCGGCGTCTACGACGGCGAGCTCGTCTCGGTAATCGCCCACGTATTAAGAAATCTGGGCAGCGCGCGCGCCATGGTGGTCCACGGCATGGAGGGGTTGGATGAGATATCGCTTTGCGGCCCGACAAAAATCGCCGAGTTACGCCATGGAGAGGTCAAAGAGTATACGGTCGAACCCGAGAAGATAGGTTTCAAGATTTATCCTTTGGAGGCTCTCCACGCCGGAAGTGCCACGGAGAGCGCCGTAATCATCAAGCGCATTCTGCAAGGTGATAAGGGGCCGGCGCGTGATGTGGTGCTGCTCAACAGCGGCGCCGCCTTGTATGTCAGCGGCAAAGCCGAGACACTCGAACACGGAATCCGGGTTGCCGCAGATTCCATCGATTCGGGAAGAGCGCGGCAAAAGCTCGAGCAATTGGCGCAATTGACCAACGCGGCCTAGGCCTATGGCTGACTTTCTCGCCAACATCGTCGAGCACGTGCGCACTGTGCTGGAACAGCGGCAAAAGCAAACTCCGCTGGCGGCTTTGCATGATCGACCCTTGTACTACCGAGCGACCAGAGGCTTTGCCCGAGAGCTGAGTGGCGGTAGCCGGCGCATCGTTGCCGAAATCAAACGATCGTCGCCGTCGAAAGGTTTGATCCGGGCCGATTTCAATCCGGTGGTTATCGCCAGAGATTATGCCGATCATGGCGCCAGCGCCATTTCCGTGCTCACGGAGGAGAAATTTTTTCAAGGCAGTCTGACATACCTGGAAGAGATCAAAGGCGCCGTCGCTGTGCCGCTGTTACGAAAAGATTTCATTATCGATCCTTACCAGCTCACCGAGGCGCGAAGTTATGGCGCCGACGCAATCTTGCTGATTGCCGCATTGCTAGAGTCAACGGTTCTGCGCGATCTGCGTGAAACGGCGACCGCTTTATCGCTCGACAGCGTGGTCGAAGTTCACAACGAGGAAGAGCTGGAGCGCGCGCTCGACGCCGGCGCGGAAATAATTGGTATCAACAATCGGAATCTGAAGACGTTTGAAGTCAGCTTGGCGACGACGGAAAGGCTGGCGCCGCGAGTTCCCGGCGGTACTCTGATAATCTCTGAGAGCGGTATCGACGGCGCCGAACAAATAAGGCAAGTTGAACGGTGGGGCATCCATTCTTTCCTCATCGGCGAATCGCTCATGCGCGCGCCGAACCCGGGTGAGAAGCTCCAAGAGTTGCTGCGATCCTAAATTTCCACGCACAAGGCAGCTTCAACCTATTTGTCTATGACTTAGGCGGCGGCGCGATCGGGCCATCATGGTTAAGGTAAAAGTTTGCGGCATTACAAACTTGGCGGATGCCGAGAAAGCGTTGGAATATGGCGCCGACGCGCTGGGATTTAATTTCTATCCGCCAAGCTCGCGCTCTCTTGCTCCGGAGAAGGCCGGCGCCATTTTGCGCCAATTGCCTGCGGACGCATGGAATGTCGCCCTGTTCGTCAACGAGGCCAAAGAACGGATCAAGCAAATTTTGGCGAAGGGCACGCTCCCTGAGGGGCGTTGCGGGTATCAGACAATCCAGTTCCATGGGGATGAGAGTGCCGATGACTGCCGGGGCTGGGGCATTCAAGTGATCAAGGCTTTTCGGCTCAAAGATAAACAATCTTTGAAAGGTATTCACGATTTCCCTGCAGATTATTACCTTCTCGACTCCTGGTCCTCTGGATACGGCGGCTCTGGCATGTCATTTCCCTGGGAGTGGCTGGAAGGATTCGATACTGGAAAAATCATTCTGTCGGGCGGGCTCGATCTCGATAACGTCGCCGAGGCGGTTCGACGGCTTCATCCCTACGGCGTGGACGTGTGCAGCGGCGTAGAGGTGCGCCCCGGTGTTAAGGATCATGAAAAAATCAAACGCTTCATCAGCGCCGCTAAAGAAACTGCCTGACCAGCACGGCCATTTCGGCCCTTATGGAGGGCGCTACGTCGCCGAAACCCTGATGCCGGCTCTCATGGAGCTGGAACGGGCTTACGCGAAGGCGCGACGAGACTCCGCGTTTCGAAAAATGTTTCACCGTCACCTGCGGGAGTACGCCGGTCGGGAAACTCCGCTCTACTTTGCTGAGCGGCTTACCGAGCAATTGGGCGGGGCGAAGATTTATTTGAAACGGGAGGATCTTTGTCACACCGGCGCTCATAAGATCAACAATACCATTGGCCAGATACTGCTGGCCAGGCGGATGAAAAAGGCCCGCATCATCGCGGAAACCGGCGCCGGGCAGCACGGCGTCGCGACGGCAACGGTAGCCGCGCGATTCGGCATGCAATGTGAAATTTTCATGGGCAAGGAGGACGTAGCGCGACAGTCGCTGAATGTTTTTCGGATGAAGCTTCTTGGCGCTCAGGTTCGCGTCGTCGAATCCGGCAGCAAGACCTTGAAAGACGCGATGAACGAGGCCTTGCGCGATTGGGTAACCAATGTTTTTGACACCTATTACTTGATCGGTTCGGTGGCCGGCCCTCATCCCTATCCAATGATGGTGCGCGATTTTCAGTCGGTGATCGGCCAAGAAGCGCGCCGGCAGATCCTGAGGCAGGAAGGCAGGCTGCCGGATTGCCTAGTTGCGTGCGTCGGCGGCGGCAGCAACTCCATGGGATTGTTTTACCCGTTCGTTCAAGATCCAACCGTGCGCATGATCGGTGTCGAGGCAGCCGGACGAGGTCTGAGGAGCGGCAAGCATGCCGCCTCAGTCCTGGGTGGTGAGGTGGGTGTCTTACATGGCAGCAAGAGTTACATCTTGCAAGATAATGGCGGTCAAATACGCGAGACCCATTCCATTGCCGCCGGATTGGATTATCCCGGTGTCGGCCCCGAGCTGAGCTATCTAAAGGATCTGGGCCGGGTGGAGTTTGCGTCGGCAACCGACCGAGCCGCGATGGAAGCGATCCAATTTTTGGCTCAAGTCGAGGGAATCATTCCCGCGCTGGAAAGCGCTCATGCCATCGCCGCCGTGATGCAACTGGCGCCGCGGCTGGGTAAGAATAAGACGATTGTAGTCAATTTATCCGGCAGGGGCGATAAAGATATGGGCACCGTGGGAGATTACCTGGGAGTCAAATTCTAGGTACTCGCAGATCCTACTTCACGCCGCCGAATAGCCGTCCTGTCAATTTTCAGCTTAGCGAACAACTTGATTCAGAATGAGTCGAATAGAAAAAAAATTCTCCGAGTTAAAAAAGGCCGACGAAGCGGCACTGATTCCGTTTATCACCGCCGGAGATCCGGATCTCCAGACCACGCTCCAGATAATGCGTGCCCTTGAAACGGCTGGAGCGGATTGCATCGAATTGGGAATTCCCTTTTCCGATCCGACTGCGGACGGCCCAACCATCCAACGCGCCTCCGAACGCGCGTTGAAAAATAAAATTGCTCTCCCCGAGATTCTGCAGATGCTCCGGCGATTCCGCTCCACCTCGGAGATTCCGGTGATTCTCTTTGGTTACTTTAATCCATTTTTTAGATTCGGCTTAAAAGAGTTTTCGCGCCAGTCTGCGCAAGCCGGAGCCGACGGCGTTTTATGTGTCGATCTGCCGCCGGAAGAGAGCGAAGAATTAAAGCGTTGGACGGACGCCGAAGGAATGGATTTAATTTTTCTCTTGTCTCCGGCCAGCGGCAAGGAGCGATTAGAGCTTGTAGCTCGAAAGGGTCGCGGTTTTATTTACTATGTATCTGTGACCGGAGTCACTGGAGCGCGCCAATCCCTGGACCAGCAGTTGCGTTCTCAGGTCGCCCAAGTGCGACGGATGACGGCGATTCCAGTCGGTGTTGGTTTCGGCATCTCCACTCCGCAGCAGGCCGGATGGATCGTTCAATTCGCCGATGCCGTGGTGATTGGCAGCGCGCTGGTTGAATCCATCGAACGAGCTAACGGCAGCTTGGCCAAAGCCCAAGCTGCCGGAGATTTTGTGTCGAAGATTAAGCGGGCGATGAAAAGATCGCGCCGGAATGGTCGAAAACACTAGAACCCGGTTCGTTCAGGCACCCGCTCACAGGCGAGTATATGGATGCCTACCTGAAAACGCTCAATCGAATTTATAACTTGCGCGGCGGCATCATCGATTTGCGCCTGGAGCGTATGGAACGGGCGCTGGCGCTGTTCGATCATCCGGAGAAAACATTTCCTTCTTTCCACATCGCCGGCACCAACGGTAAAGGATCGACTGCCGCGATACTGCATCGAATCCTCTGCTCCGCCGGTTATCGCACCGCGCTGTATACCTCGCCGCATTTGGTTTCATTCACCGAACGCATCCGCATCGACGACGAAGAAATTACCGCCGATGAAGTTGTCGCGCTCGCCGAGGAAATTTGGCGCCGAACAGAGACAGCTCATATCCTGCTGACGTTTTTTGAAATCGTGACGGTGATGGCCTTTCTATATTTTGCCCGCCGGCGAGTTGATGCGGCAGTGATCGAAGTCGGGCTTGGCGGCCGATTCGATGCCACCAATCTAGTTCGCTCAATCGTGACGGTGATCACGACCATCTCTAGAGATCATGAAGCTTTTCTCGGTTTCGATATAGCTTCGATCGCGCGGGAGAAGGCGGGCATCATCAAAAAAGGAGTCCCGGTCGTC
>DASUVS010000097.1:0-9021 GCA_036378835.1 Binatia bacterium | reverse complement strand
CGCCGAGAACATGCCGCTCAAGCAGTCGGCATACGCCGGGCCGACCGGCTTAGGGTTTTGTGGATCCATGAGAACACTCATCATGCCGCCCATGCCTTGACCTACCGTGTCATAGGCGGGCCGTTTGACGTACGGACCGGTCGGGCCGGTACCTGTGATCGAACAGCATACAATTTTTTCATTGACCTTCTGCAGCGATTCGAAATCGATGCCCAGCTTCTTGGTTACGCCTGGACGGTAATTATCCATGACTACGTCGGCCTGCTTCACCAAGCGATAAAAAATTTCCTGGCCTTCGGCTGTTTGCAGATTCAAGGTCACACTTTTTTTGCCGCGGTTGTAAGCCCAGAAATTGGGTTGGTCGCCGCCAAAATCCCAGCCGCGAAATGGATCGCCGCCTTTGGGATTCTCAACCTTGATCACTTCGGCGCCCATATCCGCGAGCAACATCGCGCCATAAGGGCCAGAAATAAAATTGCCAAGCTCCAAAACTCTGATGCCGTCCAAACAACCTTTCATGCCTTTACCTCTTTAATTTTTACTCACCCTGTCGCCGGCAGCGACGTCCGATAGACAGTCGTGGGCGATTTCGATATTGGACTTTAATACCTTCCAATTCGCAGGAGAACAAGATGGCAACGCCGCCACCCGTCACCGACACCTTAGCTCGTTTCGTCGCCGAGACCGACTATTCGGCCATCTCCGATAGTGCTTTGAGCAACGCCAAAATGCACCTGCTCGATACCATCGGCGCTGGCTTGGCGGCGGCGAGCACGCCGGTTGCGGCGATCGCCTTCGATTACTGCAAGCGCATCGGACATTCGCAGGACGCGTCCATCTGGGGAACGAACGAGAAAGCTTCGGCGCCAATGGCCGCCTTTACCAACGGCTTACTCGCTCACGCTTTGGATTTCGATGACTGGGATGCTTACTTGCGTGCGGGTCATCCGAGCAGCGTCATCACCGCGGCCGCGCTCCCGCTGGGCGAGAATATCGGCGCCTCGGGAAAAGATCTTTTGAAAGCCTATGTTCTTGGGATTGAAGTGCTCACGCAGTTGGCCGCGGGCACTCCCGAGCTGCACAAACGCGGCTTTCACAGCACGCCGGTGTGGGGCGGGATCGGCGCGGTCATCGCAGCGGTCAGTTTGCTCAAATTGGATTCGGAAAAAATCAAAGCCGCTCTTGGCGTGGCTGCCTCCGGAGCCGCAGGAATCCAGCGCCAGCAAGGTTCCATGGTCAAGCCGTTTCATGCCGGCAATGCCGCGCGCAACGGTGTCGAAGCCGCGCTTCTTGCGCAACAAGGTTTTACCGCCGATCCCAATATCATCGAGGCGCCGCGCGGCTTTTGCGACACATTCTTCGGCCCGGGAACCTGCGATTACGAAAAGATGTTGACAGGCATCGGTCAGCCGTATTTTCTCGAATCCCCCGGGCTCGGGCTGAAGATGCACCCGTGCAGCGCGCCGCAATTTCTTGCGGCGGATGCGGCCCTGCAACTAAAGCGCGAGCATGGGATTGACTTTGCCGCTGTCGCCAAGATCGAGGTGAGTATTCCGCCGCTGCGCTACCAACGGCATTTCCACGCGGAAGTGAAAACCGGCCTGCGCGGAAAATTCGCGATCAATTATGTCGTTGCGCTTGGCGTCCTTGAAGGCAAATTGGACAATGATACTTTCACCGATGCAAAAGCCAACGATCCGCTGGTTCAGCAAGCGCTCCGCAGAGTTCAGGTGATCATCGATGATTCAATTCCCGAGCCCGGCACCTACTGCCCGGTAACGATCGAACTGAAGAGCGGCAAGCGTCTGAGCCACACCGCGCGAATCGCCAAAGGTCATCCGGAAAATCCCATGAGCGAAAGCGAAGTCCTGACCAAGTTCAGGAACAACGCTAGAGACATCATCTCAGCGGATCGTTCTGAACAGTTGATTGCGGCGTTGCAGAATCTAGAAGAAATTGGCGACCTGCGCGAACTGGCGGGTTTGTTGCGGGCGCGTGAATATCCTTAACTCTGCGCGGGTTGTTGGCTGGCCAAGCGCGGCACCTTGTGGCGATTGTAACTCCACAAGTATTGCTCGGGACAGCGCCGCACCAGGTTTTCAACCAAGCGATTGAGCGTGCTCTCGTCGAAATTCTCGCTTGCGACACTCTCGAACTCGAGCTCGAAGCCGGTGCCGCAAGGCAGCCGCTTGCTAAAGACACTGATGAGCGAGGCGCCGGTACTTTGCTGCAATTTTCGCACTAAAGACATAGTGTAGGCGGGACGGCCAAAGAAATCGGCCCACACTCCGGCGGACTTGGGCGCTTGATCCGGCAGCAACGCAATGGCTTCACCGCTATGCAGAGTCTTCAAAAGCAATTGAACGCCTCTTCGATTGGTCGGCGCCAAGCGCAGTTGTTCGCGGCTGCGGCCGGCGATGATCAGCGACTTGACCCATTTTTGCCGTGGCGGCCGGTAGAGAACCATCAGCGGCATGCGCTGGGAAATGTACTGACCGGCAATTTCGAAGCAACCCAGATGAGGCGAAAGGAATATTATTCCTTTGCCGAGCTTTCGCGCTGCTTCCACGTCGGCCCAACCTTGGCATCCCATGATCAGCTTGTTGATTTCACGATCGGGGCCGAACCAAACTTTTGCCACCTCCACCGCAGCTTTGCCCGACTCACGAACGGTTTCATGAAGCAGCGCGTGATATTCCGTCTCGCTGGCGCAAATCGCGCTGGCGCGCAGATTCTCTCTCAATCGTCGCGCATGGGTCGGCCAAGTTCGGTACATGACCCAGCCGACCATCACGCCAATGCGATGCAACCAACGAAGCGGCAGTCGAGCGATTATTCTTAGTAACGCAGGCAACACGATGAACAAGGATGATAAGCGGTAATTTCGATGGTAGTAGACAGTCTAGTTAAGATAGCTCCTAGAAGGCGTTCGGGCAACTCTAAAACAGATCCGCAGAGATAAAAGCGCTTCTTTGGACCGGGGAACTTTGCATTTTGCCTCTGCGTTGCTTGGACATCCGTTTCCGGCTGCGGTATGGGAATTCCATCTCGATTAGTCGCAATTCTGAAAGACTCTGGTGCAGGCTGCTCAAAGGAGGCAGAGGGCAGGCGCACGAATCACAAGGATGAAAGCGGAAATCTGAAAGCGGAATTCAGTTTTCAGCTTCATAATTCATCTTGGCATATGGGCTTTTTCAGCAGTCTGTTATAGGAGAATACTTTGGCCAACAACAGTCCTTTGACTCCGCTCTTTGAGGCGGATCGTCTCGCCATCGTCGGCGCCAGCGATCGCAACCATTACGCAGTCAATATCATCAAGAACTTGCAGAACATGGGTTTCGAGTCTTCTCGGATCGTGCCGATCAATCCGGGACGGCCGGAAGTCTTCGGCTTGAAAGCATATCCCAGCGTTCTCGAAGTGCCGGGGGATATTCCTCTCGCAGTGATCGCGGTCAATACCAACACGGTGGTCGGCGTGGTCGAAGAGTTAGGCAAAAAAAGGGTCAAAGCCGGAGTAATTTTTGCCGACGGCTTCGCCGAAGGCGGTGAGCAAGGGAAAAAATTACAACAACAATTAACCGATGCCGCCAGAGCCGGCGGTTTGAAACTACTTGGTCCCAATTGCATGGGTTTTGTTTCGGTGCCGGCCAAGCTGGGTATTTGGGGCGGCGAACTGCCGAAGAATCTCCGCGCCGGAAATATCGGCTGCATTTTCCAAAGCAGCGGCATGATGAACTTGATCATGATCCTGGGCACCAAGCGCGGTTTTGGATTTCACCTCTGCGCCAGCGGCGGCAATGAAATTATTCTAAATTCCGCCGACTATCTGGAGTATCAAGCGGACTGTCCGGAGATCGACGTGATCGCCGCCTATTTCGAGGCAGCGCCGAAAGAACCACAAAGATTTGCTGCTGCGCTCGACCGCGCCATCGCCAACGGCAAAAGCGTGCTGATACTGCGCGCCGGCCGAACCGACCGAGCCAAACGCAATGTGATCGCGCACACCGGCCAACTGGCGGGCACGGCTGCCACCTGGGACGCATTTTTTGAGCAGCACGGCGCTATTCTGATCGACGATCTCGATGATCTGATCGACACCATCGCGCTGTTTGCGGGCGCCAAGGTCCGGCCGGATAAACACGAGCGCGGCGTCGGTCTGGTAACCATCTCCGGCGGCGATTGCACCTTGCTGTGCGACATTGCCGATCAGGAGGGTGTTGCGCTCGCCGAGCTCAGCCCCGAAACCCAGAATATTTTGACGGCAAGTCTCGACAAGCCGACCTTGCTGGGAAATCCCCTGGACGTCGAAGACCTGCAACGAATGAAGCCGGCGGCTTTTGATCTGTGCCTGGAGAAATTTTTCCAAGAGCCCAATATCGATATGCTGGGGATCCGCCTGAATCTTCCCGAAACAATTACGCCGGCATCTGAGGCGCTCTACGGCAAAATTGCCGATCTCAGTAAAGCCAACGACAAGCGTGTCTTCGTGCTCACACGCGCCACCGAACCGCCCGCGGAAGTCTGGCACAAACGGCTCAACGATTTAGGCTTGACCTTCACCGGCGACTATCGCAAATCACTGCGCGCGCTTGGGCGATTACGGCGCAACGAAGTGGATCGCGCCAACGGCCGCTTCATCGCAGCGACCCGCGCCGGCGCGGCGCCGAAGCGCGCTGAGCTGGGCCACGGCGTGCTGTCGTATGGCGCAACCGAAACACTGTTGCGAGCCTACGGTATAACGGCGACTCAGACGGTATTGGCGCATTCGGCGGATGAAGCGGTTACGGCTTCGGAGCAAGTCGGCTACCCCTGCGTTCTCAAAGTCGCATCGGTGGATCTGCCGCACAAAACCGAATTCGGCGCGCTGCGCTTGGGTTTAGACGATCGTGAGAGTGTTCGGCGCGCCTACGATGAAATGCTATCAAAGGTGCGCGCACTCAAGCCTGGGGCCAACATCGAAGGCGTTCTGGTGCAGAAGCAAATCAAAGGCGTCGAGTGTCTGCTGGGGATTTCCCGCGACGAGCAACTGGGGCCCACGTTGGTCATCGGCCTCGGCGGCGTGTTCGTCGAAATTCTCGCCGACGTGGCGCTGCGCATTCCGCCGATCAGCGCCACCGAAGCGCGCGGAGCGCTGGAAAACTTGCAAGGCGCAAAAGTTTTCGCCGGAGTGCGTGGGGTGCCGCCCGCCGACATCGACGCGCTGGCCGAAATGGCCGCGCGGCTTTCCTGGCTCGCCTACGATCTGCGCGACGAGATCGCCGAGCTGGATTTAAATCCAGTAATCATACTGCCGAAAGGTCAGGGCGCGTTCGCGGTAGACGCGTTGGTGGTCATGCGCTGAGCCCTTGCCGCCTTGGCGAAAAATTGCGAAGCGTTTTGATTACTCTGGTAACGGTTAACCGCGAATTGTCGTGACGGGTTTACATGCTCGAAGCCAACTTAATCCAGATTGCCGGGGTGATCGACGCGGCCGAGGCGGCAATGCTTCAGCAATGCGAGATTCGCTACTTGGGATTTCCGCTGCGGCTCCCAATTCATCGCCAGGATCTCACGGAGGATGAGGCGGCGGCGATCATCAAGAGCCTCGCCCCGCCGGTATTCGGAGTGCTGATCACCTACCTCGATGAGGCGAGTGAGATCGCCGCTTTCTGTCACGCCCTCGGGGCCCGCATCGTACAGCTCCATGGCGATATCCACCGCGATGAGCTGAAGCATCTAAAAACCGTCGATCCGGATTTAACCATCATCAAAAGTCTGGTCGTCGGAATGCATGATGACAAGGCTCTCGAAGCAATGGTCGGTGAGTTATCACCGTTGGTCGATGCCTTCATCACCGATACGTTCGATCCAAAAACCGGCGCATCGGGCGCGACCGGCAAGACTCATGACTGGCGCGTAAGTCGGCGCCTGGTAAAACTTGCCGATCGACCGGTTATTCTCGCCGGCGGACTGACACCGGAGAACGTCAAGAGAGCCATTCTCGAAGTACGGCCGGCCGGAGTCGACTCTCATACCGGCGTCGAAGACTCGACCGGCCGCAAGAGCCGGGGAAAAGTCAATAAATTCTTGTCGGAAGCAAATGAAGCTTTTGAGCTCGTGAAGGCAAAATAGAGATCGTCGCCGCCGGTGAGGTAATGCGAAAAAAAATTTAGCCATACTGTCCTGGCTGTTTGAGTTCATTCGTCATAGAGATGAAAGCGAAAACCGCAACGAGGATTGGAAAATATCGGAGCGGCATAGCGGCAACAGAGAACCCACCTAAAGGAGAAAAATCATGTCAGGAAATACTATCCGGCTTCACCGCGTGCTCCGTGCGACCCCCGAAAGATTGTACAAGGCGTTTGTGGATGGCGACGCCATGTCCAAATGGCTTCCGCCGAACGGGTTTACCGGAAAGGTTCACCACATCGATGCCAAAGTCGGCGGCACCTACAAGATGTCTTTTACGAACTTCAGCACCGGCAAGAGTCATTCCTTCGGCGGACAGTTTCTTGAACTGATGCCACACGAGCGCATCCGTTACACGGACAGATTCGACGACCCGGGTCTGCCCGGAGAGATGCAGACGACCGTCACTCTGAAGAAAGTGTCCTGTGGAACCGAGTTGGCTATCGTGCAGGAAGGAGTGCCGAGCGTCATTCCCGCCGAGGCTTGCTACCTTGGCTGGCAGGAGTCGCTCATCCTTCTAGCAAAACTGGTCGAGCCCGAAATACCGGATTAAGAGGATGCGCTCAAGGGCGCTTCCAGGTATCCCACGTCCGGAGAATCTGGCCTGCGATCTTGTCTGGATCCGCCCCCGAGATCGGTTCGAACTTCTGCAGCCGGCCTGCGAAGCAGTCTGCGAGATAGAGATTACCGAGTTGATCCGTGGTGATCCCGTGTGAACAGTTCAGCCGGCCGGGTTGGCCGCCGGGAGCGCCCCAGGCGTAGAGAAAATTCCCGTTCAGATCGAACTTAAGGATCCGGCTCGTGGGCGCATCGCCGACCCAGATGAACCCTTTTTCGTCGATGAAGTGATTCACCATCAGCGTCGGCTGATTGGCGGGCCAGTGCGGTGACTTGAGCGGCCACATATCGAGGAACTTGCCGTTCTCGTCGAAGACCTGCATCCGCGCGTGGCCGCGGTCGATCACGAAGAGCCGCCGGTCGGCGCTGATCGCGATGCTGTGCACCGTATTCCACTCGTTCGGCCCGGGGTTCTTCGGATCCTTGGGCGGGCCGCCCCAATCCATGATGAACTTGTCGTTGGCGTCGTACTTGACGACGCGGGTGCCGCCGTAGCCGTCGGTGATGAAGTAGGTCCCGTCGGGCAGCCAGGCGATGTCCGTCGGCCGGTCGAAGGTGTTGGGTCCGCGGCCGCGCACACCGAGCTGCCCTTTGCTGTGCACCAACTTACCGTCGTAGGTAAAGCGGTAAATCATGTGCAGCTGGTCGTCGATGATCCAGACGTGCTGGGCTTTGTCGTAGGGGCTGATCTTGATCTGATGCGGCCCACGGCCGCATGGATTTTTGGAAAACAACGCTTCGAGATGCGGCCATTCGTCGACGAGGTTGCCTTGGCGATCGAACACGATGATCGAGTGCTCGAACCGGCGCTCCCATCCGCGCTTCTTGTCAGGCTGGCATGTCGCGTTTAATCCGTCCGAGTTGCCGGTGGCGTTCCCGCGCGACGGATTGAGCGCCGCATAGGGTGTCCACGGGGCGGCGCCCTTCGGCAGCGGCAGCTCGCCGCGCATGGCGACCCAGATTCGGTCCGGGCTTTCAGCGTACACGCCGCCAAAAGATCCCCAGGTCCATCCCTCGTGCGAGTGACGAGTGTCCGGCAACGGCTTAGGCCATCCTTCAACCACTCTATAGTGACCGGTGGGCCAGTCTTGATGACTCCATCGCGCCTGCGGCGTTCCACTGCCACAAGCCGCTGCACCGACGGATAACAACGCGCACACAATGATCAGTTGCGGCAAAGAACGGTTGCGAGACATGAGGCCTCCACAGGAATCGTTGTTTGCTTTCAACCAACAATGAAGAACCCACACTCAGTATTCGCAATCTTAAAGCAACCTATTTTTGGCTGAGGAATAGCGCAGGACCGGAAAAGTTGTCAATCATCGTTTGTTTGTGGGTGAGTCCTGCCACTGCGCAATCCAAAGCAATCCGGCCGAAGTGGAGAGGCCCCGAAAGGAAGCGACGATCGAGGAATCGTTCGGCGTACAAGATTATGGGTCTCGGCTTCACAAGATCGCTGCGTATCCGCCCCGGGCCCATGAGGCGACGGTGAGCCACCGGCTCCAACGGATGGGAGGAAGGAGAAGAAACTGTGTGATTGCAAGACCCGGCCTTAAATTCTAAATTTCTGAATCTTTCTCGATGAATCTGCACACATGTCACCCAGCCAATCCGTGCAATATGTTTCTGGCCTTATGCAGTCACAATCCGTGAATCAATTCTGATCCAGCGCATTTTGACCAACCTTATTGCACCAGATAAGGCTTGCATCCTCGTTGTTGTTCCATCAATGTGGCGTGCAATATCGTGGAATTCCATGACCCATAACGCAGCGCCATGAATTATCAACACATCTCGTTTCTGCGGCGGCGTCTTCTTGTGCGCCACCACCCGTCCGCATTCCTGCTTGCCGCGCAATTATTGAGCCTGATGCTGTACGCCGCGTTTGACGGGATCCACAGCGGCCGGGCTTTGCTCGGCGCGTTCTCGGTAATCGTCCTGGCGCTTGCAGTCTGGGTCGTCAGCCGCAGCCCGGCGATCAACTGGATAGCATGGGTCCTCGCGATTCCGGCGTTTATATTGTCAGTGCTTTCGGCGCTGTTTGTCGATCCGCTCTTGTTGGTTTGGTCATCGCTCTTGGAAGCGGCGCTGTATTTTTATGCAGCGGGTAGTCTGATTGGGTATATGATGCAGGATCGTCGTGTGACCACCGACGAGTTATTCGCCGCTGGCGCAACGTTCACTTTAATCGCGTGGGGATTCGCCTATGTGTACTTGGTCTGCCAGACCTGGTAC
>DASUVS010000096.1:0-7536 GCA_036378835.1 Binatia bacterium | reverse complement strand
TTTTTAGAGACCGCCGATTTCATCTATATGCATAGCCAACGCGACGGTGGACACACTATAAGCCCGAAGTATATCGATCCTGCTTATCGGCACCAGGCACCGGCGAAAGTGGGCAAGAGCTAAACGGAGAACGTAGCGATGAATCGAAAAACATTCGTATGGGCCATAACTGTTTTTTTTCTTTGCGTCGGTTGGCGTGCGATGGCGCAGGACAAAGTTAGAATGGGGTTGAGCTCGGTGAGCGGTCTGCACACCGCTGTGTGGGTGGCTGAAACAAAAGGACTCTTTCGCAAACACGGCATCGATCCTGAAGTGATCGTCACCGGACAGGGTGGGACCGCCGGCATCAGTGCGCTCATCGCCAACGACGTGCAGATGGTGAATTCAGCCGGCGATGTGTTGGTCGCAGCTTCGTTGCGTGGCGGCGATACAGTCATGGTCGCCAGTGTTGTCAACAAAGGACTGCAACGGCTTATTACCAAACCGGACATAAAGACGCCCGCGGAGCTGAAGGGAAAGCGGGTTGGCGTCACTCGCATCGGTGCGGTTTCCCATTCGGTTCTGCTCATGATGCTGCAGCGCTGGAAGATGAGCGTGAATGACGTCCAGGTTCTTCAACTCGGCTCCTCGCCGAGTATGCTGGCGAGCCTCGATAAGGGAGGTATCGAAGGAGCCGTGGTGACGATTCCTTCGATGTTCGTCGCCGAAGATCGCGGTTATAGAGTGTTGCTCGACATGGCGGATACGGATATTTACTACCTGCATACGATGGTCGCGACGACGCGCCAGTACATCAAGAACAATCGCGACAAAGTGGTGCGATTTCTCAAGGGTTACGTCGAAGGAATTGCGTTCGTCAAGCATAACAAGCAGGAGAGTTTGGACATCGTCAAGAAGAAGCTTCGCATCGGTCCCGAGCAGGAAAAAAACCTGGAACGCTCCATAGATCTGTTAATCGCGAAATACTACGAGTCTGTGCCATATCCGTCATTGCGCGGCGTCGAAACGGTGCTCGGCTTCATCGAAAAGGACAATCCGAAAGCCAAAGGCGCGGATCCTAAAATGTTTGTCGATGATAGCCTGCTGCGCGAGATCGAGGCGAGCGGTTTCGTAAAAACACTTTACCAACGATAGGCGACTTGATATGGACGGGAACAGCGTCATCTGAACAACACAAATCAAACTAACGTGAGAACATAAGGAGGAAAGAGCGATGGCAGAAGTAAAAGATTTTAAAACCGTCAAAGTCGAAAAAGACCAAGGCATTGCCTGGGTCATTCTCAATCGTCCCGAAAAGCGTAATGCGATGAACCCGCAATTGCATTACGACATGCTCGAGGCGCTTACCGAGCTGGAAGTGGATAAAGACAGCAAAGTCGTCGTTATCACCGGCGCCGGTCCGAGCTGGTGCGCCGGTCAGGACCTGCGCGAATATTTCAGGGGAACCGATACCAATCCGGTGGAAAGACGCAAAGCCAGCTGGGCTTCTCAAGAGTGGCGCTGGCGCCGGCTATTTACTTTTCCGAAACCAACCATCGCGATGGTCAACGGCTTTTGCTTTGGCGGCGCGTTTACGCCCTTGATTGCGTGCGATTTCGCGATTGCCGCCGAGGATGCGGTCTTTGGTCTGAGCGAAATCAACTGGGGGATTTTCCCCGGCGGTTTGGTGAGCCGCGTGCTCGCCGATGCCATGTGCTACCGAGATGCGATGTGGTACATCATGACCGGCGATCCGTTTGACGGCAAAAAGGCCGCGGAATTGAAGCTGATCAATTACGCCGTGCCGAAGGAACAACTGCGCGACGAGACTGTCAAGCTTGCCAAGAAACTGATGGAAAAAAATCCTCAAGTGCTTAGAGCCGCCAAGGAAGTCTTCAAGTATTGCCGCACCATGGACTACAACCAGGCAGAAGAATATATGAGCGCCAAAGGCACTGCGCTTCGTTTGACCGACCCGGAAAAGGGGCGTGAGACGGGGATGAAACAGTTCCTCGATGAGAAGACCTATCGGCCCGGACTGGGCGCGTACAATCGCGAGGCCAAGTAGGTTTGAGTTTTAAATTGAATCTGAAGTAATCGCAATTGGACCGGGTTTGGTGAGCCCGGTCCAATTGCGGAAGAAAGTTAAGACGGAGCTAAGGTGGACTTCAATTTACCCGAAGAGTTGCAGCTATTAAAAGAAACGGTTCGTAAATTCGTCGACAAGGAGCTGATTCCGTTGGAGCGCGAGTGCCGGCCCGAGGGCGAGGATATGCCGGAACAATACATCAAACCGCTCCAGGAGAAGGCAAAGGCGATTGGTCTTTGGTTGTTGGACGTGCCGCCTGAGTATGGCGGCGCCGGTCTCGATCTGATGAGCCGTTGCGTCATCATGGAAGAGGTGGCGCGCACTGTTGCGATTCCGTTTCGTTATGCGCCGATCTTCGGGCCCGAAGTCCGGCCGGTGCTGTTTCATTGTAACGAGGAACAAAAGGAACGGTTTCTTTATCCGGTGATTCGCGGCGAGAAACGGGTTTGCTTCGCGCAGACCGAACCGGATGCCGGCAGCGATCCGGCAGGGATGAAAACCCGCGCCGTAAAAAATGGCGATCACTACATTATCAATGGCACAAAACGTTTCATCACCGGCGCCAAGTCGGCGGATTACGCTCAGGTGATCGCTGTCACCGATCCGGAAAAAGGCGCGCGCGGCGGCGTGACTTGTTTCATCGTCGATATGAAAGCGCCAGGCGTCACCTTGGAGCGCCTATGGCCAACGATGATGGGCGACACACCCGGACAAATTCTTTTCGAAGATGTGCGCGTGCCGGCGGCGAACATCATCGGCGGCGAGGGCCAGGGCTTTGCGATCGCCCAGGGCTGGATACAAGAGGGACGCATTCGCGGCCACGGCGCGCGTCCAGTCGGCATCGCCAGCCGCGCGCTGGATATGATGATCGAATATTCCAAGGTGCGCACCACCTTTGGCCGCCCGCTGGCTGACCGGCAGGCGATTCAGTTTATGATCGCGGATTCGGCGATGGAGCTGCACGCCTGCAGGCTGATGGTCTATGAGTGCGCCTGGCGTCATGACCGCGGCGAGGATGTCCGGCATTTATCCTACATGACCAAAATCATGTGCGCCGAAATGGCCAGTCGGGTCGTCGACCGATCGATTCAAGTGCATGGCGGATTAGGGCTGATGCGGGATCTGCCGCTCGAGTGGTGGTATCGCCAGGTGCGCAGTATTCGCATTACCGAAGGAACTCCGGAAGTTTTGCGTTGGCGTCTCGCCCAGCACATCATTAAGAATTACAAATCCTGACAGGCTGCTGAAAAGACTCATATGCTTCGTTGCGCTCGTCCGACTCGCTTCAACGTACTGAAGCGTACTCCTCCGCTCACCGACCTTCGCGCGCCTCGCATTTGAGATCTTTTGAGCAGCCTGTAGGGAAAGAGTTTTCAGAGACTAGCATGATCAATACGACTGAATCGGCGGCGCTCCTTCCCGGCTACCGCGTCCTCGATCTGACATCATCCATGGGCGCGCTATGCGGCAAATTGCTCGGCGACATGGGCATGGACGTCATCAAAATCGAACCGCCGCAAGGCGACTCGGCCCGCTCCGAGCCGCCCTTTGCCAAGGGCCATGCGCACCGCGAAGGCAGTCTTCGTTTCGCTTATCTCAATGCCGGCAAGCGAAGTATTACATTAGATATAACAAAATCGCAGGGTAAGCGGTTATTGTTACGTCTCACGAAGAGTGCGGATGTCGTAATCGAAACTTTCGCGCCGGGTTTTCTCGCGTCGCACAATTTGGGTTATAGCGATTTGATCGAGATGCAAAACAAACTCATTCTGGCGTCGCTTACGGGCTTCGGCCAGGACGGACCCTATGCGCAATTCAAGGCGCCGGACATCGTCGGCACCGCTATGGGTGGATTGCTCTACATCAGCGGCGACCCGAAGATGGCACCCTGTAATCCGCCGGAAACTCAATCGTATTACTATGCCAGCCTATTCGCCGCCTACGGCATTACCTTGGCTCTCTGGCAGCGGGAGACCCGAGGTATCGGTGCGTACATTGACGCTTCCGTTCAAGCCAGTTTGGCACTGCACGAACATGTGGCCTTCAACTATTCTGCCGAGGGGCGGGTGATGAAGCGCGCCGGCAGCCAGCACCAGCACAATGCGCCAGCGAATCTGTTTGAATGCAAGAACGGCTACATCGCGCTGTTCGTGACGCAGGCTCATTGGCCGTTGTTGCTCAAAGTCTGGGGAGATCACGCGCCGGAGCTCGACGATCCCAAATGGATCAACAGCAACCTGCGGCGTGCTAACGCTGATTATATCAACGCGGAGGTGACTTCGTTTACCTCTCGTTTTCTCAAAGAAGATCTGGCCGAACTGATGCAGAAGCACGGCATACCGGGGCTGCCGGTCAACACGCCATCGGATTTTATGAAGGACCCGCACATTCGGGCGCGAGGTTTCTTCGCCACCGTGACACATCCTGTGATCGGATCGTTCGAGCAACCGGGAAGTCCGTTTATGGTGAATGGTCAACGCGCGGCGCCGGCGCCCGCGCCGCTTTTGGGCCAGCACAATCAAGAGATCTTTTGCGGCGAGCTCGGGTTGGAACTGAATGAATTGGCAGTTCTGGCGGCGGATGGCGTGATCTAAAAAACCTCAAGTATCAATTCAGATGACTCGCTTGAACCGTACACAGATGATCTTTACTGCGAATCTCGGGCGAATTTACATGATCGCTAACAGATCGGACTAACCGTGTTGAGCGCGAATCGCATACTGGAAGGGGTGCGAATCCTCACCTTCACGACCGGGTATGCCGGTCCTTATGCCGGCAGGTTGCTGGCGAGCTACGGCGCTGAGGTCATCAAAATCGAGTCCCGAAAAGGCGGACTCGACACTTTTCGCCATTACGGCCAACACCAAGACATCGACGCAGCGCCGCGCTTCATCGAGTGCAATCTTGGCGTTCGGTCGCTGAGCGTCAATCTCAAGCATTCGATCGGCCAGCGGCTAATCAAAGAGCTCGCCGGAAAAGCCGATGCGATTTTGCAAAATTTCCGTCCTAGAGTGTTGGATAAACTTGGTTTAGGCGATGAAGAGCTTCGCAAAGCTAATCCTAAACTTGCGATTCTTAAAATGCCCGGCTTCGGCTCAGATGGACCTAAGAGCAGTTATGGAACCTGGGGGTTCAATTTAACTGCCTTCTCCGGCATGACGTATTTGTGGAATCACCCCGAACAGAACCGCCCCATTGGCAGTCAGGGAGTATATCCTGATCATCTGGGATTCATCATCGGGCCGACCTTGATGATCGCGGCCTTATTAAATAGCCGCCGGACGGGGAGAGGAGTTACCATCGATCTGGCGCAGATCGAAGGCACCGCTTACACGCTCGGCACAACCTATCTCGAAGCTTCGGTTAACGGCGATGATCCAAAACCCCAAGGCAATCAGTATGGCGGAGCGGCGCCGCATGGCTGCTACCGGTGTCAGGGCGATGATCGCTGGTGCGTGATTTCCGTCCGCGACGATGACGAATGGCGCGCACTGTGTCGCGTGATAGGTAAAGCCGAATTGGCTGGCGATCCTCGTTTTGCCGATTGTCAGGCGCGGCTCAAGCATTCATCCGAACTCGATCAGATCGTGCAGCGGTGGACGCAGACAAGAACCGCGGAAGATGTGATGACCAAGCTCCAATCCGCGGGCGTTGCCGCGGGCGTGGTGCAAACCGGCGCAGACTTATTGAAGGACCCGCAACTGCGGCATCGAAACTACTTCGCGGCGTTTCCCGATTCCCTCATCGGCCCGTTTGAGATCCCGCGCAGCGGCATTTTGTTTGGAGGGCTGGAGGAAGAGCCCTACCGTTTGCCCAATAGATTCGGTTCCGACAATGACCAGATTCTCGGCGAAGTACTCGGCTACGACGAAGCGACCATCGAACGATGGCGCGGCGACGATGTTCTTACCTAACGGCCGCCGCGAACAGCTCTCCAAAAGGAGGCGCCATGTTGACGAAGTGTTCTGTCATTGTAACGATCGTGCTGCTTCTCCTGCATGCGCCACCGTGCGGGTCACAAGAAAGAATCAAGCTTCGTGTCAGCTCGGCTACCAAGACGCTTGGCTATGGTCCACTGTGGATTGCGTCGAAGATGGGTTTCTTCGAACGCCAGGGACTCGATGTCGATTTGGTCGTCATTCGCGCGTCCGACGTAGGTATTCAGGCGCTGGCGGGAGGTTCGCTGGAAATTGCCGGGAGCTCTGCCGATGCGCCCATAGCCGCCGTCGAGAAGGGACTTGATCTGGTGATGATCGGCGGCATCATCAACGGACTTACCCAATCGATTATGGCCGCCAAGAAGTACAAAACCTACGCCGATTTGCGTGGCGCGACCTTCGGAGCCATAAGTTTGACTTCCGGCGTGACGTTTGCGCTCAGGCAGGTGCTGAAAGTCAAAGGGCTGGAGTACCCGCGCGATTACAAGCTTCTCGTCATCGGCGGAACGCCACAGACGTACGCGGCTTTGACCGCCGGTCAGATCGACGCAGCGGCGCTGTCGCTGCCGGTCAATTACGCCGCGGAAGAGCAGGGCTTCAATGAGATCGGTAAATTCGTCGATGTAATCCCGAACTATCAGCTTGCGGCGCTTTCTCTGAAGCGATCCTGGGGAGAGAAAAACCGGCCGGTTGTGATTCGCTTCTCGAAGGCCATGGCTCAGACCATGCGCTGGATTTATCACAACAAACAACCAGCCATAGATTTTCTTGCCAAAGAGATGAATCTTAAACCTGATCACGCCCGGCGCGGCTGGGAGTTTTACACGACCAGCGGTATGTGGCATCCCGACGGCGATATCATCTTGGAAGGCCTGCAGGTGGTGACCCAAATGTACGCCGAGCAAACCCAAACCAAAAGTCCCGCGCCGAACGCCCTCAAATACGTTGATCAGAGTTATCTTAGAGAGGCGCTCAAAGAGCTTGGTACGCGATAGCCGGTGCCAAGCGTAAGAACAGGCTGGACAAATTCACTCCACCGCTATTGCTTGCTTGATCGTGTCGATTCCTTTTCTGGCCATGCAGCCGCAGCAGTAAGGCGGTTACCAGAGGGAGAAAACACTTGCGTATTTTAGTCGGCTATCGAGTCGGCTACGATTTTTACGCCCGCTGATGGCGAACTACCTCGGCAAGTACATGCCGGGCAATCCAATATATTAGGGAGAACATGCCTGCGGGCCCGGAGTTTGGCTTCGGCCAACTAACTCACACCGAATTATCACTCCGCTATAAACTTGCCGGCACATTTGTTCATGCCAGGACAAAGTATCTCCCAAGCCGCCACGCCACCACCTGTAATCTTGTCATTAGCAGATAGATCGGTGAACCAATGTGGAAAGCAGGTATCTTTGCGGTACGAGCTCTGTGAGCCGGTCTCTTTCCAGTCCACTCGTAACAACTTCGGATACACAGTGTATCCAAGGTTGCGCTGTCCATCGTGCTTCACTCGTCAAGATTACGCAATTTCCCAAA
>DASUVS010000095.1:0-9246 GCA_036378835.1 Binatia bacterium | reverse complement strand
TCGCAGATGATCAAGGATCCGGAATTCATCCAAGAGTTCAAAAGGGTTACCCGCTCTGAGCCGGCGTTCCAAGTCGGCGGCGAGGCGGACAGGGTGACAAGAAAGCTGGTTCAAGCCCCGCCCGAGGTGAAGGATACCATTCGAAAATATACCGAGAGCAAGTGATTGGAGAGTTCTCTGTAAGGTTGCGTGCTCAGCGCCGGCTGAAGCAATCACCTGATCCGCATCATCTGCGAGGTAGGCAATTTCCTACCTTATCCATGGGTGCCGGTGCGCAGACCTAAGCGGCGGTAGCAAGGCGGCCCATTCGATATAGATTGCACAGGCGCTATCAGCTGTACCTCTTGGCGGCCGCTTCGATCGAGCCACTGGCCCTGGCGAGATCCTCCGTTATCATTACCGGATGAATCTCGATGCTCGCATTCAACGCCAGGAACCGCGGCTCGGCAATTGCCGGGATCTGGGGAAGCGTCCTTCATTTCAAGAAAGAGAAAAGCCGTCCGTTGACCCTTGTCGTCCGTGAAATAAACCGCCTCGGGCTTCAAATCCGCTAGTATGGACTGGATGGTTGCGCCGAGCTTGCCGGTTCTTGCGGCCTGATTTCCGGGCTCGACCGGGATGTTTACCCTCACTAGAAATCGCGTAGATCACTCCTTTGAATTAACAGTCACGAAGCTAATTTTCGCTAAGTAAGAAATCTTTGTAAGATTGCCTCTAAGGCCGGGGCAGCGGATCCTTCGAGCGTGTATGGGTGTATGCGGTGTTTTGCGATGGCGCGGAAACAGCGCTCGACTTGTTGATCTTGAGAGATCAGCAAAACGTTGCGTCCGAGCGTATGCGCTATTCCGAGTTCGAGCACGACATTGGCATTGAGTCCGGTGAGATCAACCACGACATGGGTAGCACGGCAAATTTCATCCCAGATAGATCGCAGAATGTCCGGAGCCAAGACGCCATCGCCGCGGATATATTCAATCTGCGAACCGCAAGCATCTCCGACCAGCCGTCTCGTGTTGTTCGCCCATGTCGGACCGAAGGCGGTGACGTGAAAGCAACGCCTGCGAGAGGTGTCCGGATAGTGACCCGGCCAGGCCGGCAGCAGGATCTGCAAAGCTTCGGCGCCGAGAAAGCCGAACGTCGAGGTGATCAGATGTCTCGCTTTGATCGGATCGCCCATGGTCTCGTCATCGAGCGTCTCAAGCGAAATGCGCACGTGAGTACTCGGATGACCGGCAAATCGATCGCGCAAATACTTTATCGATGATTTCACAGAGCTGCCGGCTGCGCCTCTCTGCAAGCCATACAGCGCCCGATCGAAGGCGGCAGACATCATTGCAACATCGCTATCATCGTTCTTAAGACATATCGGCTCGATGTCGAGATCGAAAGGCAGATCTTGACCATCGGTTGCGACGACCACCGCGGCGCGTCCAAGCGCGAGGGCGATACCGAGTTCGTAGGCTACTGCCGCAATCGGGCTCGCTTCTTCCAAAGAGGCAACACGTTTGTAGCCGGTAAAATCAAACACCGCCACGGCTGATTCGCGCAACTGATCCCAGCGCAGCGATGCTGGTTCTCGGTCGGCTTGCGGCACGAGACAGCGAAGCTTGCGGCTGGCGCAAACCTGCGCGACCAAAGCGCCGACATCTGAACCGCCTGAATAGAACAACGCATTGCCATGTTGCCCGACCGCTCGCGAGGGCCACACGGGTTGGGCTAGGGTCAGGTGATGGCGTAGGGAGAAGTTCCGAACCTCCAGGGCCAGCGGTCGCAGTACTTCGGTTTCTACCTTCACCGAGTCATCACTGCTCGGTAGATCTGCGAGCGCCTCGCGACTGCCCCGGAGCCGTCCCATCAACGCCATCAAGGCTTTACCTTCTTCGCCGGTTAAAAGACCCGCCGAGGTCTCGGTCATGACATAGCGATGGAGATTCGCGTGTAGTTCCGTAAGCAGAGCGCGGCTCGAGCCGCCAGCAGGTTCTTCCAACGGTTTGGTTCTGCTCGGATTGAGCAGCGCTTCGGACATTTGCGAAAGCAACTGCTGGACACGGGTTACTCTGATCTGTTTGTCAGCGATCCCTGGCGCGGCGCTGCCAAGAATCTCCTCGAGCTCTGCAAGAATCGATGTCAAAAAAGTTTGGCGCTCCGAAGCAATTTGGCCGCTGGCAATGAGACCCTGATACATCTGGCGGAGAAGGCCCATCTGCTGGCGCGAGTCGGAGATGTCATCGTCCGACCCGGCTACAGGAGTTACATCGGCTTCGGAACTACTGGCGCATTGTTCGGCCCTGGCAAGCATTTCTTCGATAGCTCCGTCATCCGAAATTAACTCCCTGAGCTCCTTCCTCCTCACATTAGTGTTGGTTGAGGAGACGTGCTGATCAATCTGCTGATCGGCAAAGTAAGAGGCGCTCAATCCACAGCGGCCGCAGGCGTGCACCGGCGCGCGATAACGCTCGCTATACTCCCAGATTCCCCATTGATGCTCGATCCGGTTTTCATCATTCCACTCAGCGCAAACCTGACAGCGTTTGCTCTGATCGCAAGAATCATCCTGTCGATACGTCCAGGCCTCCCAGTTATGTTCAATCCGCCTTTCCGACTCAGCGCAACGGTTGCAGGCGCGCGAGAGCTCGCAAGATTGTGCGTCGGCGTGATTCCAATCCGACCAATGGTGCTCTAGTCGTTGATTGACGGTACCGCAACGCTCGCAAGTTTGAATCAAGAGGCAGCGCACCGAGGATTCAGGCCGCCAATCTCCTTGATGAAAACCGAGCAAGCACTTTCCGGTATCGAGCCAATCCTTCACTGCCATAAGTTTGCCGCAGTCGAATTCACGAAATTCGTTCCCATAGTCGGTAGCGCCCATCGCCCGGCCAGAACATAGTGGTATTTTCGATGACGACTTCGCGCGCGAGAATAGTCCCATCGTCAAAGTTGAGGTTCAGCATATTGCCCGAGGCCGACCAGGTGCCATTTTCGGGTCCAGATGTGCTGGGCCCGAAACTGCTCATCGACTTGCTCCACCATTCAAATCGACCACTCGGATCTAAAACGCAGTGGGTGTCGATCGCCATGCTAAATCCGCCTGATGACCGGGCTTCGGTATGACGCCAGTGGCCAACTACTCGCGCGTTCTTTTCTCCGGCCGGCGCTGACGATGGCGTACGTCCCGGACCGACGCTCGAGGATGCCGCAGCATAAGCGGAAGCCTGTGATGCGGCAGGCGCGAAAACCGCCTCGATGCCTTCGCTGCGGCATCGCTCGATCAAACCGGCCAACTGCCGAAAAGTGTTTCTCGCACTTTCATCCGGCGCCCGTTGGTCGATGGCGAACTTAAAATACTTCTCGGCGACCGGGTCGAACAGCACTTTCTTGTTCTGTGACAAACGCTCGCGCACGCCGGCGCTATCGGTCGCTTCCATGACGTTCCAGACGGCCCGATCAACCATTTGCAGCGAAACCTGGTTCTGTTCGCCTTGATCATCGAAATTAAAGACCATCTCCGCACAGCGGCGACAAACGCGCACCGGCGCGTCATAGAATTGACTGGATTGCCAGGCGCCCCAATCGTGAACCGTGCGTCGTTCCGATCCACTCTCGCCGCAGCGCGAGCAGCCGAGGACTTGCGAGCAATTATTTGCCGTATCATAGCTCCAGGATTGCCAGACGTGAGCATTGCCGGCGGGTGAAGTCTCTTTGCAGCGCGAGCACGGGTGAACCAGCGCGCAGGATTGCTCCGATGCATAGATAGGTGAGGCCCAGACATGTTCGACCTTGCTTTCGGCTTCTGCGCAGCGGCCGCATCGTCGCGACATGCGGCAGTCGTTGGAGCTTTCATAGTCCCAGGTTTGCCAGGGATGAACTAGCTGCTGGCTTGCAACTCTGCAGCGCGAGCAGATACGCGTCTGCTCGCATGATCCATCTTGTAGATAGCGCCACTCACCGGTATGAAACCCGAGGGCGCACTTTCCTTTGTCGAATAGATCTTTGAACATACAAAGAAAAATCTCGACGGGAGTCTCCGCTTGTTACGGCAAAATGTCAATTTTTTTCTGAGGCGAGGGTTTGAGGTTTATCCACTTCAACGGGGATTGATCCGCGATTGGCCGGCCAGCAACAATCGTCTGCACGGTTGGGGGTCTCCTTCACCAGCTTCCAATACATTCACCATCATCGATGAAGCAATGGTACGGAGGTAATCGCGGAGGCGGTTTGTCCGCGTCGCGCAATGGGCAGAGCTGTTGCCTAGGACGAGGAGAGTCGATCATGAGTCTTGAACATTTTTGAACGGAGCAAAGCGGTTGAACGCTTGAATCAGGATTTTACCAGCGCTGCGTGAGATGCAGCGTGATCCGATCCGGATGTTCTCTGGCTCAACGCCGATCTGGTCTTTTCTCCTTATTTGACTTCGACCATCGCAACTCCGTTCACCGTGCTGGTAGCGAGCACCGGGTTGCCATCGAGAGTAACATCCATCTTGCGCACGATGTAGCCGCCCGAGGGGATCACCCAGGTTTGGAAATTCTGAGTCTTGGGATCGAAGCGCACGACCGTGTTGGGTTTGGTGCCGGATTCGCTGTACCAAATGATGTCTTTCGCGGCGACGATGCCGTAAGGCTCAGATCGCTGCCCGCCGGGCGATTGCCACTCAGTCACCTGGCCTGTCGCGGGATCGAGCCGGCCGAGATAACCCCGCGCATAATCCGAATACCAGACGACATCATCGCTGGTGAAGGCCATACGACGTGGACGCGCCTTGGCGTCAGGCAAGGTGTATTCGCGAATTTCCATCGTCTTGGGATCGATGCGCGCTATCTTGTTGGTGCCGAACAGGACGACAAAAGGAACGCCCTTTGAATTCACCATGATGCCGTAGGGACGGGAACGCGGCGTCGGCGCGGTGACAAGCTTAACTTCGCCGCTGCTCGGATCAAGCCGTCCGATCATGTTGGATTGCTGCAGCGTGAACCACAAAATCCCGCTTTGATCGAACGCCAGCGAGTGCGGGTCCGTTGCTTTCGGGTCAGGCATTTTGTATTCCGTCACGGCGCCCGTCTTCGGATCGAGTTTGCCGACGAGCGCCTGATGGTTCCCTGTAAACCAGATATTGCCCTGTTTATCCTCTACCAGACCGTGGGGACCGGTCTGCGCGGTCTTAAGCGGGTATTCCTTCACCTCCCCTGTTTTCGGATCGACCCGTCCGAGCTTATTGCTCATTTGGCCGGTGTACCAGATGGCGCCATCCCGGGTGGCAAGCGGGTCGTGCGGCCGCGAACCCGGTGTCGGAACCTGCCACTCCTTGATATCGATGCGCGCCGGCCCGGCGATAACGTTTGCGACAGGTTTCGGTTTTTCCGGAAAGCTTTTCGCCAGATAATCAGTGACGAGAGTGATTTGATCGGGCGCAATCGGCACACCGAAATTGAGCATCATTCTGATGACAGTGTTCCAGTAGGCTTGAGGATAACTTGAGCTCGCGACTCGGCTAAGCCCGTGACAACCGCTGCAGTAAGCCACGACATGTTCTTTGCCCGGGCCGTCGGGAAGAGTGGGCTGCGTCTGACCATGGGCGGCCACCCTCGAGCACAGCAAAGCACCGGCGAGGATAAACACAAATATTTTTGTCGCCATCGTTCCTCCACAGAATGGGGTCAGAGAACTTTTTCGATCCAGGTTACATCCCGTTTCCTAGGTCGATCCCGAGCTTCACCGACTAATCGTCGTTAAATCATTTCTTCGATCTGTTTTTGAAAGGTTCTTTTCCGACCAAGCAACCGCGTTGCGTTGCCTGTCGGATTTCGTCCCATTCGCTTGATTAACCTGTGAGTCTGTCCACTGTCGATATTCTTCTTGTCTCTCTTGTTCAGTCGTTCCCAAACCTGTGTACCACGGGTCGTCGTCCAGTAAACGATCCGACACGCCCAATCCGCAGCGCTGGTAACTACTCCAACGATAATCCTTTGGATGCTCTACTAAACCTGCTCTCAGAGGATTTAGCTCGATATATCGGCTGCACGCACTCAAGTATTCATCTCGACTTACGGGGGCAGTTTTCAATCTCCCGTCCCACAACGTGCGTGATCGATCGGCGGTCTCGTTGATATAGCGAACATATCTTCGCCCCGCGCTCTGCATGAATCGATCGAGATCGCCGATTTCCGCCGGTTCCACCAACAGATGAAAATGATTGGTCATCAACACGCGTAATCCTGCATCGACATTTGATTTTGGCTTGGCGAAGACATTCCAAAAAAGCCGGGTAGCCATCATCGGCAAAGAAGTGGCAGAGCGATTATTTCCGCGCTGAATAATATGATGAGGATAAGCAGGAATTGTGATCCGCGGCGATCGTGCCATTCGTTATCTCTGTGTCGGCAGATTCGTGGCACAGCCTATCGCCGGATTACTGCATCGGCAAGAAAAAAAGTTTTCTGAATCGATTTTCCACCTATCTGTATCCGGTGGCATCGGCTGGCTTGCCGGCATCCTGGACCTCAACAACGTAGCGCCAAGCATCGGGCTGCGAACCGTCGAGGTCGGTGAAGCCATAGACCTTGGCGAGCTGGCCGCTCGAGACCGACTGACCACTCCAGCGCTCAACATCGGGATCTGCAGCAAGGTGGGCAACCGCGCGACCAACGTATCGCGGCGATTCGGTGATGACGAAATGCGGTTGCTTGGCGATGGCATCACGCCAGTTTGCTTCGCTGACACCGTAATTATCCAGCATCTGCTCGGAACGCAGCCAGCCCGGTGTGACGGCAACTGCAGTGCACCGGTGCGGCCGAAGCTCTTGCGCCTGTGCCCAGGCGATGCGCATGACAGAAGTCTTGGCGAGATCATAAAACAGAGACAACCGGTAATTTGTATTGTTGTATTCGGCAGTGCCGTCGGTCATCTCGACGACCAGCCCGCCCGGATTCTTGATCAACAGGGGCAGTGCAAAGTGGCTGGTGATGATGTGCGTGTCGATAGCGAGCCGCAGCATGCGCAGGCCGTTTTTCAACGAATGTTTCCACACCGGCACGTTCCACTCGATCAAAAAGTCCGCGCCCCACACATCGTTGACCAGTATATCCAGGCGGCCTTGCTC
Organism: Binatia bacterium; assembly: GCA_036378835.1. Lineage (GTDB taxonomy): Bacteria > Desulfobacterota > Binatia > UBA9968 > UBA9968 > WHTF01. The sequence goes on along the minus strand of DASUVS010000095.1, from coordinate 2,150 downwards.
CCGCTCGATCCGCGCCACGAGCGCTTGCACTTGCGCCGGCTCGAGATGATCGACTTGCACGGCGATGCCCTGCCCCCCGGCTTGCTGCACCAGCTCGGCGGTCTCTTCAATGGTTTCGGATCGCTTGAGCTCCGAAGCTTGCGCGCGAGTGCTCCGGCCAGTGCAGTACACGGTGGCTCCCGCCACGCCCAATTCGACAGCGATGCCGCGGCCCGCGGCGCGCGTTGCCCCTGCAACCAGCGCCACTCTACCCTGGAGTACTTGACTCATCATCTACTTTTTTCATCAGTTACAGAAACATTTCCGATAGCATCGTCACTGGTGAGAGCCACACAAGTTAATTTCACACTGAGGCAAGCCTACGGTTAAAGAGATCTTCTAATCACCTTCTGTTTTCAATGGGCGTTTCGGTCGTCACGGTGAAAGCGCTGGCCCGCACCGGATCGATGGGGCGAATCTCGAAAAACAAGCCGCAGCTCAGACATGGATTTCCTGCGGCAATTTCGGCTGCTTCGTCGAGACCGGCGGCGATGATAAACCAGTAGCCGCCGATTACTTCTTTGGCTTCGCCATAAGGACCGTCCGTCACGACATTTTTTCTTGAGACCGTTTTCCCCTCGTTCCCGAGTCGTTGTCCGGTTTTCATTTTTCCCTCATCGACGAGCCGCTCCAACCAGACATAGAATTGATCGATTGCCTTCTGTATTTCCTGCGGCGAGAGTTCCCTGTCCCATTGCCCGCGAGAAATGACCAGGTATTCAGATTGTGAAACTTTTTCGTTCATGACGTCTCCTCCACATTGGTTTCATGCCGCATCAGCAGTTTGAGGTTGTTTAACGGCAGCTCTCCGCAGCTCGTATCTAGTCTGCACGGTCGAGGCGATAGACAAAGTATTCATCGTCACCAAAGCGACGAATAAAAATGTTCGCTCCAGCAATAGCCGTGATCCGACTATCCCATCCAATCAACTTCGTAAAGCTCAACCGATTCCGGAAAGCCTTTCAGGTTAACCTCACCGTAACGTTTGAAACTGAAAGACTTGCCTACACAGAGCTCGGGAATCACCCGCGCCGCCAGGATTTGACCTGGTTCGGCACATGCGCAGATCCTCGCTGTTAGATTCACAGTTGACCCGAACAGCGTGTCACCATCGGTCAAGGGCTCGCCAGCGCCGAGACCGATACGCACCTGAATGTCGACGAGACCTGCCCCGCTGAGATTGTAAGCGTTGAACGTTCTCTGAATCGCCACCGCGCAGGCCACAGCCTGCGAGACCGATGCAAAGCACGTCAGAAATCCATCCCCGGCGCGATCGACCTCGCGCCCCTCGTGAGCCAGCAAAGCCTGTCGAACGATCTCATGGTGCTTCGCTAACACACTCTGCGCCTTGGCGTCTCCGAGCGAGTGGGTAATCAGCGTGGAATTTGCCATGTCGGTGAACATGATGGCCCTAAAGCCTCCTTCTCGGATTGGTTCGCCCGGTGCGCCATCAGGATCTGTAACTCGACCGAGAAAGCTGGAGACCGTCGACGGATTCACTTCGATGACGACGTTCGGAATGAGACCGTGAGCTTCGCGATGCAATGCCCGCACTGCCGCTGCTGTCGGCGCCTCGATCAGGCAAAATGCCGTTCCCCTCTGCTCGTCATACCAGTAAGTAAGGGACTTACACGCGTGGTTCGCCTGGATCTTGAGATCTTCCTGGTGGGCGGCGGCAACCGCTTCCGCGGTTGCGTCTCGAACGTCGTGGCGGTCCATGAAGATCGGCATATCGAATTCTCCAAACTCCTCACTATTCTTTTTCTAAAGACTGTGCTGCGCGGCGTGGCTGTACAAGCGGCTCACGTCTAGGGTGAAGCTTAGCTGAGCCGCCAAAACGTGTCGCAACGCACCTTCCGAGGATCAATGAAATTCCTATCACCGGAAATTCGTCACACGTAAGTGGCTATTTTTCACTTGACCAGGGTCTAAGATATCTGCCGCGCGACCCTCACGCATGTAGAATCTCAGGTCAAGGGCGATGTTTACGTGGCATCCTCTTGATCAGCGGAAAATCACCAAGAATCCGGCCTACATGCCTCGGAGCGCCATTAGAAACGTAGCCGTTGCGTTCGTAAAACGTCCTTGCGGGTATACTGCTCAATACGCGG
>DASUVS010000094.1:0-5486 GCA_036378835.1 Binatia bacterium | reverse complement strand
AAGCCGGTGCCTGAGCTCTCCAATATATTCATAAGCGGGTTCAACGCGAAGGTTGCCCTCGGTGCCGACGAGCTCATAGGCCGAAACATCGGCAGCTCCGAAACTGCAGGTGAAAGATGCCAGTCGCTCGTCGGGAAAACGCAGGACGGCGCCGGTCATCTCATCGACTTCCCTGAAACGCGGATCATTGCCGCTAACGCTGAAGGCGTGGACTTCCGACGGTTCGGCACGAAAAAGCGAGCGCGCTGCGTTGATGCAGTACACGCCAATATCGTAGAGCGTGCCGCCGCCGAGCTCCCGCTTCAGGCGAATGTTGTCTTCCTTGACTTGCATCGCAAACACCGACGAAAAGAATCGCGGCTCGCCCAGCTTACCGGAATGCGCGATCTCGACGGCTTCCAGATTGGCCTTCTCGAAATGCAGACGGTACGCAACCATCAGCTTCACTCGCGCCTGTTTGGCGGCCGAGATCATGTTCTCGCATTCTTCCTCGGTCACCGCCATCGGTTTTTCACAGAGAACATGAATCCCGGCTTGCGCCGCGCGAACGGCAAAGTCACAGTGCAGATTGTTAGGCAGCGCAATATACACGGCATCGATGGCGCCGCTTCTCAAACATTGGTCATACTCATCATACGAGTAAGTACGTTGGACTTTATATTTACTGCGCAGCTTCTCATGCTTGGCGGGGTCATCCGATACCAAAGCTACTAGCTCCGAATTCTGGCGGGCGTGCGAGAACGCAGGCAACACGGCAACTTGCGCGATGTGCCCCAGACCGACAACAGCGTATCTCATTCTAGATCGTTCACCCATGGCGATCTCGGCTCCCGAAAGCGTTGTCGGCGGCGCGGCCAGTCGGTTTTACTTCGATTTGATCCTTCACGGTCACTCCTGAGTCTACGCCTTTCGCCAGATTAACGGCTTTGGAACGCAATGCCTCGGACTCAACTGATCCTGATAGAGTAATCTCACTATTGGCCGCATTGGCGCTCACCCCCAGTTCCGCCGACCGCAGTTGTTCATCGGCTCTGAGCTTCGCGTTAACCGCATTCTCGAGGTCGGCGTTGCTTCGCACGGTGGCTGTGGTTCCGCTGAGCTCCGGCACTGCGTGGGAGGAATCACCGGACCTGTGGCAGGCAAGCGTGGTGATCGCCACTAGAAACATGATTGTCAGTAGTAGGCGCTGGGCCACGAGCACGCCTCCCGGAACTGTCGTTGTTCATGACAATTGGGGGCAAGAAATATGCCACGCAGCTGGTGTTTTAGCACTGGACTTTTGCGCTGGCGTTCTCCTTGCGCGCATGGCTGCCGTGCTGATTTCTCGTCCCAAAGCCGGCACGAGTCCGCGAAGCTCCCATGCAGAACTGGGACGGCGAATTGATCGTGAAGGAGGAATTGGTTATGAGAACGCTCGGACAGAAGAACAGGAACAGAGTCGCGCCGGGATCTGCTATTCTTTTCGGCTGATATCGATAGTGGCATGCAACGGCAGATGATCCGAAGCGATTCGAGTAAGCGGTGTAATGCAGCGGCGCACGCTGATCAGCGCTCGCTGAGGTTTAACCCAGATTCTATCGAGGGAGAAAATTGGCGCACGCGCAGGGAAAGTCCGTAATGAGGGTGCTTTGCCGAATTCTTCATTGAAGCGCAGGATGGGAAAGCCCCAGGGAAACCATTCGTTGAAGTCGAGCAGAACGATTACCGGTGTCGTGGCCTCTTTAGCGATGCCGGCCAAAAGGCGTTTGGTTTGATAAATCCGTTCGCGAACTCGCAGCCCGAGGTGGGACACAATTACCCGCAGCACGCCGTTGCCGGTATCGATATCGACATCGATGGCGCCGCGCGCTTCTCGCCCGGGAACGCTCAAGTCGAGCCGGCGGGCGTTTATCACCGGATGACGCGACAGCAATACGTTGCCGTACTCGCCGTTGGCCCGCGCGATCATCGGTCCGGCAATGGCGATCCTTCCGGTAGCGTCAGCCAGATACTGCATCTGGTGCGACTCCCCCGTGCCGTTGTTTTCAGAGTGGACTTCCTGCAGGCCGATGACATCGGCATCGAGTTGGTTGAGAACCTGGGCAATTCGCGCCGGGCTGCGCCGCCGATCGATACCGACGCACTGGTGAACGTTGTAGCTTACCGCAGAAAATAGCCTGCTGGTTTCTTTGACTTCGTGCAGTTTCAAACGGTGATCGAACCGGCAGTTTAGAGCCAGCCCTCCGGTCTGGACCAATCAAACTATAATTCACTGTAACTACTGTCGGAATCGGACGAAGGCAACTCCTTTGACCGAATCAAACCGACGAGAAATCGTACCAGCAGGCTCGGAAATGGCAAGGCGCTCAGTCAGCGTGTGAGATAATCACTCATGGTGAAGATGATAAAATGCAACAACCAGAGAAGGCCGGCTCCGGCGAACACACGGGTTAGAAAGGTGCTGTGTCTAAGATGCATGAAGTAGATCATCACCAGCGCCGCCTTGGCCATGGCGATAGCCACCGCGACCGGGGTGTTGAGCGGCCCCAGATTGAGGAATGCCACGCCGGTGGTGGTTAAGGTAAGGACCAGAAGGGCGCCGAATACCAGAAAATAAGTTTTTCTTTGTGCGGCTGCGGCGTGCGAGTCCATCAGTGCCGTCCAATCAGGTAAAGCAGCGGGAAAAGAAATATCCATACGACATCTACGAAATGCCAGTAGAGGCCCAGCATTTCTACCGGAGTATAATACGCCGGAGAAAATTCTCCGCGCCAGGCGCGCAGCGCCATCCAGATAATCAGCCCGGCGCCGATCACCATATGAAAAGCATGCATGCCGGTCATAGCGAAATAGAGCGAGAAAAAGATTGCCGCGTGACGCGGATCGGCGTCACTAAATTGAAAGCCGCCGCCCGGAACCAGGTGCTCATGGAACTTGTGCTGGTATTCGACTCCTTTGATGCTGAGGAAAATCAGCCCTAGCAGTAAGGTTGCCGCAAGAAATAGGATCTGACCGCGCCGCCGCCCCATCTGCGCGCTGTAAACCGCTAGAACCATTGTCAGGCTGCTGCCGATCAAAACTCCGGTGTTGATCGTGCCGAGGATGATATCGAGATGGTGACTGGCCGCGGCGAACGCCTGCGGGTAGGACATGCGATAGACGATGTAAGCGACAAACATGCCGCCGAAGAAAAGGATCTCGGTAGCCAGAAACGTCCACATGCCGAGAGTCGACGCTTCCACCTGCTGCTCGGGATCATCGAATTGATGCGCCAGCGAGGCCGTGCCATGTATCTCAGCCAACTTTCTGCTCCTCCTCGTAAGCGTAAGGGGGTTGCGATACCTGCGGTTTATACTGGAAGTTATCGGTTGGCGGCGGCGAAGCCGTGGTCCACTCCAGGCCTCTGGCATCCCAGGGATTGGCGCCGGCATACGGGCCATAGCGCATCGACCAGAAAAAATAAATCAACGGAATCAGATAGCCTATGCCGAGGATCGACGCGCCCGCCGACGACATGACATTAAGCACTTGAAACTCGTCGGGATAGGCGGCATAGCGCCGCGGCATGCCTAGATAACCCAAAATAAATTGCGGAAAAAACGTCAGATTAAAGCCGACGAATATGATCAGGGCCGAAAAACGCGCCCATCCTTCCGGATAAAGCCTGCCGGTAATCTTTGGCCACCAGAAATGGAGCCCGCCAAGGTATCCCATGATGGCGCCGCCGACCATGATGTAGTGAAAATGAGCGACTATGAAATAGGTGTCATGCACATGCACATCGATCGGCAGAGTGGCGACGAATATCCCGGTCAACCCGCCAATGGTGAACAGACCGATGAATCCCAGCGCGTAAAACAACGGCGTGCGATAAACGATCGATCCTTTGTACAGTGTCGCCGTCCAATTGAACACCTTGATCGCCGACGGAATCGCCACCATCATGCTAAGGAACGAAAACACCAAGCCGGCATAAACGGATTGGCTGCTGACGAACAGGTGGTGACCCCAGACAAAAAAACCCAGGACGGCAATCGCAATGCTGGAAAAAGCTATAAACGTATAGCCGAAAATCCCCTTGCGCGCGAAGCACGGGACGATCTCGCTGACCACGCCCATCGCCGGCAGGATCATGATGTAGACCGCGGGATGGGAATAAAACCAAAATAGATGCTGGAACAGCACCGGGTCGCCGCCTAACCGCGGATCGAAGATGCCCAATTGAAACAGCCGCTCGAGGGCAACCAGAACCAGGCTGATTGCCAGCACCGGAGTGCCCAGAACCATAATCAGGCTGGTGGCATAATGCGACCAAATGAAAAGCGGCAAGCGCAGCCAGGTCATTCCCGGCGCTCGCATTTTGTGAATCGTGACGATGAAGTTCAGACCGGTGAGGATAGACGAGAATCCGGTAATGAAAGCTCCGGTCACGGTTAGCGCCACGTAACTGTTCGAATAGGTGCTGCTATACGGAGTGTAGAAGGTCCAGCCGGTATCGACCCCGCCCATGATGGCGGCGGTCAACGTGAAGATGCCGCCGATGATGAACACGTACCAACTCAAGAGGTTCAACTTGGGGAAGGCCAGATCGCGGGCGCCGATCATCAACGGCACCAGGAAATTCCCCAGCACCGCGGGTATCGACGGTATCAGAAAAAAGAAAATCATCACCAATCCATGGAGGGTGAAAAGCTTGTTGTAGGTCTCGGCTTCGAAAAGATCGGCGCGCGGCGTGAGCAACTCCAGGCGAAACATCACCGCCGCGGCGCCCCCCAGGAAAAAAAATAAAGTGATCGAAACCAGATACAGCAGTGCGATGCGCTTGTGATCGACGGTCAATAGCCAGGAACGAACGCCGTAGTTGACGTTCAGATAATGCCATCGCGGCGGACGCGCCTGCGAGGCGACGGTTCTTTCGGCTACCACACTCATGATGGCTTCTTTTCCTCCGGCGCTCTGCCGAGCGTTTTCAGATAGACGATAATTTGATGCAGCGCATCTTCGCTGATCTGGCCTTGATAGGTCGGCATGATCGGCCGGTATCCGGCGACGATCCGGTTGTGAGGGTCGAGGATCGATTCACGGATGTATGCCTCGTCGGCCAGCACTGACTCTCCCGATTCGAGTTGGACCCGACGGCCGAAGAGCCCGGTCAACGCCGGGCCTTTCTCGTTGGCTGTGGTCTGATGGCAGCTTTCACACCCGAGTTGCTGAAATAACCGCTCGCCGCTGACCGCGATCGGTTCCTCACTGGCTTGCGAGGTAAGCCATCTCTGGTAGTCCACAGGCTTCATCGCCACCACTCTGCCGATCATTCCGGAATGTTGCGTGCCGCAGTATTCGGCGCAGAACAGGTGAAACTCGCCTTCGCGGGTGGCTTCGAACCAAGTCGCGGTATAGCGGCCGGGAACGACATCCATTTTGATGCGAAAGGCCGGCACGTAAAAACTATGCACGACGTCCTCCGAGGCCAGGATAACCTTGACCGGCTTGCCCACCGGAACATG
>DASUVS010000093.1:0-10741 GCA_036378835.1 Binatia bacterium | reverse complement strand
AAAACCGGCTTGTTTCCAATCATGCATGTCATCGTCATCAAACGGGCGATCTATGAAAAAGATCCCTGGGTGGCCCAAACACTCTATAAAGCTTTTTGTGAAGCTAAGGATCTGTGCATGCGGGAGCTTTATGACACCAATATCCTGCGTGTCAGCTTGCCTTGGACTTCGGCGGAATATGAAGATACTCGCAATTTGATGACGGCGGATTATTGGCCTTACGGATTAAGTGCGAATCGAGTGAACTTGGAAACCTTGCACGGTTATCTTTATGAGCAGGGCCTGATCAAGCAGAAATTGAATTTGGACGAGCTGTTTGCGCGGGAAACGCTTGAGGCGTTTAAAATTTAGCAGTTTCTTCTAACCTCCGGTTGGATCGGTCGACATCATCCTGTTGGCTCCGCTCGCACTCACAACGAGCTCACCGGTATCCTCTCATTCCCCATGGTGTAAATACCATGATCTGCGTTGGGCTCGGTAGCGCGCCTTTGCTGAAGGCGTGGCTGTAACTGGTCAAATACCTATTGGGGAAACCTTTCACGAACATGTCTAAGAGCGCGGTGCTTTCACGGTAGTGCATCGGAATTGCCACCTTAGGTTTGAGTTGCTGGAGAACGTCGCGCGCCGTGTCCGGCGGCATCGTAAAGGTGCCGCCGATTGGAATCATGGCAATGTCCACTTTGCCGAAAGCCTTGACTTGATCGTCGGTCAGTTTGTGCGCCAAATCGCCTAAATGAGCAATACACAGAGTGCCGAGATCGAACACGAAAGCAGCCCCTTTGAGAGCGTTGCCGAATTGCTGCTGGTAAACCGGCACCGTGTAAATCAGAACGTCCCGCACGGTCGTACTGATTTTATTCCATTCGGCGCCATAATTGCCCAAGCCACGCAGAACGATCGGACTTCCTTTGGCGATCTCTACGTAGTTATGATTGGGATGTTCTCGGCCGACTGTGATCGCGTGAGGGCTGATGTCGGGCGTCGGGTATATACCGGGAGCGATCGGGTCGGTGATAATCCTCGTCCCGCTCGCGGTGATAATCTGAAAGAAATTGTGGCCGAAGAACTCGACCACTGCATCGGCTCCGGCGGCGTGAGCCGCTCGGGTGAAGCCGCGGGCGACGTCGAGCTCTCGACAGGCGGAATAGGCCGGACCGAATAACAAGAGCACGAGCAGCGGCGCCAACAGAAACAATCGTGTTCTCATGAAGAAGAGAATCTCGGTTTATGGACGATCTGTTCGGCTTGGAAAAAATCTGCGACATAAGCGCTGGCGGGAGTGCGAAACAGATTCTCTGTAGTATCGACTTGTTCGAATCTGCCGTTTCTCATCACCGCGATCCGATCCGCCAACGCAATGCCGTCGGCTACATTATGCGTCACGTAAATCGTTGTCAGCCTGTTTTCCTGATGAAATTTCAAGATTTCGCCGCGCATGCGCAGCCGGTTGGGAGGATCGATGTTGCTCAGCGGTTCATCCATGAGAAGAATCTGCGGCGCCGTCGCCATGGCGCGTCCCAAGGCAACCCGCTGCTGCTGTCCGCCGGACAGCTCCATCGGCTTGCGTCTGAAAAAACTTTCTTCGATGCCGACCCGCCGAGCCAAGGGACGGAGCAGCTCGCCAATCTTATCATGGGACCATTTACGCACTTTAAGCGGTAGCGACAAATTGCTATACCGGCTTTCATCAAAAACTCTCATGTGCGGCCACAAGGCGAAATTTTGGAAGATCATCTGCACGTTGCGCTTGCCCACGGGGATGTCATTGACCGGCGCGCCAGCGATGAAGATGGTGCCAGCGTCGGGTGATTCAAGTCCGGCGATGAGTCTAAGTGTGGTCGTCTTGCCGCAGCCGCTCTCGCCGACGACGACGAGAAACTCACCGCTGTGGACATCCAGGTTGGCTTGGTTTACGGCCGGAATCCGACCGAACTTCTTCGTCACGCCACGTAGTGATAAAGAGACCACGGCGATTCATGCTAGTAAAGGAGCGCGTAAAAAACAATGATAAAGCCGGTGGCGGCCCACAAACGAGTTGGTTATGATGCGTCCTTTATGGCAAGGCCATTTTTACTTTTTGGAGGAGATTTCCTATGCCCGGAATACTTTCACCTGAAGAATTGATCGCGGATCTTCAAAATACGTTACATCAGCGCCATCCCAAACCGCACCCAATCCGCCAGCTGCTCTTGAGCGGTCGGCTAACCAAGGAGCAGCTCCAGGGCTGGGCGAAAAATCAGTTTCATGAATTTCGCAATATTCACCGCTTTTTCGGGATTCGCTATCAGAAGTGTCCGGTTCCAGAATTGCGCCGCCTGTTATTGGAAAACATGGTGGAAGAAGAAGGAGAAGATTTGTTTGGAGGCAAATATCCAAGCCATCGAGAGCTCTGGGTGCAATTTGCCGGCGGCTTGGGTATTCCCGCGGACGAAATCTTGAACTACGAGCCTCTGCCGGCGATCCGCGCGGCCTTGGAGATGTATGTCTCTCTGGTGCAGCAGAGTCATTGGGCCGTGGCCATCGGAACGGGCCTTGTCTTCGAAGGGGGCGGGCCTAAGCGCATGAAAGAGGAGCGTGAAGCGATCGAGAGATACTATCCCTGGATTCCAACGACGACTTTGGATTTCTTCCGCGCTCACGAATACCACGATGAAGGTCATGGCGACATGGTAACCAAGGTGATCAAGCAACACTGTATGGAGGAGAGACTGCAAGCTGAAATGCGTGAAGCCGTCAAGCAAAGGGCCGACATTATGTGGCTGCAGAATGACAGCATCTACAACGTCTTTGTCCGGCCCTCGCTGTCGCCAGAAATCATCGACCAGATCGAAGGAGCCTTGAGCTAAAGGCGCGAACTCTACTCAGTGATAAAGATCAGTTGACCACCAAGTTTTGGAATGGCTACTAAAGTAATCGACTTGCGTAGCGACACGGTAACCAAACCGTCAGCGGCAATGCGTCAGGCAATGGCCGAGGCGGAAGTCGGCGACGACGTGTTCATGGAAGATCCGAGTGTCAACCGTTTGCAGCAGCGTGCCGCGGAAATATTTGGACGAGAAGCTGGATTGTTTGTTCCGTCAGGCTCGATGGGCAACCTGGTCTGTATCATGGCACAGACTCAGCCTGGCCAGGAAGTGATCTGCGAAGCGGCCGGACATATCTATAATTACGAAATGGCGGCCATGGCCGCCATTGCCGGGGTTCTCCCGCGGATTGTCAACGCCAACAATGGGATTATGACTTGGGAGCAGATATCTCAGGCGATTAGACCGAAGGCTTATTTTCGTCCGCAAACAGGCTTAGTGTCTCTGGAGAATACCCACAATATGGCCGGGGGTACGGTCTATCCGACTCGGTTGGCGCACGCCATCTGCGATCACGCTCATGAGGCGGGCCTAAAAGTTCATCTCGACGGCGCGCGGATCTTCAACGCGGCGGTTCACATCGGTCAGAGTGTTGTGGAGATTACCAAGAAATTCGATTCCGTGCAGTTTTGCTTGAGCAAGGGATTGGGCGCGCCGGTGGGATCGATGATCGTCGGTTCACGCGAATTTATCGAACGCTGCCGTTCAATCCGCAAAATGCTCGGCGGCGGCATGCGCCAGGCGGGCGTCATCGCTGCAGCAGGGTTAATTGCGCTGGAGGAGGGACCCAAGCGGCTCTACATCGATCATGAAAACGCGAAGATACTTGCCCAGGGACTCGCCGCAATCCCCGGCATACGCATTGATCCGAGCTATGTTCAAACCAATATCGTCATCTACGACGTGAGGGAAACCAAGCTAAGCTCCCCGAAGTTTCTCGAAATGATTGCCCGCCATCAAATTCTTGGAGTAGCGGTTGACGCAGAGCGGATTCGGATGGTAACGCATTTGGACGTCGATCGTTCGGATGTTGAGGTGGCGGCGGGCAGTATCGCCGACGCTCTACGTTCTCGCACATAAAATTAGCTGGCTAGTTTCAACAGGCAAATTGCCTGAATATGCTTATGGGCGCTCGTGTGATCGACCAGTTGCCGGTGCGACAGACTCGCTCCGTTTAGGTTCCGATTGGTTGCCGTTGTAGGTCCCGACCAACATCGGAAGGAACACTAGAACGCGAGCCCGAGCAGCTTTGCGGCGGTCCCCCCGAGGATTTTTTGTTTGTCCGCATCTGAGATATGCAGGGAGTGCACCGTGTCAACAGCTCTCTTGAGTGGGAGCGGCACCGGCGGAGAATCGCTACCGAAAACCACATGGTCAATGCCCAGGGTATCGATCGCGCATTGGACTGCAGCCGGATGATAGGAGACGGTGTCTACATAGAGTTGACCGATATAGCTCGCCGGTGGTTGAGTCATAACGTCGGGCTCCCACGGACCGAAGCTCATGTCTTTGCGCAACTCATAGCCGACCCCATAACGGCCCGGCAGCATCGGTAGGGCACCGCCTACGTGGGCGCAGATCATCTTCAGCTTCGGAAAGCGTTCGAACCCGCCGGTGAAGATGAATCGTGTGAGAGCAAGCGTGGTATCGAAAGGTCTGCCGAGCAGCTCCGGAAGACGAAAGATCTCCATCTTTTCATTGCCGATGGTGAACTTTGGCGGATGCACAAAAAGCGGAACGTCAAGCTCGCTGGCTAGTTCAAAAAACGGCGTCGCGCGTGGCGAGTCGAGGTACTCGCCATTGACGCTCGTATTGATCATGATTCCTTTTAGCTTATAGTCGCGGACCGCTTTTTCGGTCTCCTTTAGAATTTTGCCGTTCTCAAATGGGACGGAACAGGCTAAACCGAGAAGGCGCTGTGGGTATTTCGCCGTCAACTCGGCGGCATGCTCGTTGAATTCTTGCACGACACGCAGCGAATCGGCGCCATCGGGTGAGCGTATCCAATTGTTACCAAAAACTGTGATATTCACTCCAGCTTCGTCCTGCTCTCTGAAAAGAACATCGAGATCGAAAATCGACTTTGGAGACTTGGGATCGAACCAACTTTGAGGCATCAGATGCGCATGACAATCAATAATCATAACCAGTGGATCCTTTCTGAGCAGAAACCATTCAAATACCCTTGTCGAACTTTCTCATATGATGCGAGATAGTCGCGGACTACCGCTGATCGATTACGGTGACGTAAGTTTTAGGCCGATGATGCCGGCAACAATCACTGTAATGCACGCCACGCGCGCCGGAGCAGCAGACTCGCCGAAGAGAACGATTCCCAAAATAGCCGTGCCGGTGGCGCCGATGCCGGTCCAGACAGCATATCCAGTTCCGACAGGAATTACCTTCAGCGCCTTGGCAAGAAAGTAGAAACTGGCAATCATCCCAAAGACAGTAAAGAGACTGGGCCAAAACTTACTGAAGCCTTCGGTATATTTAAGGCCGATCGCCCAGAAAACTTCCAGAATCCCGGCTATCGCCAGACTGATCCAAGCCATCTAACTCCTACACAGTGACGCAGCGGTAAACCCGTATGTTCGAGACGATTATAATCTATGGTAAATTTGGCAGGCACACAACTTCGAATCGCTCCGAATGCGGCTCAGGCGGATCTGCTTGGCTCGCGGTTCATCTAGGTGCTAGCGTGAACGCTAGGGCCCGAAAATTCACTGCGGCAGGACGAGACTAAGGCTGAGTAGCTGCAGAGTGCGACAAGGTTCGGCTTGTCACGATGCACGGAATCTCAGATCGCTCCTTGCGGTACTCTGGGAAGATGCGGTTATTGATTTACTCGATTGGATGGTCGCGGGCTGAGAGTGTGAATTGCTGGTGAGGCTAATTCAGATTCCCTTCTCCTAGCGGGCTTGTCGAAGACAAGCCCGCCGCTCTGAAGTTTCCTGTTATCTGTTTAAAAAGGCTCGATTCCGGTTGATGTCGTTGAGATGCAAGCTCGTACGTCAGCGGTAGGTGGAGAACTTTAAGATACACCTTCTTTTTTTGGTTCTTGACGAAGCGGCAGAACACGGCCTTCTTTTCTCATGGATACGTGACCTTCAAGGACGGCGCCGTCGCCGATAACGAGGCTTTGTGTCGTTACATCACCGACGACCGAACCCGGCGGCTGAATATCCAACTTCTTTTCGGCTTGGACATCCGCCATGACTTTGCCCTGGACCACGATGGATGCTGCCGTGATTTTTCCCTTTACAGTTGCTTGTTGGCCGATCGTAACGTTGGCCTGGCCGGTTATTTCGCCTTCCACATCGCCTTCAATTGTCGTGGGCCCATCAAAAAAAAGTTTGCCATTAATCTTCGTGCCCGGTCCAAGGTAGGCCTCGTTTGATCGATTCGCATCTGCCATGAGTTTCCCCTTTCGCTATAAGCCTTCAGAATATAGATGACCTTGCCCGATTTGTCCATCGAAGAATTGTCGTTGATCCGTAGCTTGCGCCAAGAATGATCTATGTCTAAATGGATTAAGCTGGACATAACTGGGTTGAAAACGTTGCTGACCAAAGAATCGATCTGCGCAAATTCCTACCAACATTGCCGAGCTTCTGACCCCGGTCGGAAGTTGCATGGGTCGTTCGCAAGGAGAGAAGAATAAAATGGATGACCTCAGAGACTTTCTCGATGTCTTGGACGAGTTCGAGGAGGTTCAAAGAATCAAAGTACAAGTCGATTGGAATCTCGAAATGGGCGCCATTACGCGACGCTGTTATGATCTTGGCGCGCCGGCGGCACTGTTTGAGAATATCAAAGGCTATCCGCAGGGATTCCGCGCGCTGGGCGCTCCCTTGGGTGCGAGCAAGAAGCGAGGGCATTCGTTATTTGCTCGAACTGCATTGGCCCTCGGCCTCCGCCCAAGCGCGTCAGCAAAAGAAATCATGCAAACTTATTTGCAACGTCGAGAAAACTTGATCAAACCCGTCGTGGTCAGCACGGGCCCCTGCAAGGAAAATATCATTAAAGGCGGCGACGTGGATCTTCTTAAGTTTCCCATTCCGTTGATACATGCCGGCGATGGCGGACGGTACATCGGAACGTGGCACACGGTGATCACCAAGGATCCGGATAGTTCATGGGTGAACTGGGGAATGTACCGCCTGATGGTCCATGATCGAAACACGTTGGGGTGTCTTTTCCCGTTCCAACAACACATTGGTCAAATGTATCAAAAATATGAGGCGATGAATCGGCCAATGCCGGTGGCAGTAGCGATCGGTGGTCAGCCTGTTATACCGATCGTGAGCTGCGTCCAGATACCGCCTCACGTGAACGAGGTAGATGTTGCTGGCGGATTGCAAAATGCGCCGATTCGTCTGGTGAGAGCCGAGACCGTCGATCTAAACGTTCCGGCCAGCGCGGAGATCATCCTCGAGGGAGAAGTATTGCCACACGAGCGTATGGTCGAAGGCCCTTTCGGCGAATACATGGGCTATGAAGCCGGGAAATCTTCACCGAAGCCGATTATGAAGATCCACGCAATCACTTATCGCAATGATCCGATTCTGCCATTCTCGAACATGGGGATGCCGGTGCATGAAGGCCAGACCGCAACCGCACTGATCAAGGGGGCGGAAATTTACTCGGAGCTCAGAAAACTAGGATTTCCGGTAAAGGGGGTATTCTGCCCGCCTCATGCGGTTGGACATATGGCAGTGGTGGCAACTGAAGTGCCGTTTGTGAATTTTGCGCGGCGGGTAGCGCATGCCGTCTGGGCGACCAAACCGGGGCTGTTTACGTACTACATTGTCATCGTCGACGCTGACGTAGATCCAACCAACATGGATGAAGTTATCCATGCAATGACAACCAAGTGTCATCCGGTAAATGGAATTCATCAGGTGCCGCACAATCCGGGATTTCCAGTGCTGCTTCCCTTTTTGCCGCTTAAAGAGCGCCTGATTGGCGATGCCGCGGGTGTCATCTTTGATTGTACTTGGCCCAAGGATTGGCCACCGGAGAGTATTCCGGTGAAAGCCAGTTTTGAAAATCTCTGGCCGAATCAGTTACAGGAGAGAGTTATCAAAAATTGGCGATTGTATGGCTTCGATGGAGCACGAGAGTAACGCGGGGAAAAACCAAGCAGTCGTTCCATAGTCGCTGATTCTAAGAGCACCTTCGTGCCGGAGATTCTAGGAAGGGTCTTTTGACGGAAGAGGGATTTTGTCTACTGGCGAGTTAACTTGCTTTAGGTGCGAGGCTCTCTTCTTCTTGCACCCACTCCTGGAAGCGACTCTCGAGAATTCGCCACTGGCCACCAACTTTGAAGGCGGGGATCTGGCGGTGCTGAATCATCCGATGCAGCGTTCTTTTAGAAATCTTTAAAATAGTTGCCGCCTCAGCTAGCGTCAGTAACTTAATCGCGGTGTCGGCTGGTTTCATAATCATAGATGCTCCCGAATGATCGCAGTCGAGCAAGGCTTATGCCATTACGATGCGACAAGGTAAGCATCTATATTCATGAGCGAAACCGGGTTGCTGGAGGGCAGACTAAACTTGCCTCTGTTCAAAAAATCGACAGCGTCGAACTCAGGGCGACAAAAATGGCAGCCAAAGGGTGACGAGCAATCCTGAATTCAGATCAGTCATGGTGCCGTATCCATCGAGTACCACGAGGCAGATTCTAACAACTTATTCAAACTCAACGGCGGTCATTCTTCTAGGATACGACACGTTCAGACAGATACCAATCAAGTAGCTGCTCTGAATTGCCTGGAATGGTGCGAGGAAGGGGAGTTGAACCCCTACGCCCTTTCGGGCACTAGCCCCTCAAACTAGCGCGTCTGCCGATTCCGCCATCCTCGCGAAGGTTTGCTGACATTATGGATTTGCCGGTTTGTCCGGTTGGTGCTTTGACGGTGCCGCGGATTTGTCGAGGGACTTTGTTGCTTCGGCCTCTTCCTTAGCCGGCGCCGCAGGAGCGCCCGGCTGGGACGCGGGGCTGCGACTATCAAAAATCGTCGCTGATGGCCGTTGTCCGGCGAAATATCCGAGGGTCAGAGAAGTTATCATAAAAACAATAGCCATTGCCGTTGTAAGCTTGGTTAAAAAGTTTCCTGCACCGCTGCTGCCAAAAATCGTCGAGCTAGAGCCGCCGCCGAACACAGCACCAATCTCAGCTCCTTTACCGGTTTGAAGCAACACAACCAATATCAATCCAATGCAAACAATAACGTGTATAATAGTAACCGCTATCACCATATTTTTTTACTCATTGTTCAAAGCAACGAACTATCGCAAGAAAGGTTTCCGGCTTTAAGCTTGCGCCTCCCACGAGAAAGCCATTCAGTTCTGCAATTCTGCCGAGCTCGTTCGCATTTTCCGGGTTGACGCTACCGCCGTATAAGATTCGCAAGCTAGTTTTATCGAATGAGCTCGTCAGATACTGGCGGATCGCCACATGAACTTCAGCAATTTGCTTTGAATCTGCGTTATGACCGGTTCCGATAGCCCACACTGGCTCGTACGCAACTTCGAGGTTCGCTATAACATTTCCGTTAAGCTCCTTCAATGCAAGTTGCATTTGCCTGATGATAACTTCCGTCGTTCGACCGGCAGTACGCTGATCGAGTGTTTCACCGACACAAAGGATCGGACGAAGATTGTTTTTGATCGCAGCTGCTAACTTTCTACCAATGATTTCATCGCTCTCGTTGAAGATATGGCGACGCTCCGAATGACCCACGATGACATATGTGCAGCCGAGATCCGATAGCATAACCGGGCTGATCTCGCCTGTGAACGCGCCATTGTTTTCCCAATGGCAGTTCTGGCCGGCAAGCGAAATTCCAGATCCAGCGATCCTTTCTTGTACCGCGGCCAAAGCTGTTGCAGGCGGTGCCAAAACCAAAGCAGCATTCGGTTTTTCTTGAGTGATGCCCTGAACGATCGTACCGGCAAGTCTGGTTGCCTGCGACAATGTTCCGTTCATCTTCCAATTGCCGACAACCAACGGCTGATTCATGCGCTTTTCTCAAGTGCCTTGATGCCGGGAAGCTCACGTCCTTCGAGAAACTCCAAAGTTGCCCCGCCCCCGGTCGATAGGTGAGTAATATCATCAGCAACTCCCGCAGCAGTAACCGCGGCAACCGTATCGCCGCCGGCTATAATACTGACGATGTCAGACCGACGAGCGGCCAATGCTTGGGCCAGAGCTTTACTCCCTTGATCGAACGGCTCGATTTCAAATAGTCCGACCGGACCATTCCAGAGCACCATTTTGGACTTGCCGATCTCCGCAACGAATTGACGAATTGTTTGCGGCCCAACATCTAACCCCATGCGTCCTTTTGCAATGTTAATATCACTCGTGGAAGGATTCTTTTTGTTTTCATCCCCGGTTAGATGATCTGTCGGCAAGAGTATTTTGACGCCGGTCGCGATGGCATCGGCCATCAGCTCCTTTGCAACAGGAATTTTATCTTGTTCAACCAGCGATAGCCCGATATTTACTCCGTTTGCCTTTAGAAACGTGTAGGCCATTCCTCCGCCTATGAGCAGCGCGTCAAGTTTGGGTAAAAGATTTTTAATCACGCCGATTTTATCTGAAACTTTCGCACCGCCCAGAATCGCGATGAAAGGCTTTTCAGGGGTGAGCAGGACGCGCGAGAGGTAGTTGAGCTCTCGTTGTAGCAACAGCCCGGCGGCTTTGACTTCGAAAAACGCCGCCATGCCGGCCGTGGAAGCATGCGCGCGGTGGGCGGCACCGAATGCATCATTGACATAGACATCAGCCAACGAGGCAAGGGCGCGGGAGAAAAGCGGATCGTTGTTTTCCTCCTCGGCATGGAAGCGAAGATTTTCAAGTAGAATAA
>DASUVS010000092.1:0-2651 GCA_036378835.1 Binatia bacterium | reverse complement strand
GGACTAGCTGTTGCCTGCCCGCCGAGCTAATGGCGGGATATAAATCTGGCTTGCATAGTCGAACGGAAAGAATCTGTCACCAAGCTGCCAGAGAGCCGGGTTCATAAGTCTGAGGCCACGTTCGCGCGAGAAGTAACTTTGCTGTTGAACACCGAAACGGGCAGGATCGATAGATGAGCAAGCTTGGACGAAAAGGCTCGATGGCTGGTAGCGTTTTCGCCGACGCTCTCATTCTGGCGAGTTAGGGCGCGCTTACCTTAGAAGTTAGGCCAATAGTTTCACTCTACTGGCTCCACGTCTTGATTCCATCACCACCCGGCTAGGATCTCAGTTGTTGATCTTACCGTGCAGGGCCCAAAAGACCTTTTCCGGAGATAGAGGCAGATCAAAGATCCGCGCGCCGCAGGCGTCCGCCACCGCGTTGGCGATGGCCGCCGCGGTCGGCACGTTGGGATTTTCGGCAATGGCTTTGCCGCCGAACGGTGTCGGACCCGTCGGACTTTCCACCAGAACGGTTTTCAGCGGCGGCACATCGGCAATGCATGGCAGCTTGGATTCGCCCATTGTCAACGAGGCGATCTTGCCATCGATCATCGGGTTCTCTTCCATCAAAGCAAAGCCAAGCCCGGTGATGATTCCGCCTTCGATCTGCCCGGTCAGCGTGAGATGATTGAGCACCGTGCCGGTATCGTGGGCGGCGGTCAAATTTAGAACCCTCACTGCGCCGGTATTCGGATCAACTTCCACCTCAGCCACTTGCGCGGCGAACCCGGTCACCTTCGGCATGTCCTTGGGGACAAAATTGGTTAGGTGAAAGACGGGGCCGCCGTTTTCTCTGACAGCCAGCTCAATCATCTTTTGCGTTGTCGTCGACTTCTTGTTGGGTGCCGTGAGCTTGCCGCCCTCCTGCCGTATCTCCTCCGGCTGACAACCTAATTCCCGCGCCGCCAGGGTGACCAATCTCTCGCGTACCTCCTGCGCGGACTTATTGACCGCATGACCGGAAGTATTCGTTTGCTTGCTGCCGCCGGTGCCGGGATCAAAAGGGAGGCTATCGGTGTCTTTGAAAACAACGCCAACTTTCTCCGGCGGCAACCCCAGCGTTTCACAAACCATTTGTTGGCTGACCGTATAATAGCCGGGACCGACATCGGGCACGCCGGTGAGGATATTGACCCTGCCATCGGCCTCAAGCGTCAATGCCGAGCTCGCCTTCCCTTCCGGAGTGCCCCGATCATAGAGCGCCATGCCCCAGCCGCGGTTTTTCTTCGCTCCATTCTTCTTCCAGCCTGAAGTTTTCACCACGCGTTCCAGCACTTCGCCCATGAGGATATCGGTCCACTTTTCACCCATGGGATTGGCATCGCCGTCCTGCAGAATATTCCTTCGGCGCAACTCGAGAGCATCGATGCCCATTTCCTTGGCAATGATGTCCACCTGCGACTCGAACGCGAACACGACCTGCGGACTGCCCGGCGTGCGCGTCTGGGTGCAAGGAACCTGATTGGTGTACGAGCAGTAAGTCTCGCAGCTAATCGCCGGCACTCGATACATGCTCGCAAGGCGTCGCCCGCCGAGCACGGTTACCTGAGGATTGGCTTTCTGCGAGCCGTAAGCGCCGCCGCTAAAGTGAATAGTCGCTTTGATCGCGGTAAAATGGCCGTCCTGATCTACTCCCGTTCGTAGCGCAAGCACCGCGGGATGGCGGTGGCCGCCGGCGAGAAGCTCGTCCGTGTAGTCGAAAACCAACTTTACCGGCTGTTTGGTCGCTTTCGACAGGTAATAAGCCACCGGAACGTCGATCAACGATGCTTTAGCGCCGAAGTCACCGCCGACGTGAACGATATGGACTTTAATATTTTCCTTCTCCAGGCCGAAGTCTTCGGCCATCTGTTCGCGCAACCCCCAAGGTCCTTTGTTCGACGCCCAAACTTCGACCCGACCATCGTCGTGAGCCTGGACCGTGCAGGCACAGGGCTCGATATAACCGTGATGAGATAACGGTGTGCGGAAAGTATGCTCGAATACTCGCGCAGCCTTCTGGAAACCGGCTTCGAGGTCGCCGTTTTTCCACAAGACATAGGACTGCAAGTTGTGGGGGGAAACACCTTCCGGCAATTTCGGCGCGTTTTTATATTTGTCACGGTCGTCGTGAATCAGTGGAGCACTAGGTTTCAACGCTTCGACCGGATCTTCGACGTAAGGAAGCTCTTCATATTGAACATCGATCAGTCCAATCGCCTCTTCGGCGATCTCCTCGCTGTCGGCCGCAACTGCCGCCACCGCGTCCCCGCTCATCCTAACTTTATCGTAAGCCAAGACCGGTTGGTCCTTCACCCGCGTGCCGACATAGATGTCTTTGACATCCACGCCGGTCAGCACAGCGCGCACGCCTTTCAAAGCCTTTGCCTTGGAGGTATCGATATTGACGATCCGCGCGTGCGGCACCGAAGCGCGCAAAACTTTAGCCCACAATAGATTTTCAAACGCCAAGTCCGCTGCGTATTTTGTCTGTCCGGTGACTTTCCCTTCCCCCTCGATGCGGGGCAAGGTCTTTCCTATGGTGCGAAATGCCAAGATTCACCTCCCAATATTATTTTCGATTTTAGTCTGCGGGGTCGCTTTTGGATTTTCGATTGTCGGAAAACTCG
>DASUVS010000091.1:0-15679 GCA_036378835.1 Binatia bacterium | reverse complement strand
CCATAGCATATCAATGTAGCTTTAAAGCTACAGAATGTCAAGCGCAATGGGATCACAAGGAGAGGCGCACGGTAACATTAACTCTGACAGGAGTCGGCCTGAGTTATTACACGGCGGGATTTTCGTTCGAAGTGCTATTCGCCCGCTAGGTAAATCTAGTTAGTTAGCGGTTGTGCAGGTCTTGCTCGGAATCTCTTCAGCAGCGTCGGAATATCTGAGGTTTCGTGATATAGCCGCAGCTCTGTCTGTTTGCTCCGGACAGCGAGCATGGCCATGCGGTCGGCGAGTTCGTTACCCTCAGTGCCGACGTGCCCGGCGACGTGAGTGAGCGTGAGTTTTTCTTTTATCCGGCGATAGATGGCGTAGCAGTCCTGAATAATTTTTAGGTTCTTGATCGCGCCGCCAGTTTTGGTCCAGCCTCGCTTTTCCCAGCCGGGCGCCCAAAGGCGAATGCAGTTGATGGAGTAAGCTGAATCGCTGCACACCTCGACGCTGTTGCCGGCCTCGAGCTCTGCTTCGGCCATACGCAATGCATGATAGAGCGCGTTCAGTTCGGCGGTGTTGTTGGTTCCCACGGGATTATAAAGCCCGTACCACAATTCGGCGAGTTTGCCCGCTCGATATATCACGATCCCGGAGCCGGCATGGCCGGGATTGGGTTCACAGGCACCATCGCAATAGATAGTGATATGGAACCGGTGAGCGATATGCGCGGCACGTCGTTCCTTCGCCGATGCGCGCGGTCTTTGCCCGCTAGATCTCTCAGGCGGAGTGTTTGCAGGGACGCCAGCATGGAAGGCTTGCTCTGCTTCTGCCCGGGATGAGAAAGATTTGTAGCGCGCACCGGCGTATCCCTCGACGGCGCGTTGGGTGGTCGCCCAATCGGTAAATACACCGGTCTGCCGTCCTGACCATACCACGTAAAACTTTTGCGCCATGCTGAGTCGATTGGCTCTTCCCTAAAATTGACCGTTTGAGCAGAAAGGTAGAATTTTTGACGAGAGCCGCAAGCGCCTTAGTCTTAGGAGCCCCAACATGAAGCCCGAACGCATACCAAGTGCCGTGCGTTGCCTTGAACGGTCATTCCCCCTAAGAGCCGTCGCATTTAATCGCACCAAGGCCATATCATTACTTAGCACGCTCTTCTGTTAAGCCTCAATCAATTGCCGTTTATCACGAATGTTTCAGGCAGGAACGATTCGCACGAGCAGCGAACGCGTGGAACATAGCGGTATCATCCGGATCTCCTCAGCATACTGCCGGCGAACAATCCGCGGCCGGAATTTTATTTCTGCGTACTCCGTCCAGCGATGTATAATGAATTGTTGTTTTCTTCACTACGACATCGAAGGAATATCCCCACGCCAATCAATCCTACAATCCTTGTGACGCAACGGCATCGACTGTTCAAACTGGTCTTTGTGCCGTTGTTGGTATTCTCTCTGTTCGGTCAGTGCGCGGTTGTCTGGACGCAACTGGATGATATTCAGGCCGGCTATTTCGATTTTGTGCTGTACTACAGCGCCGCCAAGATTATCAATGATGGAAACGGCGCAGAGTTGTTCGACCTGGAGGTGCAAAGGAAATATCAAAAAAGCTTCGGCGGCGACGACAGAGATTGGGATTTGCCGTTCAACCATCCTCCCTACGAACTATTGCCACTTCTGCCTCTGGTAGAATATCCGTTTCCGGTTGCCCATGCGCTTTGGACGGCACTTAGCGTTTTTCTGCTTGCGCTAGCGTTGGTCCGACTTTTTTCTTTTATGGAAACTACCCACCGGAGTTTGTTTATTCTTATGGTGCTCGCATTCTTCCCAACCATAACAGCCCTAAAGATGGGCCAGGATTCGTTAATCACGACTCTACTGCTAGTCGAAACTTTTGTGAGCCTTAAGTACAACCGCTATGCAATCGCCGGCGGGCTGTTGGCGTTAGGATTCTATAAACCGCAATTCGTTCTACCGTTGTTTGGGATTCTTTTGATTCATCGTCGTTGGGCCTCCGTACTTGGCTTTATGTCTGTCGGACTGTTGCTTGGTGCTCTCTCACTGGTGATGGTTGGTCGCGACGGTCTAATGGGACTAGTCACGCTGTGGTTGCCGATGATTAATCGCGGTCACGTGGTCTGGCCCGAACTCATGATGAACCTACGCGGACTGATCTACATAGTATTACATCCCGCTGGGTTAACAGAAGCTACAAACGTGTTGACATTGGGTTTTTCGGTAGCCACCTACGCCGCAATGTTGCAGCTGTGGCCACGAAGCGAGGAAGAAAAGGATGAATTGTTTGATCTGCGCTTTGCGGCTGCCGTTATCATGACGACGTTGGTGAGTTTCCATTCATACTCCTACGATGGCACTATGCTGGTGATCCCTCTTGTAATAATGCTGAACCAAGTCCTGAAAGCCCCGCAGCCTTATTCTGTGCGGCATCGGACATTCTTGGCTATTCTGATTTCATGGTTCGTCCCTTTGTTGCCAAATGTGCTTCTTAGCGCCGCCCTACTGGCCTGGTGGGCGCTTCCCTTACCGCTTCTTTTTGCCGTGATCGCAATCGAGATCCGGCGTCGCTCTGCCGAGCGATGCAGCTTGATCAAAACCGAAGATTCGATACTCGTTGCTTGCAAATTCTAAGTTGCTGCTACAAGACCGCGAACCAGAGCAGGCTTCGAGACGAGCCTCATGGCACTAGCCGCGCATGAAGGAAGATTGAACGCTGCTTCTTCTAATGATGGAGATGGGGCGGAGTCGTAAGGTGGCAAAGACGGCAGATGCAAAACTACCGATCATAAAAATAACACGTGTACTGCCGTTTGTGTGCGCCGTCACCTTATTTGGCGTGATCGCTTGGCTAAACCTCAATACGTCGGATGATCAACACACCAGCCGGCTGGCGAATCGTTCCTTCAATGGAAGTTGGTTTTGCTTCCGAGCGTGCCACTGAGTTGGGGGGACACTGCGTTATTCCAAGGGCATCACTACTCTCCATTTGGTCCATCTCCGGCAATCTTAAGCATGTCGCTGGTTTGGGCCGGATATTTCCATCAGGGGGTACTGTCTTTTGTTGCAAGTCTTGCCGTTTTCTATCTTTGCTTTCAACTCGCAGGAAATTTCAATTACTCGCAACGAGGCTGGTTGGTTTGCACGTGCATTTTGTTTTGCAACGTCATTCATCGGCGTAGCGGCGCTGGCCTGCAGTGCGTTCTTTGCTCATGTCATAGCCGTGATGTTGCTATTCTTAGCGATCAACGAATACGAGGGGAGAAAGCGACTGTGGCTGATCGGCGGTTTGATCGGGCTTGCAACGGCGACCCGGCTACCGAACGGGTTGAACATCCTGTTCTTCATGCTTGCCGTATCTTTAGGAGTCGGGACGATTCAAGAAAGAGCCGCCGAACTTTTGAAATTACTGCTTCCGTTTGCGTTCCTCGTTGGACTACTGGCTCTCTACAACTTCGCGCGCTTTGGAACTCCGCTGGAATCGGGTTACACCTACCAACTGAACGGTTTCGGTATGCCCTATGCGCCGTGGAATGTACCTGGAAACACGGCGGGATCAGCGCTTAGTTTTTCATACATTCCGGAGCATCTATGGATTTTTCTGTTTGGGCCTCCCAGCATTAGTGCAGTCGGAACAAGTGCCTTATTAGTCTCACCGTTTCTTTTTTATCTAATTTCAGTGCGGTGGGACTTGATCAACAAGCTCATTGCTTCGAACAGCGCGCTGGTCTTGCTGACGGTGCTGGCTTTTAGGTCGACAGGCTTCGAACAGGTCGGTTACCGCCTTTCACTGGACTTCTTGCCGTTTGTTTTTTGGCTCTTAATGCGTTCGCGACTTCAGATGAACAACCGATTCAAGGCGCTGATTTGCCTGGCGCTTGTGGTTCGACGTATGTCTGACGGCATTTTACTTGTCAATCGGCGTAAACCGTCGACAGGGAGATAGTTCGAGTTATGAGGCATTGATGGAGTGACGAGGTCGATGATTGGGCATAGCTCCAAATTTGCGGCGAAAACCTCCGCCAGATCTACCCGTTCAATGTGGCGGTGAAATCGTTGCGTCCCCCGGACGCGTGACTCAGGTACCTCAGAAGGTTCGGTAATGACTTTGCCCTTCCACTGGAGGTTCGGCGTAGGCCGCGAACTCCGGCTGATCGTCGTACGGCCGCGCCAGGATTTTCAGCAGCGCCTCGAAAGGCGCATAATCGTCATGTTCCACTGCAGCACCCAACGCTTCCTCGACTCGATGATTGCGCGGAGTGAACATGGGATTCGCGCGCCGCATCGCCTGCGCGCGTTCCAAAGGTGCCACCGCTTCGCGCGAGAGCCGGGCCTGCCAATGTCCACTCCATCGATCGTAGGCCGACGGATCGGAAAAGAGGCCTCGGACCCGTTCCTGCTGGCCTAGTGCCGCATCGGCCAGGTAGCGGAACGCCAAGGTATAGTCGACATTGTTGCCGTCCATGGCAGTGAGAAACTCAGTTCCAAGGTTGAGATCGGCCTCCTCTTCCGTGAGTAATCCGAGCTTGGCGCGCATGCCTTTTACCCAGTAGCGTTCGTAGTGTCCTGAGAAGGCGTTAACCACCTCAGTGGCGCGCGCGATGGCGCGGTTTGTATCGTCATCGATGAGCGGCAGAAGGGTTTCGGCCAGCCGCGCCAGGTTCCACTGCGCAATTTTTGGCTGATTGGCATACGCGTAGCGCCCCTGGGTGTCGATGGAGCTAAAGACGGTGGCTGGATCGTAATGATCCATGAAAGCGCAGGGACCATAGTCGATCGTCTCTCCGGAGATCGTCATATTGTCGGTGTTCATCACACCATGGATGAAGCCTACGTGCATCCAGCCGGCAACGAGCGCCGCTTGTTTGTCGCACACCCGCTCGAGCAAGCCCGGGTACGGGTTGGCCTGGCCCTTCAGCTCCGGATAATGGCGATCGATCACATAATCCGCCAGTTGCCGCACCTTGGCCTGCTCACCGCGGACGGCGAAAAATTGGAAGGTGCCGACACGGACGTGGCTGGCAGCAACGCGCGTCAAGACTGCGCCGGGCAGGGCTCGCTCGCGATAAACAGGCTCGCCTGTGACCACTGCGGCAAGCGCTCGCGTCGTCGGGATGCCAAGCGCGTGCATGGCTTCGCCGATCAGATATTCGCGCAATACAGGTCCGAGTGTTGCCCGACCGTCGCCTGCGCGCGAAAACGGAGTGCGGCCCGAGCCTTTGAGCTGAATGTCACGGCGGCGCCCGTAACGATCAATCACCTCGCCTATCAGCAGCGCTCGCCCATCGCCGAGTTGAGGCACAAACCCGCCGAACTGATGCCCGGCATAGGCTTGCGCCAAGGGAACGGCTCCCTCGGGGGTTTCGTTGCCGGCAAAGATCCTCGCGCCTTCATCAGAATCGAGAGCATTCGCATCCAGTCTCAATTCTTCAGCTAGCTGATGGTTGAACTTTATCATCCGAGGCTGCGCCACTTGCGCCGCTTTCCACGGGACATAAAAACCCTCGAGTTCGCGGGCATACGTGTTGTCGAAGGCGAATCGTTGGTCTCCAGGATTGTTAGAAACATGATTCATACTGTTATTTCCTTCGTCAGGAGATTTGTTGATTCTCAACTATCATTGTTCTCGATAACGATATTAATATCTAGACCTCTCAGAAGGTATGCTCGGTTCAATGAGCTGGCGCGTTTAGTTGCTGTATCTGGAGCAAGCTGTCACGTGTGACTTACGCATAGCTCCAGCGTGGAGGATCATCATGCGAGTTATCTTAGTGGT
Organism: Binatia bacterium; assembly: GCA_036378835.1. Lineage (GTDB taxonomy): Bacteria > Desulfobacterota > Binatia > UBA9968 > UBA9968 > WHTF01. Next base: position 9,901 of record DASUVS010000091.1, on the reverse strand, counting down.
CATTCTCATGATCACTTCGATCGCCGGCCGGTCTGAAGCCGCACAATCGGAGACTGCCTCCGTTTTGTCGCCAACGCAGCGGGTGACCCTGAAGTGGCTCGGTACTGCCGGTTGGGAAATTCAGATTGGTGAGACCAAAATCCTGATCGATCCGTTCCTCACGCGCCAGCAGGCGGTCGCCTCGGAAGAATGGAAGACCGACGAAGAGGCGGTCCTTAATGTTATCAACGGCGCCGACTACATCTTCGCCGGCCACAGTCACGCTGATCATATCGGTGATATCCCGTTCATCGCCAAACGCTTCGGGGCCAAGGTGATCGGCTCCAGAACCACTGTGAATCTGTCGTTGAGCGCCAGCGTCGATAAAGCCCAATTGACGACCATTAGCGGCGGCGAGAAATTGGATTTCAAAGACTTCTCGGTGCAAGTGATTAAAAGCCAGCACGGCATACTCACCCGCGATGGTCGAAAAGGCCAACCCAGATCCGCGGAGATTACCCGCCCGCTTGCGGGGCCGATACTCGGAAAACATTTCGTCGAGGGCGGAAGTTATCTCTATTATTTCACCTTCGGCAAACTCCGGCTGCTGCACCAAAGCACAGGCAATTTCATCGCAGAGAATCTCCAAGGAATAGAACCAGACGTCGCGATTCTTGCTGAGAACAGCAACTATGATTGGCCCGGAGCGATCAAAATCCTCCGTCCCAAAACGGTCATTGTCCACCACTATGACGATTGGCACGTACCGTTCTCGGGCGGCATGACGGCGGCAGTCAGAAGAAGAGCCCAGCGCTTAGAGCGCGATGTCAAGTCCGTGGATCGCAACATCAAGGTGATCATTCCGGAGTTTTTTCAGACGATCACGTTGGAATAATACTGCGCCGCTCAGACGATCGTTTTAGCCGGCGTGGAGCGTCCCAGGAATAGCCCGTGCTTGGCCAAAAACTCGATCATAAAGCGATCGAATAGCCAGGGTTGTTCGATCTGGCAAGCGTGGCCGGCGCCCGGTAATGTTCTCAACTCGCAATTTGGTATGCGGGCTTGGAGCGCGAACGCGCGCTGATGGCTGTTGTCTTCGCTGCCGGTCAGAATGATTGTCGGGCAGGCAATGCGCTCGTGATGGCCTTCCGGATAGGGCTGCGCCAGCGCTTGGAATTGGTGAATAATGGTCTGTACATCGGCGTGCTGGTTGCGTTCGGTGAAGAGATTGGCAAAGAAGTGCGCCAGCGGAGTGGGGCGAAAAGCGGCGCTTAGATCTTCGAACGTATAGGCCCAACGATAATCAACACCATTGGCCGTATAGTTGGCGATCCGTCCCTTGGTAAATTCCTTGGTAGGATTGTAACCCGTGCCGGCCAACACGAGTGCGGCGGTCTTGTCGGGGCGAAGATGGTACATGTGGGGCGCGAGCGACGAGCCTACCGAGCAGCCAACCAGAATCGCTTCGTCCCCGGGGCTTACTTCATCGACCGCCTCCCAACAGGCCTCGGCCATGTCGTCCATGGTCAGCCCGGACTCCGCTTTAGGCGAGCGCCCGTAACCCGGTATGTCGATGGCAATACACCGGTACCAGGTCGAGAAATGGGCCATCTGAAAAATCCAGCACGATTGGTCCATCGGATTGGGATGAATAAAGGCAATCACCGGACCCGTGCGTCCCATCCGTTCATAGTAAAGAGGTCCATTAATGTGCTGCGCCATGTGACTCCCTCAGTGTTGATGTGCGTCTCTAAGCATTTCGTCACTAATCAGTTCAGTGCCCGTCGGGTGACGAGGCCGCCCGACGGGCTTCCTAAACGACCTTCGCCGGGCGATAAAACTCGATGGCGTTCCTGTAAAACACGTTCGCCGCCTTTTCCTCGCCTAATGTCTCCATCACCAAGTGATAATCTTCATCCTGATACGGCCGCGGCGCGCGGGTGGACGGCAGATCGGTGCCGAACATGAGCGCCCGTGGATTGGCCGCATAGAGATCGGAGAGCGCCGAACGGACATCGAAATCTATCCGTCCGAAGCCGGTGGCTTTTACCCGTATACCTCTTTCGGCGAGCTTAAGCAGCGTCGGAAAACCCGATCTGGAGAGACCGAGATGGTCGACGCTGACCGCCGGCAATGAGACCAGAGTCTCAAAGAGATCGGCAAGCTCGGTGGAGTCGACGTACAACTCGGTGTGCCAGCCGACCCGTTCATGAACACGCCGCGCCATCCGTTCCAAATGTTGAATTTCCTCCGATCCACCCCGTTTGACATTGAAGCGGACAGCGCGAACACCTGCGCGGTTGAGTTCCTGTAATTCCTGATCGGACACGGTCTGGGGCACTTGCGTGACGCCGACAAAAGATGGGCCCAGCACTCTTAAAGCATGGAATAGATAGCTCTGATCAAAAGCCTGGAACGAGCCGGAGACCACCGCGCCGCCGCAAAGATCAACCTCCTTCAAGCGCGCTAAATAATCCTCGCTGGTAAACGCGTCGGGCATGAATCCTTGATTGGCCACGACGGGAAAATTTTTGTCGATGATATGAAAGTGGCAATCAAAATACTTTGCTTTGGAGTTCAACGATGATCTCCTCTCAAGTCTATCGATAAGTGTGACGGTGCTAGCGAATGATGCTGGTAAAGTTTCCTATCGCCCCTCGGTATATTCGATCAGCTTGATGGTGGCAAGTTCAAGCCGCATAACTATCACAAATTCCACCACGGCCGGAGATATGAAAATCGGATTCGTTTTCTGCGTCGAGAAGAAAATTCAAGATTGACCGGGCGGTGGTTGTCTTGACCCGTCCCGAGTCTGTCTAGCGAAACAGGGATTTCGCTGCGCCGCTCACAATCGCTAGGTAAATTGCTAACAGTAGCAGTGTGATCAGAAAATTTAGTTTCCAGCGATTGCTCAGCGCGATTCCAAATGGGATTCCGGTAATGAAACCGATGATGTGCGCCACATAAGCGACTTGAGGGTCATATCCGGGTATCCGGCTCTTCTCGTAGACCAAGACGACATTGTAGATGAAGTAGATAATGGCGATCAGCCCCTGCGGCGCGAGAAAGAGCCAGGAGAATTTAAGCGGTCGTATGAGCATCACGCTCCCTGCCAAGGCGAAAATTGCGGCCGAGGCCCCCAGCATTCCGGTGTCGCGGGGCAAAAACGCCGGGCTCAGAATAAAACTGAGAAGGCCGCCGGTGAAAAAAATCACCAGGAGTTTCTCTGCGCCGACGCTCTTTTCCAAGGTATTTCCGAAGACAAATAGAAAAAGCATGTTGCCGACCAGATGAAAGACGTTGGCGTGAACAAACAAGGCCACCACCAGCGTCCAGACTCGGCCGTTTTCGAAATTGCCCAAACTGAAGATGAGATTTCGTTCGGCAATCGCTGGGTCCTGCTGCCATGCCCAAATGCTGGCTGCGATGCAGGCGAGGATCAGCAGCGAGTTGATCTTCAAGTGATCGACAAGAGAGAGGGAGCTACAGTGCGAGTAACCCACTCAGGAAAGAGTGAGGGCCATAGTCGTGATCGCTAAACCGCATCTGCGAGCCGGTATAGCAAGTTTTCCGTTTCCTCGAAACCCAGACATGCATCGGTAATGCTCTGACCATAAGTTATGGGTGCATTCTGACGTCCCGCGACGAGATGGCTCTCGAGCATCAGCGCTCGAACCGGTGAATTTCTGAGATTGCCCATGATCGCGGCGGCCACTTCGACCTGCCGGCGGGGATCTTTTTCGCTGTTACCATGGCTGCAGTCGATCATCATGGCCTCTGGAAGGCCGGCGCCAAGAAGCAGTTGGGCGGCGCTTTCGATGGAGGCGGCATCGAAGTTGGGCCCCGTCTCACTGCCCCCACGAAGGACCAGATGGGCATAGGGATTGCCGGTAGTTTCCAGAATCGCCGGCGCGCCTTCTTTGGTGAGTGATGGGAACAGATGCCGGCTGCGCGCAGTCTGTATCGCGTCGACCGCAATCTGCACATTGCCATCCGTCCGATTTTTGATTCCCACCGGCATCGACAAACCCGATGCCAGCTCTCGATGTATCTGGCTCTCGGCCGTGCGGGCTCCAATCGCACCCCAGCTGATGAGGTCGGCATAGAACTGGCCAAAGGTAGTATCGAGAAACTCGCTGCCGGCAGGCATTCCTAACTGCAAAAGATCAGCGAGCAATTGGCGGGCAAGGCGCAATCCCTTGTTGATATGATACGACTCGTCCAGATCCGGATCGTTGATAAGACCTTTCCAGCCGACCACGGTGCGCGGCTTTTCGAAGTAGACTCGCATGACGACCAGAAGCGCATCGGATAAGGCATCAGCGACAGGCTTGAGTCTGGTTGCATATTCGAGCGCGGCCTTGGTGTCGTGTACGGAGCAAGGGCCGACGACAACCAGGAGCCGCCTATCCTTGCCGTCGAGAATTGCCTCTATGGCTCGGCGCGTTTCGTAGACTCGTGTCGACGCGATCTCGGTGAGGGGAATCTCTTCGGCGAGTATGGCCGGCGCAAGCAGTGGCCGGGTTCTGACGATGCGAAGATCGTCAGTCCTCATGGCTCAACTGCCAGCTAGAAAGAACCCGGATTTTCTTATAAATCGGTGTCATCGCACAAATAGGAATCTTACAAGCTGCCCGGGAAATAATCGAACAGCCACCGCTCATCTTGGAAAGAGTACTCGACTATCCGAAATTGTGTCAACCGCGTGTGATGATCGCAGCGTTTTGTTTCACACGCCCGGTGGAGCGCTGGAGATCAAGCGCGGCGGGGCCGGGGCGCTGATCCGTGAAGTAAAGCGGGGCGCGCCCCTCAGAAGGTCGAACGGTCATCCGGCGGGGCGACATCGAATGCGTTCACCGCCAATCCGATAAGGCTGTAATGACCCGCGAGCGTTACCGCCTCGATCAGTTGTTGCCGGCCCAGTTCGGCCAACGCTTGCGTATACAACGCCTCCGGCAAGGCATGCGTGCGCAGCAAGGAGCGTACGATTTCCACGAGCAGGCGCTCGCGCGCGGTCAATCGCTCCAACGTGCCGTTACCCCGGACCGCTTCGATCGCCTCGGTTCTTGTGCCCACTTCACGTCCTCTGGCCTCGTGCCGCGCCCACGGGTAACGCGCGTTCATTTCGCGCGCCGTAGCCATGATCACGAGCTCACGGTCGACTGCCGGCAGCGCCGCGTTAAAACGAAAGTAGTCTTCCAGAGCTGCGACTCGGTCGGCGAGCGCCGGTACGTGCATCAATACTCCAAAGGGCCCGCGCACTCCCGTGCGGACAGCAGCAATGCGGTCCCAAACCGCTTGATCCTCGGGCTCCAGCGCTTCACGGTCGATAACTGGTAATCGGCTCATGACTCCTCCATGCGGCTAGTGAAAAACGCAACTGCGCTGCGATGAGCTCGCTACAAAGTAGGTCAGTAGGCTTGCCCGTGTTCATTATCTGCCCTTTGCATTGAAATTTTGAGCAGGCCGCTTCCAGGTTCGCTGCAGAGACTCGACTGCTTCCTCATGGCCGATTGTCTAAGGAAGTTGGAGTATTAGAGTGGTGGAATAATGGAGTCATGTTCAACGCCAATCTCAGCACTCCAATACTTTAGCACTCCGTTCTTCGGCTGAACTTTTAGTCTCCAATGATTTTCTTTATCCGCGCGATTACTTCGGGCGGTTGCACAATCACTTCTTTGGCTAAAGCCTGCAACTCCTCGCCGCTGATCAGCTCCGCCTCGAGTCCTTTCTTCTTGGCTTCGCCTATAAGATCCGGGTGGTTTATTGCCTTGGCGTAGGCGGCGCGTAGAGTCTTGAGTGGTTCCTCCTGGACACCAGGAGAGGACAATGTCGGTGCGCTGCCAAAGCCGCCCGAGCCAAGCAATACCGGGGCTAGACGGCGGTTTGAATCAGGGGTCTGATACTGATCCATCAACTCATTCAACGTCGGCACGTCAGGCAGACGCTCCTCGCGCTTTTGGCCCGCTTGAACGAGGACTCGAACCAGTTCGTTTTTCCTCCAGGTATGAAACGGCTCGCGCGCAAAAAAGACCGTCGTGGTAAACGCGCGGCAGTGAACCTCGCCTTTCTCCGCCGCCAAGTCGATGTCGGCGCCGCCCTGATAACCCATGACGATGTTAAATTTCGCGCCGATGGTCTCTTCAAGCAATTTGGGCAGGTAGTACCCGGTATTGCCCGTCCCGGTGGCGCCGCACTTAGGCGGCACGACGGCCGTGCGAACATCGTGAATTGTCTTGTAAGGCGTATTGGCCCACATGTAGAGCATCGCATTGGTCGGCGTCGAGCTGCCAATCCAGGCGAACTTTGACCAATCGAACTGGACCTCTTTGCGGGCCAACAGTTGGTCGAAATAGAGTGCCGCGTTGACGATTCCAAGGCTCAATCCGTCGGGCTTGGCGACTCCGAAAATGTAGTTGGCAGCCACCATCGAACCGGCCCCGGCCATATTCTGTACGATAGCGTTAGGATTTCCCGGAATGAACTTGGTCAGGTAGGGAGCGATCAGTCTGCCCCACTGATCATGGGCGCTGCCCGCAGGGTAGCCGACCACGATTCGTATGGTTTTGCCCTCATAATAGGGCGACTGCGCTCTGGCGTCGGGAACCCAAACGAGAAACACCAAGAACCAGAAGATTATCTTCTTCATGGCACCTCCGAGTTGGACTTATCCCTGCCTAATGCACGCCGGACTAACAGATGTGGAAAGACAAGACAAGAAAATAAGAGCGGTAAGCCAACAAAGCTGAAGGAACCAATGGGCGTAAGTGTATTTGTTAAAGCCCAAGAAATAGCTGGTGTCTCTCGGAGTGCTATATGAGGATCGGATTTGGCGGTCGCAAAAGCTTGCAGGAAATCACCGCTGGTAAATGCTCAAGCCTGGGACGGAATTGGTGTCGCCGCTGCGCCAGAACGGGTTGATACGCGAGTATTCGCCGAGCGAGCTTTGTGAGTGCGAAGCTCTTATCAATTAGCAGTAAAATCCTACGGCGTGATCTGAATAATCGATGCACCGATTCCATCGAGAGATGTTTTGCCGTCCGCCGCGAGATTGTCGCGCCGTGCCGTGTCGAAGTTGCTGACATAGGCCGTGTTGCCGACGAAGATGACCGCAGTTGGAAATTCGAGTGGCCCTTTGCTGTCGTTCTTGATCACGTCCCTCACTTTGCCGTCTGGAGTGACCTCGACAATGGCGTTACGTTCGTTGGCAGCGACCCAGAGATTCCCCTTGGAATCGAAGGCGGGACCGTCGGCTCCCTCTAGCAATGCGCTTTGCGCCATCAGACTGGGTTTGCCCGGCTTGCCGTCGGAACCGATTGTTATTTTCCAAATCGCGCCGCGCGCGGTATCGGCAACGTAGAGAACCGTTCCTTCGCTGTCGAAGACCAGTCCATTTGCCGGAATTGCCTGCTGGGTCTTGCCGTCAGCCAACGTGCGCGTGTGGAGCTCGATTTGCGCCCAATCCTCAGCCGCCCCTCCCGTGGGCCCTATGCGATAGATCTTGCCGTTGCGTCCTCCCGAGACATAAAGATTTCCCTTTTTATCGAATGCGATGCCGTTGGCGCCTTCGGTGCCGGTGGCAAAAGTTTCGGCAACGCCGGGTTTTTCTGGATTTAAGTCCGTTTTCCTGATCCGCAAGATCTCTCGAAAGCCACCGCTCGTCAGATAGAGATCGCCCGCTTCGTTGAAAATTAGTCCGGAACTGTCGGCTCTCGCAGTTTTCCCGTCCACCTGTCGCGTTTCGACACGACCGACGATCACCGGAATGGGTTTTTTCGGATCGACTCGCAGTACGTTCCCGGTTACCCGATCACAGACGTAGATTAACCCCTGCGGATCTGAGGCGACGCTCTCGACAATTACCGTTTGCGCTGAGCTGTTGGGATCCAGGTCGACCAATACGGTTGCTTTGGGAGACTCGGCGGCCAGGTTCGTGGAGATCCAGAGAAGGCAAATTATCGTAAGCATCGTTTTGATCGCCATTACTTTTCTCCGTCAACGCAGTTGTACGGCTTGGTCACTAAAGCAGGTACAAACTATCAAAAAAATTCATTGATCGCGCCTGAATTGAGTCAAGTCTTCGTTCAGTGATGATGTTTTGCTCCCATAGACAGTCGCAAAGCAGATCACAGGCTCACTGCTTAGGCGTGTCCCCGTTAAGATAAGCTTTTCCGCGAGACGTGAGCTCGACTCTGGGATCGTGGGCTGTTCCGAGGCCGTTCAGTTGAATTAGGCCATCGATGATCGCGTCCTCCCAAATGGTATGTCTCGGACACGTGCTCTGCCATGCATTCATGGCTTCGGCGTATGTCCGCTGACGATCCGATATCCATGAAAGAAACTCCAACATCAAGAGGTTCGCCGACTCTGACATATAGCCTCCGTGCTCGCCTATCGTATCTACTTATCGTGACCCAGCACGACCTTGGCCATTTGCTCGATGAGCTTTACCAGCCCGGAGTGATCAAGATCGCCATCACCCGAGGCTTTCATCGCGCTCATCATTTGCGCGACTTGGCTTGTAACCATCAGCGGTACGCCGTATTCGAATCCGGCCCCGAGTGCAATCTTCATGTCCTTTTCGTGTAGCCGGATGCGAAAGCCCGGTTTGAAATTATGTTCGAGCATTTTTTGGCCATGGACTTCGAGAATCTTCGATTGCGCAAAACCGCCCAGGAGCGCTTGCCGCACTTTCGCCGGATCTACCCCGGCCTTGGCGGCGAGTACAAGAGCTTCACTAACGATTGCAATGGTCGTTCCGACAACCATTTGATTAGCCGCCTTGGTAACCTGGCCGGCCCCGGCAGCGCCGACGTGAACGATGTTCTTTCCCAATGATTCGAAGATCGGCATCGCCCGCTCGACTGCGGCTGCCTCGCCGCCGATCATAATTGATAAACTCGCGCTGATCGCACCGGCTTCGCCGCCGCTCACCGGCGCATCGAGCATGTCGCAGCTTAGCTTTTTTGCCTCACCGGCAAGTTTGCGCGCGACGGCAGGTGAGATGGTCGACATGTCGACAAGCAGAGTTCCCGACTTTACCCCCGACAAAATCCCGTTCACGCCGGTATAAACGAGATCGACATCGGGCGAATCGGGCAGCATGGTAATGATGATATCGGCGCGCGCCGCGACCTCATTTGAATTTGCCGCACCGTGTGCGCCTTCCTTGCTCAGTTCGTTCACCGCTGCGCGACTGCGATTGTGCACGATCAAGGTGTAGCCTGCTTTGATTAGATTGCGAGCCATGGGCTTGCCCATGATGCCTGTGCCAATGAAACCGAGAATCGGCTGATTCATGATCAGCTCCTCTACGATCGGCCAGCTTAAACCATCAGGCCGTTTTTAAGTCGTGGCAAACAACTTTGCCGGAAAACTTCGTGCGTTAAGAACTCCTGGTTACGAGGATTATTACTCGAGAGGGCTGATGGCAAGTCAATTGCGTCGCGAAGCCGCAGGATTCATTAACATCACGCTCCTCAAGCAAATCGATCGCAAGTTCATCGACGAGCTCTTAAAGATATAACAGAAAGGAGTGCTCTCTGTATATGTGGTGGGATGTGGCTGTAGCAGTATTTGAATTGTTGAATTGCTGATGACGATCTGGAATCTCAGGCTAATGTTGCGGCTTTGTTTACGCCGGGATCGCAACGCTCCGCGGCTCTATGCTTAGGGGGCAAAACGTTTTACCGGCAGCGCACAGCCAGCGATTCAATTCAGCTTGGGTGACTCGGCGCGCCAGGTTTTGAGTGTCCATAGAAAGCTCCCGAAATCTTGAATCGAAAAAATGATTGCCAGGGGTCCGGGGATAACTTCGAGATACCACAAGATAGCCATCGCGAACGGCACAAGCGGCCTGTCCAGCATCGACGCGAAGACGAATCCCGCGGCATTCAAACGACCGCTGGCGATATAAAGCAGG
>DASUVS010000090.1:0-16592 GCA_036378835.1 Binatia bacterium | reverse complement strand
TTGGCCTGCCAGGCCGCGAATAAAGTCTGCCAGAGACGCCGGAAAAAGTCTCCGGCGGCGATCAAAGATGCCAGGCGAGTTGCGAGTTTCGGTCATCAGTCACGAGCCTCACAGTAAACTGAAGGCCTTCGACGATTGTACTGTTCGTTGCTGCTGAGGTTCTCAAGCCCTCGAGCAAATATTTTATAATTTGTGCGAAAGGATCAGCCATGAGCCTGGGATCGAAGCTTTGCAAAACCGCGGTGTTTGCGGTGTCCATCTTTCTCGGCGTTCATATTCACTCCGCCGCGGAAGCTCAGTCACGTGTGAAGTTCGCCTACTCTTCGGTGGGATCGATGGCGACCGGCGTGTGGATGGCCAAGGAGATCGGCGCGTTCGAGAAGAACGGCATTCAGGCGGACATCATTTTCATCTCTTCCGGTCCGGTGGTTGTGCAAGCTTTGCTGGGCGGCGATCTGCTCGGGGGCAGCGCGGCGAGCAATGCGGTTATCAATGCCATTCTAAATGGCGCGCCGATTGTCGCCGTCGGCGGAACGGCCAACCGGCCCTATCACCGGCTGTTCGTTCAGCCGGATATCAACCGGCTCGAAGATCTGAAAGGAAAAACTCTCGGCGTGACCCGGTTCGGATCGATCACCGACAACTTAACCCGTATCTTGCTGCGCAAGCACGGACTTGAAGGCAACGTTAACGTGCGCCAGATGGGCGGAACCATGGAAGTGGCGGCGGCATTCCAGAATCGTCAGATTGCCGGCGCGGTGACCGGTGAGCTGCGCGGGCCTTCACTAACAGTGCCCAAGATCCTGGTCAATCTGGTCGACATGGGTGTTCCTTATTCGATGAACATGCTCGCCGTATCCCGCGATACATTGAAGGGCAGTCCTGAAACCGTTGAAGGAATTGTCCGGGCCTATGCCGAAGGTGTCGCGTTCATGAATCAGAACAAGGAACGCTCGCTAAAGATCATCGCCAAATATGGGCATCTAACAGATCCCAAGCAAATTGAAGATCACTATCGCGACTCGGTCACGTATCTGGACCGTATCCCACTGGCTCAACCCGAGGCAGTGCAAACGATCCTGGAATTCATGGGCAAACGGGGCATCCCCCCCGAGACTTTCCAGGACAATTCAATTGTCGAGAAGCTTAGCCGTGAGGGCTTTTTCGAAAAGCTTTACAAGAAGTCCTGACCATCGGGAGCCGAAACGATGATGACCATTAAAACTCGCAGATTGGACCAGGAGAAGGACGGCATCGAAGGCTACATCGCCCATCCAGAGCAGACGCAGAAAGGCCCGGCGCTGTTGTTGATCCACCAGCACTCCGGTCTCACCGGCTATCTCAAGACCGCCGCTTATAGATTTGCTCAGTTGGGCTACACTACAGTTGTTCCCAATCTCTATCACATGCTCGGTTATCCCGCCGAAACCCACATTGACAAGGGAACGGAAATCCAAAACAAGACAGCCGATCCGGATTTCGTCCGCGTCATCGATCAGGGATGGCGCTATTGCCTTTCACGCAACGATGTTGATCGGTCGCGGGTCGGTGTCATCGGCTATTGCATGGGCGGGCGCATCGGAATTCATTTTGTCGCGGCGACGCCGGCGGTGCGCGCGTTCGTCGCCTATTACCCGTCGGTGCGCGAAGAGCCGCCAACACCGATCAGACCGCGCCATCCGTACGATGCCGCCCGTGAGATCAAGTGTCCTTCAATGGTTTTGTACGGCGGCAACGATCGAACCAGCACGTTCGCGATCCAACAGAAGGTGATGGAAAGCTTTCACGCCAATGGACAGCCGCTGGAATGGCATTACTTTCATTTCGGTAATCACGGCTTTGCTTCGACGGAATCGGATGGCTACCAACCCTATCTGGCGGATCTTGCCTGGCCGCTGGTAACTGAATTCCTCGGCCGTGAGTTGATCAGTCCTGTGTTGTAGCAAGATTTCCTTGTCAGCTTCGCCGGTTCGTCCTACGGCGCATCGCATCCAGGGGAATGAACCTAGTCGATCTTGCAGCGTCGAATTGATCGTTCGAGCGAGGCTCTTTAGACAGGTGGGTTAATGGCGCTGCGTTGCCCGATGGCGATCGTTTAGTTGATCTACCATCATCAACACGAAAGGGAAAAGATGCAGTTATTAAGAGACGTTTTGAGATCCGCTTTGATGATCACGGTGTGCGCTTTGCTATTCAAGCCTGCCGAGCTTGCCGCGCAAACAAAAAAAATCGTCTTCGGCTATTCCACAGTCGGAGCCATGGCCGCGGGCTCATGGATGGCCAAAGAGATCGGCGCCTACGAGAAATACGGCATCGATGCGGAAATGATCTACATCTCGTCTGGTCCGACCACGGTGCAAGCGTTACTCGGCGGCGATATCGTTGGCGGCATCGCCGCGACCAACGCCGTGATCGCGGCGGTTTTGCGCGGCGCCCCGCTCGTGTCGGTGTTGAGCACGGCGAACCGACCCTACCATCGGTTCTGGGTTCAACCGGAGATTACCCGCATGGAAGATCTCAAGGGCAAGACCATCGGTGTGACACGCTTTGGTTCGGTGACCGACAATCTAACCCGCATGCTGCTCAAGAAATACGGCTTGGAGAATGCCGTCAGCGTGCGTCAGATGGGCGGCACGATCGAAGTCAGCGCGGCATTTCAAAACAAGCAAATTGCCGGCGCCGTCACCTCAAGCCTCCGTGTCGATGCCGGAATGCAGCCCCGGCTATTGCTCAAGCTCGAAGACCTGGGGTTTCAGTACTCGATGGACGTTGTTGCCCATTCGCGCGACGATCTAAAGCGTTTTCCACATGTGGTCGACGGTATGGTCCGCGCCTATACGGAAGGGGTAGCGGCAATTCATTCCCAGAAGGAGCGAGCCTACAAAGCCATTGCCAAATATGCCCGCTTGCGCGATCAGAAGAAGATCGACGAAATCTATCAGGATTCGATTGTGTATCTCGAGAAGACACCGCGGGTTGAGCCGGAAGCTATCGATTCGATTCTGGAATTCATGGGCAAAAAAGGGATACCGCTCGAGACCTTCGCGGATAACTCGATGGTAGATAAAATGGTGCGCGAAGGCTTCGTTGACAGGCTTTACAAGAAGCCTTGAGCTGCGCACCGATAATCGGATATAGGGAGACAGATGACGGACTGAAAGCCGCGTAAATAAGGCAAGCAGGTCGAGGAGTCAAGGATGCAAGTTGAGCAGTGGAGAAACGCGATTGGCGAAATGGTGCGCGATCACATGCGCTCGCCGGAGCTGGAATATTATTTTTCCGTCAAGATGAACAAGCAGCGGGCGCAGCTCATGATCACGCAACTGGGACTTTACATTCGCCACCGGCGTGATTGCTGGTCGCTGGTATCTGCCAATTGTCCCGTGATGGCAGTCAAACAAGCCATTCTAAGGCACGAGTTCGGCGAAGTAATCAAGGATCAGTATTCAGAATTCGGCCATCTTCATCTGATCATCCGCCAAGCGGAAAAGCTCGGCTTAAGCGCCCGCGAGGTTGTCGACACCAAACCCCTTTTAAGCACGACCGCGACGCTTTACGCTTGGGCCTGGCTGACGCACGCTAAGAGCTGGGTCGAAGGCTTATCCGCCCTGACGGTTACCGAATGGACCAATGATGACCGTCTCTTGAACGATATCGGCGGCGGTCACTCTACCCGAATGGGCCGGCGCTGGATGGATGATCTGGGACTGGCATGGCGCGACATGCCGAACTTCGTCGCGCATTCACAGGCGGATGAAGAGCACAGCGACATGTTTTTGCCGTTTCTTGCGGAGTATGCCACCGGCGAGAAGGAAGAACTGGCGCTCGCCGCAGTCAAAGAGTCGCTCGCTCTGTTCGCGCTCTATCGCGAGGGCGTGGCCCGGGCCATGGAAAAAATACCACTCAGTTAATCAAGTTACCTTCACAAGGAGAATTGTCATGGAAAAACCACGAATTCGACATATCGCAATCAACGTCGAAGATCTCGACAAGACCGCAGAATACTATAAGAAAGTTTTCGGCATGGAAGAAAAACATCGCCGGCCTGGGGGAACTATTTATCTATCCGATGGCCATCTCGATCTCGCTCTAATCCATAGTGAGAAATATCCATGGGGAATCCATCACTTTGGGTTCAAGGTCGAAAGCGTCAAAGAGATCGAGAAAATTGCCGATACCAAAGCCGAGGACAATACCTACGGAGCCATTGCGGAAAGCTGGATCAAAGATGTCGAAGGGAACCGCGTCGACGTGTCCGAGCACGGCTGGCCGGTCTAGCAGCCTGCATTGAGACGGTTCCTTGTGTTACCTGTTGCTTCAAAGTATCGGGTCTCGCCTTGCGGGCGGCAGGTTGAGGCGCATGTGATAACGGTGATGTCGATTGTTCGATGTTTAGTTCGGTTCGACGCAGCGCTTATTGTGTTTTTTCTGGTGCTGGCGTCCGGACTTTCGACGGCGCAGACGCCGCCCAAAGTAACCATTGCCTACGCCGCAATCAGCCCGATCTTTGCCGGAGTATGGATGGCCAAGGACATGGGAGCTTTTGAGAAGCATGGCGTCAAGGCCGATCTAATCTACATCAGCTCCGGTAGCGTTACGGTCCAGGCGATGGTAGGCGGCAATCTCGATATGAGCGTGGCTGCGAGCAACGCGGTCGTCAGCTCGATTCTGCGCGGCGCGCCTCTGGTTGCAGTTGGCAGCATTACCAACCGGCCCGCGATGAGTTTATTTGTTCAGCCTGAGATCACCAGACCGGAGCAGCTTCAAGGTAAAGTCCTGGGCATTACCCGGCATGGCTCGTCGACGCATTTCTTGACACAGTTCGTGATCGAGAAGTTGGGACTCCAGGACAAAGTCAAAATCCAACCCATGGGTGGCACCCGGGAGGTGGACACCGCTATTCGGACCGGGATGATTGCCGGCGCTGTACGGAGCATGAAGCCCGGTCCAAAGGTGCGCATGTTAGTTGATTTGCCCGACATGGGAATTCCTTTTTCGATGGATCTGATCGCCGTCAAACGCGATTTCTACAAGAGTTCTCCGCGGATCGTTGAGGCCATGCTCAAAGCTTACATCGAAGGAGTGGCGGGGCTTAGAAGTAGAAAAGAGTTTGCTTATAAAGTTTTAGCCAAATATCTCCTCGGAGGCGGTGAATCACTGGACGAAGCCTATGCCTATGCCGTGAAATATTTGGATCGCAACGCGAGAACAGACCCGGCGGTGATTCAAACCGTGCTCGATTGGGAAGGCAAAAAGGATAGCTCGCCCAACGAGTTCTTCGATAACAGCATCATCGATGCGATTATCAAAGAAGGTTTCGTCGACAGGCTTTACAAGTAACGGGAGATCCGCATGAAGCGAGCTGAGTGGCGCCGGCAGCTGGGAGAGCTGGTGCGTGATGCGATGCGCGCGCCGGAACTCGATCACTATTTTCGGGTCAAAATCACGAAACCCGGCGCGCAAATCTTGATCACGCAATTGGGACTGTTCATTCGCCACCGGCGCGATTGTTGGGCGCACGTTTCCGGCAACTGCCCGCAGATGTCGGTCAAACAAAAGATCCTGCAGCACGAATATGGCGAGGTGATCAAGGATGAATACACCGAGCATGGGCATCTGGACCTGATCGTTCGGCAGGGAAAAGCGTTAGGACTCTCGCCCCAGGAAGTCTTGGAAGTCGAACCCTTGCCGACAACTTTCGCCACTCTTTACGCCTGGGCATGGATGACGAGAGAGAAGAGTTGGATCGAAGGTTTGACCGCTCTGACCATCACCGAGTGGGCCAATGATGATCGTTTGCTCCAGGATTTTGGCGGCGGTCTGTCCAGTCGCATGGCCAAGCGCTGGATGGACGATCTTGGTTTTGGCTGGGAGCAAATGCCGAATTTCAAAGTTCACAGTGAGGCGGACGAGGAGCATAGCGACATGTTTTTGGAAGACCTGGAAAAGTTCGCCATCGGCGAGAAGGAAGCGCTTGCCTATCGAGCGGCCAAAGAGTCCATGGAGCTGCTAAAGATATTCCGCGCGGGAATTGCGCAGGACATGGCAAAGTGCGTTTAGCGGAGGGCCTCAGAGACTCGCCCGCACACTCCATAACCCAAGCGCCGCGGTTGTCTAAAGATCGAGGAAAATTACTATGGCTGCGAACGGTTGGCACGAAGCATTCGGTGAATTAGCTCGCGCGACGATGTCCTCGCCGGAGTTGGAGCGATACTATTCGATTCCGATAAGCAGGCCCAGGGCACAGCTGATCCTAAAGCAGCTTTCTCTGTACGTTCGTCATCGGCGCGACTGCTGGGCGTATGTTTCAGGAAACTGCCCGGTCCTGGCGGTCAAGCAGAAGATACTCGCTCATGAGTACGAAGAGATGATCCGCGATGCGCACTCCGAGCATGGTCATCTAGATTTAATCATCCGCCAGGGAAAACCGATCGGACTAACGGCCGAGGATATTTTGCAAACTAAGCCGATCCCGACTACAGCCGCGGCACTGTATGCGTGGGGTTGGATGTGCAAGAAAAAAAGCTGGCTCGAAGGTTTGGCGGCAATGACCATGACCGAATGGAATCAGGACGATCGCCTCTTGGCGGATCTTGGTGGTGGTCACTCGGCGCGCATGGGAAATCTCTGGGTCAAGTATCTGGGCATCACCTGGGACGATCTGCCGAATTGGAAAGCGCACCGGGAAGCCGACAAGGGTCACGTCGACATGTTTCTTCCGATTTGGGAGGAGTTCGGCTCCGGCGAGAACCGAGAAATGATATTGCAGGCGGCAAAAGAATCCGAAGAGTTGTACCGTCTTTATCAGAAGGGTCTCGCCGACGCGATGCAGGCGCTTCCTGACTGACGCCAATGATAAAAGTGCTTTAGGCAGACAATGAATAAGTCAATCAAGTTTTACGGTCCCCATGCCCCGTTGAAGCGGCTCCCGGGCGATTTTAAACCACCTAAAAAAGTAAAAGGTTCTATCCTACGTTTTGTTGTGTTTGCGAAACTCATTCTAACGTTGGTGCTGATTTCATCGCAACCCGCATCTTCGGCGGACGCTGGCAAAGAGAAAGTCGCTTTTGCCTATGCTGCTATCAGCCCGAGCATGTCCGGAATATGGATGGCCAAAGAGATCGGCGCCTTCGACCGTAACGGCTTGCAAGCCGAGCTGGTTCATATCAGTTCCGGCGCGACCGCGATCCAGGCGTTGGTGGGCGGCAGTGTTCATGCCGCGTTGGGCGCGAGTAAT
Source organism: Binatia bacterium (assembly GCA_036378835.1). Classification (GTDB taxonomy): domain Bacteria; phylum Desulfobacterota; class Binatia; order UBA9968; family UBA9968; genus WHTF01. The sequence continues at coordinate 9,355 of DASUVS010000090.1, read as the reverse complement.
GCAGTGGTGGCGGCGATCATCAAAGGAGCCCCGATCATCGCAGTCGGCAGCAATACCAGCCGCCCTGGTATGCAGCTTTGGGTTCAGCCGGATATTCAACGCGCCGAGCAGCTTCAGGGTAAGACTCTGGCGATCACCCGGTTCGGCTCAACCAGCGATTTCGTCACCCGGCTGATCATGCGCAAGCTCAATCTGGAAGGTAAAGCCGAGTTGCGCCAGTTCGGCGGGGTGGTCGAAGCCGACGTCGGTTTTCGCGCCGGCCAGGCGGAGGGCAGGGTGTCCTCGCAGGCGCCAGGCCCGAAGGCCAAGATGTTGGTGGACGCCGCGGAGCTGGGTATCCCGTTCTCGATGAACCTGCTGGCCGTCAGTAACGATTTCTATCGCCGATCACCCAAGACGGTTGAGCGAATCGTCTCATCCTATATAGAGGGCATCGCGGCGCTCAAAACCCGCAAAGCTCAGGGGCTCAAGGTGCTCGAGAAGTACATGGGGCAACGCGGCGGCTCGGCGGAACAGCACTATGAGTTCGTCACCAAGTACCTGGATGCAATTCCGCGGGTCGATCCGGCTGCCATCGAAACTGTCTTGGAGATGGTCGGCCAGAAGAGCCCGCCCAAGGTGCAGCTCTTCGATAACGCGATCGTCGATCGTTTGGCGCAGGAAGGTTTCATCGACCGGCTCTACAAAGGAGGCAAGTCGTGAACGAATCGCAATGGCACCAGACGATGGGCGAGATGGTGCGCGACTACATTCGATCGCCCGAGCTCGAACATTATTTTTCGATCAAGATGACCAAAGCGCGCGCCGCAGTCATGGTGACGCAGCAGAGCCTTTACGTGCGTCACCGGCGCGAATGTTGGGCGCACATTTCGGCCAACTGCCCGATTCTGGGCGTCAAACAACGGATTCTCGAGCACGAATACGAGGAGATCATTCGCGATGACTTCTCCGACTATGGTCATCTCCATTTGATCATCAATCAGGGAAAGTCGGTCGGTCTGGAGCCCAAGCAAGTGCTGAATGCCGAGCCGTTGCTCGAAACGCGGGCCGTGCTCTATGCCTGGTCGTGGATCACCAGCGAGCTCAGCTGGATTGAAGGACTAGCGGCGATGACGATCACCGAGTGGTGCAACGATGACCGGCTGTTGGGCGATCTCGGCGGCGGCCAATCCACCCGCATGGCAAAAAAATGGATGGAGGAGATGGGTTTTACCTGGAAGCAGATTCCCAACTTGCAGGCGCACAGCCAGGCCGACGAAAAGCATAGCGATATGTTTTTACCTTTCCTGTCGGAGTATGCGACGAGCGGAAAGGAACAACTGGCTTTGACCGCGGCCAAAAGGTCCCTGGACTTCAACGCATTGTTCCGCAAAGGAATAGCCGATGCGCAGGAGAAAATTTCCGTATGAAGGCGGACTTCATTCAGATACAGCGGATATGGCCGGCGCTGATGCTTATTTGGCTGATTTTGTGGTTAGCGCCGCATGCCGGAGCAGCGGGCGATCCTAAAGTGATTGCGGCGGCAAAGAAAGAAGGCCAACTGTTTTGGTGGAGCACCATCGCCCAGGATCAGTCCCAAAAGATAATCGACGAGTTCATGAAGCTTTACCCTTTCATCAAAGCCAACTACTGGCGCAGCGGCAGCGTCGGGCTGCATAATAAAATACTTCTGGAAGCGCGCGCTGGCCGGTCGAGTTGGGATGTTGTTTCGCAAACGACGCCGGAGTTCATCTACGAGCTCAAGCAGAAGAAATTGATCGCGCCGTACGAGTCGTCCGAGCGCCGCCACTTTAGTCAGGATCTCAAAGACAAAGAGGGGTTTTGGACCGGCACGTATGCGCTGCCGACGGGCGTCGGCTTTAACACGCAGCAGGTAAAACGCGAAGATGCGCCCAGAACCTACCAGGATTTGCTCAATCCCAACTGGAAGGGCCGAAAAATTTCTGTCGATGACGAAGGTTATGAACTTCTAGTCGGACTAGGAGAAGCATGGGGAGCCAGCGCGGCAACGGAGTATCTCAAAAGACTGGCCGCGCAAGATCCGATCGTCGGACGCGGCAATAGCCAGCGGGCGCAGCTTTTAGCGGTCGGAGAGTTCCCTCTCGCGATTGCCTATACCCACACCGTTGAATGGTCACGATCGCAAGGCACGCCGGTCGATTGGGTCAACCTGGAACCGGTGGTTATCAAGTTCGACGGTATCATGCTGGGCTCCAAGGCGGCGCATCCGAATGCCGCCAAGCTTTTCATCGATTTCATCCTTTCACAGTCGGGGCAGGAGCTGCTGCAGAGCTTCAGCCGCGTGACCCTGCGCGACGGTGTCGATCCGAACCCGCCGCGGCTGATCAAAGGCTTCAAGCGCATCGTACTTCATCCGGAAAAGGGCCAAGACGCTCAGCAAAGCCTGAAAACTTATCGGCAGATCTTTGGCCTTCCGTGAGTTGTACGGCATGAGCAAAACGGTTGATCGATGCTCGAGCACATGATTAATCTGACAAACAAGCTGAGGAGGTATTTATGAGTTTATGGCCCAAGACGAGACAAGAATTGGATGCTCTGGTGAATCGTCATTTCGAAACACCGGAGTACCAGGATTTTTTTTCAGTAAAACTCACTCCGGAGCGGCAAAAAGTAATCGACCTGCATTATCCCCACTATATCAAGAGCAGGCGTGATTGCTGGGGCGCCGCCGCGGTTCGAGCTCCGCTCGACGTCAAGCGCGCAATCTGGGAGCACGAGAAGGACGAGCTGATATTTGACAAAAGGTTGGGAGCCGCGCATTTGACCGACGAGCAAATGGCCGAAGCTACCGACGAGACGAATCTGTTGCCGGCGGTGCGCGCGGTATTTCTCGCATGGATGCATCTGGCCACCACCCGCCCGTGGATCGAAAGCCTGATGGTGAACCACATCACCGAGAGGAAAAACAATCCCGCCATCGTCAAAGGCGGAGGTTTCACCGCCAGGTACGCTCACAAGAAAGTGGCCGATCTTGGCGGCACTTTGGAAAGTCTCGACGACAACACAAAAGTTCACATGGTGGCCGATGAAGATCATTCCGACATGTTTGAACCCATTTTCGACAAATATGTAACCGATGAGAGGATCGCCCAGGCGGTGGTTCGAGCCGCTCATGACAGTCTCGATGTCGACCGCGCCTACCGGAGCGCGCTAGCGACTGCGATGATGAGAATCGCCGGCTCCAGAGCGGCGTGAGTTTGGCCCCGGCTATGATAATTCGCTATTCGGAATTCTGATCGAAGGATTAGCATGGAAATAAAGTACGGCCTGATCAGCTCGGATTCCCATGGCCAGCTTGGTAAGGATGCTTACACGAGCAGGATGTCGGTTAGCAGGTGGGGGGAGCGGGTTCCTCATATCGTCGAGGTGCGCGACGAGAAATTCGACGCGCCGGTGGAACGCTGGGCAGTCAACGGTGAGATTCAGGGCGGTAATGTTTGCAATTGTCCCACCGCCATGGAAAGGCGTGGGTATTATCCGCAACGGTGGGAAGAGGTGCCGTTGGAAGTTTACGATCCGGCAAGCCGCTTGAGAGCGCTTGATCGCGATGGCGTCGATGCCGAGGTGCTGTTTCCCAACGGCCCAGGGGGAACGTTCCTTTACGGTGATCCAGAATTCGAGCTCGCGTGCGTGCGGGCCTATAACGACGCGCTCGCTGAATTTCGCCGCGCCAGCCAGCGCTTTATTCCGCTTGCCGCCATTCCCTTTATGAGCCCGATTGAGACCATCGTCGCCGAAGTCGAGCGCGCGGTTGAGGCGGGCCACTTGGGTATCAACATGTTGGCAGATCCCAGCGTTGCCGTAAAAAGCCAGAAAAGGTTAGCCGATCCATTCTGGGGTCCCCTTTGGGATGCCTGCCAGCAACTCGGTATCGCGGTGCATCTCCACGCATCGGCAGGTCTTGCCGGTAAACTGTCCGTGCCGCAATGGAAAGGCTATACCGGCAGGCAGGCCCACTGCGTATCGACATTGCGCAACTTCTGCACCGCGACACAGATTGTGCCGTATCTGATTTTCTCCGGCACTTTGGAAAAATTTCCCAGACTCAACTGGGTGTTTGCCGAAACCGGACTGGGCTGGGTGAGCTCGGTGCTGGAAGCTTGCGACTACGAGTGGGAGCAGCGCCATCTCTGGACGGAAGGAATTCTCACTCGTCCCAGCGAACTCTTCCGCCGGCAGATTTATGTCGATTTCTGGTTTGAAACGGTCGGCATACAGATGCGCGATTATATCGGTATCGACAACATTCTCTGGGAATCGGATTTTCCCCACATCACGTCGACGTATCCAAAGTCGTGGGCCGCGGTGGAACACTCTCTAGCCGGCGTTGCCGCGCCCGACCGCGAAAAAGTTTTGTTTCGCAATGCGGCGCGGCTTTATCGATTGACTTAACAGGCTCCTGAAAAATACTCATATGCTTTTAGAAAAGATGAATTATGAAAGCTGAAAACTGAATTCCGCTTTCAGGTTTCCGCTCTCATCCCTGTAATTCGCGCGCCTTGCCTCTGAGTCCTTTTGAGGAGCCTGCGATCAGAGTTTTCAAAAATTTGCTGGTTGTTGGGTAAGCAAAAAAGAGAGGTCATGCAACTGAAGCACGGTTTTATCAGCGCCGATGACCACGTCCAGGAGCATCCTGAAGTTTGGAGCTCCCGTATGTCCAAGAAAAAATGGGGTGAGCGAATTCCTCACGTCGAAAAGCTGCACGACGGCAGTGAGAGCTGGGTCATTGACGGCCGCCGCCTTTTGCTGCCCGGTATCGCGCTAGCCGGCGCGCTGATGGCCGACCGGGCGCGCGAACCGCAGCGCTGGAGCGAGGTTCCGCCGGCGGCCTTTACAGCCGCGGATCGACTCAAAGCAATGGATTGCGACGGCATCGACTGCTCGGTGCTTTATCCGATTGTCGGCGGTTTGGCGGGCGAGAGCTTCGGCAAGCTCGATGATCCTGATCTGGAACTGGCTTGCGTGCAGGCCTACAACGATTGGCTAATCGAGGAATGGGCGAGCGTGAGCCCGCGCTTCGTGCCGCAGTGCATCGTGCCGATTTGGCCGATGGAGCGGACGGTGATGGAGATCAAACGAGCTGTGGCCAAGGGACACCGAGGCGTGATCTATCCGGCATCTCCGATGGAGCTTAGAGCCGTGCCGCATATCAACGAGCCGGCATACGATCCGCTCTGGGCGGTGTGCGAGGAACTCGGGGTGCCGATCAGCTTTCATTCAGGAGCGTCGCCGAGAATTCAAATGCGCCCCGGGGATGATTTCTCGCCGGCGCTGGCGGCGGCTTTCAGCAACGTGATTCGCCCGGTGAGCTCGATCGCGGTGGTCGCTAACTTTATGATCTCCCGCGTGCTGCACCGATTTCCCAGGCTGAAGATCGTTTTTGCTGAAGGCTCGCTGGGCTGGGGAGCGTATGAAATGGAATACGCCGACTACCAATCCAATGCCGACGGCTTGCCGTCGGAAGGTTATGCGCTCAAGCCTTCGGAGCTGTTTCGGCGTCAATGCTATTTTACCTGCTGGTATGATCGAATGAGCCTGCGTGTTCGAGATTATCTCGGCACCGCGAATATTTTATGGTCGAGCAATTTTCCCCTGGCAACTTCCACATGGCCCAACACGCGCCACCGAGCGGAGTTAGCTTTCGCCGAATTACCTGAGATAGAGAAACGACAGATACAGTGGCAGAACGCAGCAAAACTCTACTCACTCGAGTCTGCGTAAAAATAGAGGAGGCAAACAACATGCGCCCCAAGGTGAGACACATAGCAGTCATGACAAAGAATCGGGAAAAGATGGTGGAGTTCTATCAAAAGATTTTTGGTCTGGAACCAAAGCGCGGTTTCGGCGGGGCCATCTATATGTCGGACGGCGACGTCAACATCGCGCTTATAGAAGTGAAGCGTGACGACCAAAAAGAGGGGATTAACCATTTTGGTTTCGAGGTCGATGATCTCGACGATATCAAACGCAAGCTGAGGGAGGCGGGGTTTCCCGCCGAGATCGACACCAAGTCGGATAAAGACTCCGATCACCGGATCCAGGATCCTGATGGACATTGGGTCGATATGGCGGTCAAACTCCGCTGGCCCAAGTGAAAGCCGCGACGTATTAAACCTAATTCGCACGCGCGGCGCTGAAGGCATTAACGGCCATGCAATCGATTCGGGGCAAAATTCGATGAGGGCGATTGGGTGCAAACTCTTCCTGTTGGCGTGGTTTGTCGCCTTATCGGTGATTGCCGCGGGTGCGCAGGAAGGATCCGATCCCAAGATCATTCAAGCGGCGCGCAACGAAGGAGAAATCGTCTGGTATACTACTATGAGCGCGGATCAAAGCACTGCGTTCATGGAACGGTTCCGCCGAAAATACCCATTTTTGAAGCCTTCCGTTGTTCGACTGGGTGGTAACGCTTTGCTAAGTCGAATCGTCACCGAGTCCAAGGCCGGCAAGAGCTATTTCGATGTGTCCCATGGCACCGGCGAGATTGTCCTGCCGCTTATGAACATGGGGCTTCTTGCTTCCTATGCTTCTCCGGAGCGTAAAATGATTCCGGACGACTTGAAGGATAAGAACGGTTTTTGGACATCGGTCTATGTCAATTCGATAGTGTTGGGTTACAACACCCAGCTCACCAAGGGACAACCGGTTCCACGCACCTACGACGATCTTCTGCAGCCGAGATGGCGCGGGCAAAAAATTTCCGTGGATTCGACCTACGTGACCCTTCTCCAAGGCTTGAGTTCGGCTTGGGGCAAAGACAAGGCCGTCGACTATCTGAAAAAGCTGGGGGAACAAGAACCGGTGGTCATGCGCGGCAGCACCGTGCGAGCTCAGTTGGCCGCCGCCGGAGAATTTCCTCTGGTGATCGCTTACGCCAACATTATCCAATATCTCACCGAGAAAGGCGCGCCCGTCGATTGGGTGGCGCTCGAGCCCGCGGTAATTTCCGTCAATACCGTCATGGCCGGAGCGAAGGCGAGCCACCCCAACGCGGCTAAGCTGTTTATCGATTTCACTTTGTCAAAAGAAGGGCAGGAAAAACTTTGGGACTTCCAACGCATCCCCTCGCGCAGCGATGTCGAACCAAAGCCGGCCCGACTGTTTCGCGGCTACAAGCGTCACGTGGTGCATCCGGAGGAAATGCAGAACCTCGATGAGACGGCGAAGCTTTATTCGCAAATTCTAAAGACGCGCTAAGGCGCAATCAGCGCGGCATGCGCCGCGCTGGCGGAACCAGAATCCATGACAAGAGAATTTTCCACGTGGGCAAAGAACGGCATGGTTGCATCGAGCCAGCCGCTGGCGACCCTCGCCGGTGTGCAGATTCTTATCAACGGCGGCAATGCCATCGACGCGGCGATCGCGACAGCCGCGGTGCTCGGGGTCGTCGAGCCGAGCTCCATCGGCATCGGCGGCGATGCATTTTGTTTATTCTATTCAGCCAAAGAAAAGAAAATCAAAGCCCTCGACGCCAGCGGCAGATCGCCGCGCGCGGCGAGTCTCGAGTTTTGCCGTAAAAGCGGCTTCCAAGAGATGCCGCAACGCGGCATTCATTCCGTCACCGTTCCGGGAGCGGTGCATGGCTGGGCGACGCTGCTCGATGCCTACGGCACGACCAAGCTCGCCGATGTCCTGCAAGCCGCGATTGGCCACGCCGAACACGGTTTTCCTGTGGCCGAGCTGACGGCGGAGCAGTGGAAGGAATCCCAAGCGCGACTGGCAGCCGATGACGGCGGATCACTTAATTATCTCACCGAAGGCCGGACGCCTCGAGCAGGAGAGATTTTCAAGAACCCGCGCATGGCAAAGACGTTGCGGCGGATCGCTGATGGCCCGGAGGTTTTCTATCGCGGCGATATTGCCGAGAAGATCGTTCGCTGCTCTGAGAAGAACGGCGGGCTGTTCACGCTCGAAGATTTCGCTGGTCATCGTTCGGATTGGGTGGAGCCGATCACGGCCAATTACCGTGGCTATGATATCTATGAGCTCCCTCCGGCAACTCAAGGCTTTGTCGCGCTCGAGATGCTGAAGATCCTTGAAGGATTCGATCTGAAATCATTGGGCGGGAACAGCGCCGATGCCTTGCATCTGATGATCGAGGCGAAGAAGCTCGCTTTCGCCGACCGCGATCGACACCTCGCCGATCGCGATTTCATGAAAGTGCCGGCCACGGATCTCCTATCCAGAAATCACGCCGATTTGCAGCGGCAAAAAATTCGAGCCGATCACGCCGCCGGCGAAATGATCAATGCGCCATCGGGCACCGACACAGAATATGTTGCCGCCGCCGACAGGGAAGGCAATTTGGTGTCCTTTATTCAGAGCAATTTTATGGGCTTCGGCTCCGGCGTCGTCGAACCTGAAACTGCGATTATCTTGCAGAACCGCGGTCATTTATTTTCACTAGACGAGAACCATCCGAATTGCATCGGCCCGCACAAGCGCTGCGTGCATACATTGATGCCCGGCATGATTTTGCGCCACGGAAAACCCTACGCCGCGCTGGGACTGAAAGGCGGCCACGTGCAGCCGCAAGCGCAGGCGCAGATCATTTCTAATCTGATCGATTTCGACATGACTGTTCAGCAAGCGATCTCGGCGGCGCGCTTCAATCATCTCGATGCGGAGAAAGTAGCCTTGGAGCCGGAATTTCCTCAAGAGGTCAGGGACGAGTTGTCGCGCCGCGGCCACTGGATCGCCGGCGGAACTCCGGAGAGCTTCGGCGGCGCCCACGCAATTGTCATCGATCCACAATCCGGAGCGTTCGTTGGAGGGTCGGACCCGCGCAAAGGCGGCTGCGCGCTGGGATATTGATGATCCGCGTTTAAGTCCTTCAATCCGTTCGAAACGTTTAGGCCGAGCGCGCCTTTGCGGCGTTTAAGCTATAGGCTGGCACGGCTGTTTCGTGGTGTCATGAGAAATCTAATGATGATCCCCAAGCGCAAGGACACTGCTCAAGGGAAGAGTATTGATGAGCTACTATAGGGCTCTGCGAGACGGCGTTGTAGCGCTCGATAAAGCAGGGCTGCTCGTAAAAATCGACGAGCAGATCAACAAAGACATCTAGCTTATGCGCTGGTCCGCTGGCCGTCCCGCGGCCTCTTTGAAGACGAACGGCGCTCGCGGACGGGCCGAAACGGGAGTGCCAATCAGTCAGGTGTGGCGGCCGCCGCAGAGCAAAACGTTATGTGGATCGAACCTTGATGAGATAGGTATGAAAGGCGTCTTCGGTCTCAGTAGTCACACTGATCTTTTCAAGAAGCTGGAATGGGAGTTCGATCAGTTTGTCGCAAAGCCAGATGATGCATATCTCGCATACAACTTCTTTGTTAAG
>DASUVS010000089.1:0-2378 GCA_036378835.1 Binatia bacterium | reverse complement strand
ATTAATGTCAGACCTGAGCCGAGCCTGCCTCGTCAACGATGCGAAAGTTCGAGAGGCCTGGCTGAATGCCACAAACGGGTCAACGTGCTCTCACCCATGCCGGTCCCCGTATCACGAACCTTGAGAACAGCGGTCCTTGATCGATGGCTAGGCTCACGTTATGGCCGAGGCCGAAGAGATCCGTCAATCGGTTTCTGCGACTCGGGCTTTCCCACAACATTATCAAAGTGATTCGTTGGAATGCACGGTGGCTCGTCCTTTGTGACATCGCGCTACCTTGGATGGATGGCTACGCGATAGCACGGAAGATCCGGCAAGATCCGGAGCTCAAAGATGTCCATCTGATTGCGATCTCGGGATACGGACAGGATGAAGACCAGCAACTAGCCAGAGACGCCGCATTTAACGAGTACTGCGTCAAGTCGGAGGATCTAAGATCCCTCGACCAGCTGATAAAGAATCGCCAAGGTCCCAGCCGGCGCTAGGCGCATTTGAAGTTCACTGCTCCTTTGAATCCCCGGTGTCTTCTGACTCTCGCTTTCAGTTATGCGACAAGCTTGCGGAGCTTTTTAGGTTTTCCGCTTTTTTCGCTGCTTCGAGTTGATGGCGTGCGAACATCAAAAACTGCTTGGCGTTGCCATTTTGGTGATTGGCCTCGTTCTTGTCGATTTTGCCTTCTCTAAGAAGCCGGTTGGTTTCCTTTCTAAGCCTGATGTATTCTCTCGTGTAGGCCCTGACAGTTTCTCTCGACTCGCTCATTTCCCATCCTTTCACGTGCACTTACTCGGCTCGGAATTTAGCGGCACCGCTATGCCACGGCAGCAAGACGCGCGCCGAACTGCCTGGCAAATCCCCTTCGCCTAATCGACGTCCTTGAACTATTTCTGAATTGAACCGGACTGAGTCAGCCCACTTCATAGCTCCGATGATGGTGCGAGTCAATAAGAAATCTCGGCGGTAAAAGCCGTCCTGCAATAGCAACTCGGGGTCATCGATGGGCGGAGCTTACTACGCAAAAACTGCCTCATAGGATGCTATTTTTCCGCCCCCTTCCGATTACAACAGGCTCGATTATACGAACGATCTTGTGAGCAGACAATAAGACCTAACATTGCAAATGGCTGTGAGCATATACCATTGCATGCCTTACCAGGCTTGAACGTATCATTCGTATTTCGAACAGCTAACATTCGGGATTGTAGATTTGAAGGGTTGCGATAACCTGCTCTGATAACGCCATCAGGGATGCCGGCGAGAACACCCGCGAACAGCCGGCGCTCGTCGGATTTCCATTGGTGAAAAGAGGTGCTGATACTATGAAGGAAAAACTCCGGCCGCATGGCCTTTCGCTGGCGCTGTTTGGGTTCTTCATTATCTTCCAATTGGGGCTGAGCGGGGTGGGCCAGCGTCACTACAATCACGAGCAGATCCAACACGGCCAGCCGACAGTCGGTTACCTGGAATACATCGCTAGCGCCGGTTTCCTCGAAGCCACGATGGAAAACTGGGAAAGCGAGTTTCTGCAAATGTTTGCATACGTCCTAATGACGGCTTTTCTGTTCCAGAAAGGCTCAGCGGAATCGAAGAACCCTGACCAACCTGAGGCGGTGGATCGTGATCCCCGGGAATCACGCAACAAGAAGGATGCGCCGTGGCCGGTGCGCCGGGGCGGTGTCGTCCTCAAGCTTTATGAAAACTCACTCGCCTTGACGCTCTTTCTTCTGTTTCTTATCTCCTTTATGTTGCATGCCATTGGCGGTGCAAGTGAGTACAGCGATCAGCAAATCGCCCATGGCGGCCAAGCCGTCACTGTCTTTCAGTATTTGGGCACCGCGCAGTTCTGGTTCGAGTCGTTGCAGAACTGGCAAAGTGAATTTTTTTCGATCGCGATTCTTGTTGTGCTGAGCATCTTCCTGCGCCAGAAGGGATCACCTGAATCCAAGCCTGTCGATAGCCCGCACAGTATGACAGGGCACGAATAAGATCCGTTAAGCAATCAGCCAGTATTGCTTCTGCGCCTCTCTCTTTGAAGAGCGCAACCATCTACATTGCCGGGGGAGCGGCGCGGCGGCAGTACGATTCACAATCAACACCTTCGATCGATCCAGTCCTAGCTCGGTTGAAACAAATCTCGCGGCGGAGAATGATGCCATCGCCGAGCGGATTGCGAGTATTTTGGATAACTGCGGCGCGGTCGACATCGAGGGAGCCGCTGGATCCTACCGAGCGGCGCGCTGTGTTCGGAAGCGAGAAGGAGTCGTCTGCTGAAATGAGCGAGGGTAGAGCCGTCAGGGATCTAAACTTGATGACCCCGATTCTCCGTGTGTTGCTCGATCTGCCGATTTAGATCGAGACATCGACTTCCGCGCATTCTGACG
>DASUVS010000088.1:0-8494 GCA_036378835.1 Binatia bacterium | reverse complement strand
CGCGAAAAGCGCGCGCTCATTCTAACCTCCGAAGGACAAAGAGATGCGGCGATCAACAGCGCCGAAGGCGAAAAACAACAGGTCATCAAAGCTTCCGAAGCCAACAAGCAGCAGCAAATCAACGAAGCCGAAGGCGAGGCCGCAGCCATCCTGGCGATTGCCGAAGCGACCGCCGATGGTATTCGCAAGGTCGCGGAATCGATTCAACAGCCTGGCGGGTTCGAAGCGGTACAACTCCGTGTCGCCGATAACTACCTGACCCAATTTGGCAAGCTCGCACAGGAAGGCAATACGATGATTCTTCCCGCGACGCTCAGCGACGTGGGCTCGATGATTTCGTTGGCGATGAATGTCATCAAGCAAAAGGGAGGCAACAACGGCGCGCCGGATAAGGCTTAGCGATATTGGTACAGGGAAGCATACTCCGCCTCTGGAGTTGCCCCCCTCGATAGAATAATTCAATTTTTCGACGCCATCGGTTAAGTCCATATCGTGATTGTCGTCGGAGAGACGGAGAGTTTGCCGGACTGGTAGTCTTCCGAATCCGCAAAGATCAGGATCGCGGCCGGCATGTCGTCTCTTCGCCATGGTGCGTCGATCATTTCTGGCAGGAAGGGCAATAAAAGGCGCTGCGATTACCGATGGCAACCCGCTTGATGATACATCCGCAGGCTCTGCATTTTTGTCCTTCCCGATCGTAAACGCGAAGATGGGATTGGAACGCACCGCGTTCGTCGTCGGCAGTGCGATAATCTGAAAACGATGTGCCGCACCAACGAATCGCTTGCTGCAGCAACTGGGGAACGCCCTGCGCGATGGCGTATACCTGTTTCCGCGTCAGCCGACACGCGCGGATCGTCGGCTTGATGCCGACACTGGCCAAGATCTCGTTGGCATAGATATTCCCGAGCCCGCCGATGATCCGTTGGTCGAGCAATAAGTCCCGAATGCGCCGGTCGGAAGAGCGCGTGTGGCGAAAAAGATATTCACCGGTCAAGTCTGGATCGAAGGGATCAATGCCGAGAAGACGCAATTGCGGCAGTTCGTGCAATATTTCTTTGCGTGTCACTAGAGTGAGGCCGAAACGACGCGGATCATGATAACGCAGCTGGCCGCCGCCAACTAAATGGACGATGATGTGATCGTGTTTTCGACGGGGCGCATCGGCTCCGACACAGACAAGCTTGCCGGACATACCGAGATGAAACACCCAAACTGATTCGTCGGATAACGAAATTAGAATGTATTTAGCGGCTCGCCGAATTTCGTATATCTTCTTCCCGGCAAGGCCTGCCAGAGCGAGCTCATCTACGGGCACGCGCAAGCGCGTCTCCAGTGTTTCAACTCGCTCGATGGTCCGATGGAGCAGATGAGGCCGCAAACTCCGGCATACAGTTTCGACTTCGGGCAGTTCAGGCATACACTTCAGCAATCAATCTGAGGCCTATCATGATCAGCCGAGGCATCCGCCGACAGGGCTCTCAGCAGATGGCTCGAGGCCAGTGCGTGCGTCAGATCTATAAAGTTGTCGATGCTTAGCGTTTCGCCGCGGCGCTGCGGATCGATATTTTGCGAGCCAAGAAATTCCTCAACGTCGTCGCGGCCCGTCTTGAGCCACTTGCCTATGACATTGCCGAGAGTCTTGCGCCGTTGTCCAAAAGCCGCGCGCAGCAACCCGCGCAGCACCTGCATCTCCTGCGCAGGCACGCGTGGCCGCGGGTAAAGTTCCATTTTAAGGACGGTAGATCGCACCTTCGGCCGGGGGAAAAACGCTTCCGGCGAGACCTGGATTTTTTGCATCACCTGCCCGTGAATCTGGCACCACACGGATAATGTCCCGTAGGCTTTCGTCCCTGGGGCGCTGGCGATTCGCTCAGCGACTTCTTTCTGCACCATCAAGACGATCGAAGAAAAGTAATCCCGCAATTCAAGTACTCTGAAAAGCACCGGCGTGGAAATACTGTACGGCAGATTGCCGATCAGCTTGATTTTATCCTTGGGCAGGATTCCTGCCAGCGGCACTTTGAGGATGTCCCCAGAAATAAGGTGAAATTTTGGATCGGCGAATAGATCGCTTTGTTGCAATCGCCGGATCAGAAAAGGATCCACCTCGACGGCCCACACTGCGCCCGCTCGGTCAACCAATCGACGGGTGAGGGCTCCCAACCCTGGCCCGATCTCCAGCACTAAATCGTCCGTTTTAAGCGCGAGAAGATCAACAATAGCCTGGAGCACATGCTCATGGACCAAAAAGTTTTGGCCCAGCCGTTTGCTCGGTCTGAACTCGGATTCACGCAATGCCGCGCGCACTTCCTCGTACAGGGTCGGCATGATGCCTATCGATCGCAGCGTCGAAACATGACAGCTCAATCCAACTACAAGGTTAGATCGGCATGGGCGTTAAGAGCGAAGTCGTCCCGGCGGCCTCCTTTGATCCAGTGGTGTCCGGTGAGGGCTATCATCGCAGCATTGTCGGTGCAAAATTTCGCGGAAGGAAAGTAAACTTGCAAGTCTTTTGTCGCCGCTCTCTCACTTATCTTTTCCCGTAACCGGCTATTCGCCGCCACCCCGCCTGCCAGCACGATGCGGTTGATGTTTTGAGCGAGCGCCGCACTAACCGTCGGACTGACCAACATATCGACCACTGCTTCCTGAAAGCTCGCCGCGATGTCCGGCACGTGCGCCTTCCAAGCTTGATGATCTTGCGCTTTGAGATACTGCAAGACCGAGGTTTTGATACCGCTAAAGCTGAAATCGTACGGGCTCTTTTTCAATCGCGCGCGTGGAAATCTGATTGCGTTTCGGTCACCGGTTTTGGCCAGACTATCGATTACCCGCCCGCCCGGATAGCCCAGCCCCATCATTTTTGCCACCTTGTCGTAAGCTTCGCCGGCAGCGTCATCACGGGTGCCGCCTAAGTAGTGATAATCGCCGACGTTCTGTACACGGTAGAGAAGCGTGTGTCCTCCCGAAGCAAGCAGAGCGATGTATGGAAAAGACACTTCATGCTCGAGATGAATCGCCAGGAGGTGCGCTTCGAGGTGATTCACTCCGACGTAGGGCGTGCCCCAGCGAAAGGCCATGCCTTTGGCCACCGACAAACCGACCAGGAGCGAGCCGACAAGTCCGGGACCATGGGTGACCGCGATACCGTCGAGATCTCTGACACCAACGCCGGCTTTTCCCAAAGCTCCATCGATGATCGGCAGGATATTGCGGATGTGTTGGCGCGAGGCAAGCTCCGGCACGACGCCGCCATAAGCACCGTGAATTTCGTCCTGTGACGAGACCACATTTGCTAAAATCGTCCGGCCATCGAGCAGAACCGCGGCAGCGGTATCATCACAGGAAGTCTCAATGCCGAGAACTAACATGGCATAATCATTAGCGCTGGGCCGGCTGGGTTCCCGACTGTTTGTGGAACAGGGCTTCGGTCGCAGTGCGATTGTCGGGATTGATTGCCAGAGCCTTAGCATAACTTTCTTCAGCGCGTTCAGCCATGCCAAGGGCACGATAGTTTTCGCCTTTCAGCGCGTAGACTTCCGCCAACCAAAACGGCTCGCCGCCGAGACGAGACTCCGCAACATCAAGAAAATTAAGCGAGTCTTGGTAGTGCTTGAGACCGAACTGAGTTTTGGCCAACAAAAAATGACCATAGGCATTGGTGGAATCAATCGCAATGGCGCGCTCCAGGCGGCTGAGTGCCCTACTGTAATCGCCGCTTTCCAATAGCTTTCGCGCTTCTTCGGACAAGCGCAGAGATGCGGCTCGTTGCGGCGGTGTTCCAGGAATGATCTTGGCTAACAGTGAGCTGTCGTCGACCAGCGGCGGTTTGGCCGGCGGAGGAGTTTCAGGCGGCGCAATCGGTGGCGGCGCTTCCTTCGAAGTTGTTATGGATGGCTGCAGCACCTTTTCGTTTGCTTTGAGATCTTGCTCGCGTATTTTCGGGTCGGGGGGGATCGACCGATTACTGAGCTCCGAGACGGGCGCAGAAGTCGGCGGACTGGGAATTGGCGCTGGTTCGGGCTGAGGTTTAGCCGCGGCAGTCGGCACAGGTCGGCGATAAGGCCGTTGCGGCGCGCAGCTCTGAACAGCCAAGATGCACAAACCAAGGACCATCGCGATTGCCAATTGGGGTCGCGGCTTTCCTGGCTGATGCAATCTATTTGAAGCAAGCATCATTCTAGCCGAGGAGCTTGCATCTGCTCTCCCGGATGCAAAGCACATGTGAGCGCCGGCTCTTCCCCCTCGATAAAAGCTTCACGGATCACGGAGGTACAGCTTGCCGTGGCAAGTTGGCCGCTGATCGGATCGACATCGACAAACTTGATCCCTGGAGGCGCCACAAAATCCGTCATGGGAGTTCCGGCGGTGGCGCGGATCATGAAATCGGTCCAGATTGGCAGCGCTGCCTGAGAACCGGAGAGACCGAGTTTGCTTTGGTTATCGAACCCCACCCAAACCACAGTTAAGAGATCGGGAGTGTATCCGACGAACCAGGCATCCTTGTAATCATTGGTCGTTCCGGTCTTGCCGGCGGCCGGCCGCGTGAATCCAGCGCGTCGCGCACTGTCGGCCGTACCCCGATCGAGCACGCCTTTAAGAAGATGATTGATTAAAAACGCCATCTGCGCCGAAACGACTTTTTCAACCCGAACATCGCGCTTTTCCAACACACGCGCGTCCGGGGCAAGAACCTGTTTAACAGTTAATGGCCGCGTGCGAACGCCATTGTTGGCTAAAGTGGAGAAAGCCACCGCTACTTCAAGCGGGGTCACTTCCGCCGCACCCAATGCTAGTGAGGGCACCGCGGGCAACGAGCTCTGAATGCCGAGAC
The DNA here is from genome assembly GCA_036378835.1 of Binatia bacterium. Taxonomy (GTDB): domain Bacteria; phylum Desulfobacterota; class Binatia; order UBA9968; family UBA9968; genus WHTF01. The sequence continues at coordinate 3,657 of DASUVS010000088.1, read as the reverse complement.
GCTGCGCCAGGTCACGGATGCGCCGGATACCGACCTCGCGGGCAACCCGAGCGGTTGCCGAGTTGAGCGATTTTTCAAGCGCCCGCCGAAGCGTCACAGTACCGAAAAACTCGTCGTTGTAATTACCAGGCTTCCATTCCTGCCGATCGTATTCCCAGGTAAACGGAGAGTCGTCTACCTTGGTCATTGCGGTAAACTTCCTACCGTTCTCCGCTCCGTACATCAGCGCTGCCAGGTAGACGAATGGCTTGAAGATCGAGCCCGGTTGGCGCTTGGCCTGGAAGACGCGATTGAACTGAGACTTCTGGTAATTGCGCCCACCGGCCATTGCCTTGATCTCCCCGGTCTGTGGGCGGATCACGACGACCGCTCCTTCAAGGCTGTCCTCTTGACCGCGGCGGCGCAGGCCAGGATACTTTGCTTCCAACCGTTTCAGCCCCTCCGAAAGCGATCGTTCGGCGAGCTTTTGCAGATGCAGATCGAGGCTGGTAAAGATCCGCAGTCCTTCGGTGGTCAGCACATCGTTAGAATAGTTTTCTGCCAGCTCGCGCCGAAGGAAATCGACGTAATATGGTGCATCATTGGTGACTTTGATCAACTCCCGATGCGGCAATGTTTCACTGAGTGAGGCCTCATACTGCCGGCGTGTGATGATTTTGTCGTCGAGCAACTTCGCCAGGACTACATTTCGTCGCCGGGTCGCTGCTTCCACGTTGCGATAGGGAGAGTAATTATTCGGCCCGCGGATAAGTCCCGCCAGCAGCGCCATTTCACCGGGGCTCAGTTCGGTCAGAGGTTTGGAAAAATAAAATTGGGAAGCCTCCCAAACGCCGTAAATTCCCTGGGAACCCTTTTGCCCCAGATAAATTTCATTGAGGTAGTTCTCGAGGATTTCGTTCTTGGAGTAGTTGCGCTCAACGATGAGCGCCATAAAAGCCTCTTTCAACTTGCGCGACATAGTGCGTTCGCTGCCGAGAAAGAAATTCTTCACCAGTTGCTGAGTCAAGGTGCTGCCGCCTTGGACCACCGCGCCGCTGCGAAAATTAACCCACATTGCGCGCATGAGAGCGACCGGATCCACTCCGAAGTGCCGATAGAACCGTTCATCTTCGATAGCCAAGATGGCGCGGACGAGTAGCGGAGGCACTTCCGGCAACTTAACCAATCGGCGTTCTTGCCAAACCGTCTCATAGAGACCGGTCACCAACTCGGGTTCCAGCTCGAGCGAAAATAGTTCTTCCCCACTGCTGGCATTTTGCAGTTTGCCAACCGTGTTTCCCTGCAGCGACATCCGGATCGGAACGCCTTTGAATGTTTCCGTGGGATAACTAAAATCGTGCAGATAGATTTCCAAAAGCCCGGAAGATCGCTGAAAACGATATTCGCCTTTGCCGTCTGGCTTAGCCTTCGTTTCGTGATAACCGAGACGGCGCAATTTTTCGAGAAAATCTTCGGTGCGAAGGCTCATGCCGGCATAGAGCAGGTATGAGTCAGAGTAGATCTTCGAAGGAAAACGCCATTTCCGTCCGTCGAACTTGGCAGTAACCGTATCTTCCAGAGTTCTGAGATACCAGCTGCCAATGACGATGCCGCTCGATGTGATGAGAAGAAGAACGATTAGGGAGATGCTAAAAAAGCGAAGATTCGATTTCTTCAAACGGTCGACTCCGAAGACAGGTTAATATTCACTCAGATCGGAGGAAAAATCAACAAAAAGAGGGCCGGATGACATTCCACCCGAGCCCTCTTCAGTTAGTGCAATGATCTTTGAAGAGAATCAGCCCTGCGGTCTTAATGCGAGAAATAGCGTGCTCTCGCCGCGGCGCACCAAAAACAATACTCCTTTGCCTTTACGAATCGTCCCGATGGACTTTTTATATTCCTCGAGGTTGCGGATCGGTTTGCGATCGATCTCGACGATCACATCGCCACGACGGATGCCAGCTTCATCGGCAGCGCTACCCGGTTCAACTGCTGAAACCACGATGCCCTCGGTTTTCTCCAAACCGAGACTCTCGGCGATTTGCGGCGTCAGCCTTTGGACAGTTAGGCCCATCTCCCCTTTTTCCGGAGCGGAAGCGACGACTTCTTCCTCCTTGAGCTCCCCGACGGCTACATTCAGAGTGAGCTCTTTCTTATCACGCAAAACCTTCATCCTGACTTTTTTGTCGACGGGTGTGCGTGCCACGATAATCGGTAAGTCGCCCGAGTCTTTGATCTCTTTTCCGTCGAACTCAACGATGACATCACCTACTTTAACTCCGGACTTATCCGCGGGGCCATCTTTGGAGACATTGGCTACGAGTGCTCCCTGACTCTTCTCCATCCCGAGGCTTTCCGCTAATTCCGGCGTAACTTTCTGAATCAACACACCGAGGTAGCCGCGAGTCACTTTTCCTTTGCCGCGAAGCTGCGGCAGCAGTTCCTTGACCAGATTGACCGGGATCGCGAAACCGATCCCGATATTGCCGCCCGTGCGGCTGAAGATTGCCGTATTGATCCCGATCACTTCGCCGCGCAGATTGATCAGCGGACCACCGGAGTTTCCTGGATTAATGGAGGCATCCGTCTGAATGAAGTTGTCATAGGGTCCCTGGCCGATATGCCGGCCTTTGGCGCTGACAATACCGGATGTTACCGTACTATCGAGGCCGAAAGGATTGCCGATGGCCATCACCCACTCTCCGACTTCAAGCCCGTCGGAGTCGCCGAAATTGGCTGGCGTAAGCTTCGTTTTTGCCTCGATCTTGATCACGGCGATGTCGGTCTTCGGATCGCGGCCGACCACTTTGGCTTCGTACTCTTGTTCGTCGGCCAATTTGACGACAATCTTCTGCGCGTTTTCGACGACGTGATTATTTGTAAGAATAGAACCATCGCCATCGATTATGAATCCCGACCCAAGGCTTCTCTGGCGCTGCGGGCCGCGAGGAGTCGGACCGCCAAAAAAGCGCCGCCAGAAGTCGTTGAACGGATCTTCCTCGCCGAATGGGCTGCCGAACTCTTGCGGGCCTTGTTGACCGCGCGATTCGCTCACCTGAGTCGAGGATATGTTAACCACTACCGGTCTCAATTTTTTCGAAAGAGCCACGAAATCAGGTAGCTGATTGGCGGTTCGGATGTCAGAGCTTGCGCTTTCTCCCATGTTGACGGCGCGGCTTGGCGCGAGCCAGTCGAAGCTGCCGCTGATAGCTAGGCCGAGCAGTAGTGAAGCGGTTGCGGCAATGGCAACGCCCTTTAATGTGAAGCTCCCGCTCCAGACCCTCTTGATGTCCATCAACGGCTCCTACTTCTTCTTTACCGCCTCGACGTATTTCATTCGAAGGTCGAATAGAATGTCTTCTATCAGTCGATCTTCGCCAGAGTTAAGATTACCGCGCGTCTTTTCGCGTAACATGCCGATGATATCGATCATCTGCTTCGCCACCAGCCGGTCCGGTTCTACCTTTCCAGTCAGCGGATTGGCAATCTCACCGAGATGCATCAGCGCTTGTGTGCTAAGGCTAATAATAAAGGTTGAAAAATTAATTTCTGGCAACACCGCTTCCTGGTCTTCGGCTTTGCCCGAGGCCTGACTGGTTGGATCTTCGGTGGCTTTAGTTTGGATGCTGTCCGCAGCATCTTGATTAGATGAAGAAGCCTCATCCCGGGTGTCTC
>DASUVS010000087.1:0-6440 GCA_036378835.1 Binatia bacterium | reverse complement strand
CGACCAGAATCGTTTGTAGCATTTTTCTCCACGCCTGAACCGCAGTTGATATAGCACGTCAGTAGATTCCGGCTCGGCGAATATGTGCTTGGGATGCCCAACGCTTATCGCCAAATCTGGAGTTAAGCAATAAAAAACATATCCGATGAACCCATGTTATGCACCTTGATCGCGCGGCGCATACCAGCGGGTAAACGATCAAATCAACCTTTCCGATGAGGATCGAACATGGCCAGTTTGGGGTTCGGCCACCAATGGCGCGGTTCTGTTTCAAACGACTTGGAGAGTATCTGCAGGACAAGCCCTTGACGCGTCAAGACGAATAAATCCGGCGCTAAGCGCGGGACGGGCTGCGTGGCCGACCATCGTTGAATGAGACAACGGCGCGCTAGCCGGTGGCGTCAAAAAAACGCAAGAGTTTAAAAATCTGTCGACATGAAAATGCCGAGGGTGAAGAAAGCGACGCTGATAATGTCTTTGAAAGGTTCGCTTAGAACTGGCAACAACTTAGACTTCTAGTATGTACGTCGAGCCAAAAAGCTCGATGGAGTCAGGACTATCGGTGCGAGAAATATTTTTGGCAGTTGCTCGACATCAAGTCCCGCATGTCTAAACCGTACAAGGGAGAAGAGAAACAAATACTCGGGATCTTGGATTCCGACCTATTACACCGTTAGAGAAAATCGGCAAAACGACACGAGGTGAGGATTCTAGTGTTGTATCGTTCGATTCACGCAGAGCGAATTTCAAGATCCAAAAATTAGTAATATCACGGGCACGCTCATGACAACGCAATCGCCGGTGCCGGTAATTTATGACAGCGGCATTAGGTTTTTCCTTCCGCGCTATACGCGATGACTTTACTTAGGGCCCTTGCCGTGTCCCCCGCCGTTGCCGTTACCGCCTCCCGATGCGCCATATTGATTTCCACCGCCGCTCCCAGCCCCAGTAACGACGCCGTTCATAGCACCCATGGCTCGACCAGAACCGCTCACGATGCCGCGCCCACTCTGACTGCCTGAACTAAAGGATGCACCGGAGGTCTGGCCCGAGGCGCTGACAATTCCTTTGCCCTGAGATTCACTTCCGGAAAAGGTCTTGCCGTTTCCTTTACCCATAGCTGTAGTCGACGAGTTTCCACTAGCAGTAGTGATGCCTTTGCTGGTCGTAGTCTTAGGCGTCGTACTGGTATTTGACGTCGACGCAGGCTGCTTTCCGCTCATGAGCTGACCTAGTTTGACATCATACTTTTGCGCAATTTGTCCCCAACCCATTCCTTCGCTGCGCATCTGCAAAATGCCGTTGGTCATGGTCGTGGAGTCCCCCGGAACAGTCTGCCCGCCCACCAGTGCGGTATGAAGCTGCTCAGATGTCGGTTGCATGATGCCTTGCTGCCTTAGGCTCTCCTGGGCTAGAGCCAAGGAAATCTTCACATTTCCAAATCCCATCTTCCCGGTTGGAAGAGCCTCGGTGCTTGTCGTCGTCGCATTGGTCGTAGGGTCTGTAGTAGTGCTCGTCCACTGTCCGTTTCTAAGGTCGTTTACGACCTGCTTCGAGTCAACGTTCTTTAGAAAGTAACTGTACTCATTGCTGATGTTGGTCGCAGGCGTACTACTCCCGGAAGATGTCTGAGCAAAGTTCGGTGCCGGAGTCATGATCAATAGCGAAACGGCAATCGAAAAATGATGTAGGAACTTCATAATTCCTCCTCTGTATTTACGCTTTTCCAAGAACTCTTTCGGTCTGTAATATGATTTCCGTCGCGGTCGCTCGGTCTTTGAAAAATACTCCTTCCTTGGCAACCGTGCGGATTCGGGTGGTCTTGGGGCTGATGGCCTGCAGTTCAATCTCGATCTGACGGTCGAGTCCCTTCGCTTTTATCGCTTTCCCCTCATCAGTCTTATCTGTGCCTTCGATTTTAATACCCATGTCATTTAGGGCTGTTAGCGTAGCCCGCTCGACCTGCGGAAGGGACGCTGTAAAAGTTCGGTAGGCGATACCGTCCATAGTGTATGAAACTGCTGTACCCGTAGTTACACCGGCACCGACTCCAAGAAGAGTCAGAGCCAGGGGAGCAGCACAGCCATTCAGATTGAGCACCATAAGTCCAACCAGTAAAAATGCTCTCGTTGAGTTTTGCTGCATGCTAACCACCTAAAAAACAGATTATCGCCTGCTACTTAGGCTGTGTTAAGGTTTACTATTAAACCGAACCCAGGTCGGCGTATTAAAGTCGTGAATTGTTGCTTGCTCTCTCGGGAAGCATTCAAGCAATTCACAATCACTTTTTCGAAACCTTTTTCCCTTTGGCGGTCGAGTCTAGCTTCTTGCCACCAGCATCAAGACCATGCGTAAGCGGCCCATCGGCGTCTTTCTTTTTCTGCAGTCCTGAGGGAAGATTGCCCTTTCTCTCGCTATAACGCTCGATACCGGAAGGCAGTTCACCAGCCTCACGACCACTACTTGTCCTGGTAACGCTCTTCTCGCTCCCTTTTGGCTTAAGTTTTCCCTCCTGCTTGGAAAAAGCCGGAGACGCTATAAACCCGAGAGCACAGATGGCGATCACAGCCGTCAATGCGACCCGTAGTGGTAATTTTTTCATCGTTTCTCCTGTAGTCTGTTGTCTAGCAGCAGCTACGCGCTCGAACTGTTCAGCAGCAAACATGCCATTTATCGGATTCAAAGATTACCACGACTTAGAAGCGTCATGCGTTTGCGTTAACAGGGAAATATTTCGGATTTAGGAAAATATGCACAGTGTTGAATCCGTTGTCCCCAAAGTTTTGCCTGGCAAGTTTTCGTTCGGATGTATCGACGGGCGCACTGATTTCTATCGTCAGATCCTAAGGTAAGCCGGTAATGTTTCCGCAAAATCAATCAAGCGCCAACACACGTCGGATTCTACCCTGGCATTTTCCTTGCGCTTATATGCGAGAGGGTAACTCCGGTGAGCCGATGCGCGAGAACATCGCAAACAGATTCAAGCTAAGAGCCGGGACTGGCTGTAACTTCGGTACGGCACACGTCCACTCTACGGCTCACTCGGCTCGGCGGTCATTGGAGTTACCAACCCAGGGGAACTAAGAATCAGCGCAAGGAGCCTGTGACAAGTATGAGAAGATCAAAGCTAAGTCTACATTGCAGAAGATCGCTGTTCCTAATTACATTGCTCGTCATAACGGGCTGTTCGGGTGGCGCACTCACCACCCGGGAAAAAGGCGCAGGAATTGGAGCTGTCGGAGGGGCAGGTGCTGGAGCGCTCATTGGAACTGCCGTTGGTCGGCCTGGTGCGGGAGCTGCAATTGGCGGAGTTCTGGGGCTGGGTGCTGGTGCTTTAGTCGGCGATCAGCTCCAAGGTCATGAAAATGTTAACCAGCAGCAACAGCAACAAATTCAAGCGAACCAGGCTGAAGTCGAGCGTCAACGTCTAGAGCTGCAGCGCATGAAGCGCCAGCGAGAATACTAAACCTGAAATGGGTAAGAACGGCCCACGTTTTATCTCATAAGCTCATTTAGCACTGCCCGCAGCTTTGCTCCTGCTTGTACTGAGTGAGTGGTCACGGGTCCTGCTCGCTCGTTAAAATGCAGTAGTGCTGGTGGAGAACCTCGCGCCGAACAGAATTTTTATTGGCTATCTGTTCTAAGGAATGCGCCTATGGCCGGTAGCAAATGTTAAAATGGATGAAACCCCCAGCGGTTTCGATTCACATGCTCTGAGAAGGACGCACCGCCGGGATCCTGGAGTTATCTGCGCAGTGATGGCCAAAAGCGCTCTTCAAACGAACTCTGAGATTTCATCCCGGTGGGCGTACTGAACCTCCGCATTCTCTACCGCAAAATTGCTCGGCCATTTTCAACTTGCGGTTGATCTCCGGCTCGGATGAGCAGAGGCCAAGGTGACGGCAAGCAGCCATCGCCAGGGAAATGGCGCCGCCGCGAGGGCATGGAGTCAATTCAACTTGGAAGCAAAACTCACTAAACGCGCCTGATCACCCCTCAAAATGACCGGTTCAATTACCAGGAGGCCGTGCCTTGTCAGCAGCGCGCGGCGGTAGTTTCTTAATATCGTGATCGCTCGATCATCGTCAAATCATGCGAAATACTTTCAGGATGTGCGCATCTGTGCCGGGTCTAAGAGGATCCCCTTCATCGTTGGGTTTGCTGAAAGTATGCAGTGAGCAACTTACCATTGCCGCCACTAGAAACGCGCCGAACTGTCGGCGGCGTGTGCCATGCGCGTAGTGATAACCATACGATGGGGAACTACAGTCACCTAATGCGGTGAACTCGTCGAACAAAGTATCGCACGAGCATTCTCTAATAATGATCCCCCTACAAGAATACACGCGCTAAAACATCAGGGTTGTATTGTCGAAGCTTGGAAGATGCACACCCAGAAGGATAATGAGAAGATATATTTCTGGCCCCGGGTCGCTGAAGGGGCGCAGTATCTAGACGCCCTCTGCGGTATTGGAGTAGCAATCTAGTCTTTTGAATGTGGCATGCTTATGGCTGTCACACCGTGACTTCGAGAAATCAGCTCGAGAGCCTCGCACACGATTTTGCCAATTCATTGAGCATAATCTCCACCGAGTTCCATGTACTGAAATTCGAATGTTCGAGAGCTCGTCTGAAGTGATAAAGAGTCTAGAAGACGAGATTGAAATCATGAAAGTATCCTACAACGGCTGCGCGATCTCAGCGTTTAATTCACCGATGCGTTTCAAACTGCGTTGCGTTCAATAGTTTTGTTTGTGATCTAGCATACAGCCCGCTTCCCTTCAATGATGATCCAAGCCAGTCGTAATCGCATTTGAGGCAGTGCCCGTTGCAGCTCGAACCGGGACGTTACGTCCCGGCTCGCGTAAGACAATGCCCAAGGTAAGTATTGCATCGCGGACACGAGCGACCGAGGTAGGTTGCCATAGCCGGACGATCTCGTGGGTCAGTTTTGGCCGCGCAATTTGGACGAACGTAATAGAGATCGGGACTGATCCCGACAGCATATAACGCCTTGCCCCAACTGCCGAACTGCTTTTCGGCGGCATACCAGCGCAGATGGTCACGGCCTGCTTAAGCCAGGTTCATTGCGTCGGGAGTAGTATGCGCTGATAGTCAGCACCCTCCTCCCATATCGATTTCTTTGCACTCAGCGCCTGTGATGACGCTCCAGCATCAGCAATACAGCGCGGATCACCCGGCGCTATCCCAAAGAGTCCATTCGCTTCGCCTGTCCAATTTGAACGTCGATTCCAGCCCAGACCATCAAGCCGACCCACGCGAAGAACACCACCGGCATCTTGAGGTAAGAAACAAACACCAAGCACATGGTGCCGGCCAGAAGCCCGGTCCAAAGAATCCACGATGCATGAGGTGTCTTGAGCTTCCCGGCGGCAAAAGCGGGGCTAAGTAACATCCCGATATAGAAGGTAACGGTGATTACGCCAAATAAGGATAATAGGTCACTCATAACTTTCTCCCAGGTAACGTTTTACGCTCGCGCTTTGTAGGAAAGCTCCTTACGGCGCTTGAGCAGATGATTAACGGAACACAGCGAAGCTACGTGATAATTTAAATCCGTACTCAATGTTTGGCACGGCCTCCGTACAATGCGGCTTCGCGGCTTCCAAGAGTAGTGTTGGCATCATCGGGATTGCACTCAATGATTACGCACTTGAACAGCGGTTCTTCACGTCGAGCGAGTTCAGGGAGCCGCGGAGGACATTAAATGCGGGTGCCTCGGGAGAGACGTTATGTAGCAGCTGGTCGTAATCAGCGCGCGCGAGTCCAATAATGACCAACATTCAGCTTCTCTCAGGCGAAACCCGGGATGGCTCCATTGGGTCTGGTGCCCGTCGTGGTGCAGTGCCGACCTAAGCTCGGCTTGGCTAAAACACACCGAATACTTACATCCCTGACGTTTTATCCCGCACCAGGCGCTGAACGAAACATTGACTATCCCGTGACTCGTGAACACTCTGGCCACAAGTAACTCTGCCCTTGAGCAAACCCGGCCCCGGGAAAGCGTCGTCTGTGTTATTCCCCTTATCGGGGCAGAACCGTGCCCAATCTGTGATCATCTGGCACTGATTCAAGTTGCCACCATTCTTGACTACTGGAAGTAAGTAGCACCTGTTAGGGTCGGCTTTAAACATAGGCTTTAGGTGCTCATTAAAGATCGTTGCGTTCACACCATTGGCCACATTTCCACAGTAACCGACATCGATTGCCGGCTGGCCTGCGCACAGGGGCAGCTTTTCGAATAGGCCGCGCACCTCATCAGTGCTCGCGTTAATTATTTGGTAAGTTTCCCAGCCGGCGTTCCCTTTACCTCCCTTCTGTAAATCAAGTATTGTATCCATGCCGCAAGTACTTTCCGCGACGACAATCGGTAGTCCTGGAAGAGCTTGGTTGACAGCAACCGCGCTGACGCTCACGTT
>DASUVS010000086.1:0-5197 GCA_036378835.1 Binatia bacterium | reverse complement strand
TAGGCCGCCGGATAAGCGGCCGCTTCGGCGGCGGCGTACGGTTGTAAAAAATTTCTTTCTTGCAGCACCTTCAAAGCGAAAGCATTGAGCACATCGGATGTGTTCTGTCCGGCGCCCGCTTCGGCAATCGCGCGGTTGACGATCTGCTCGCCTCCCGCCCGGAAAATATCGACCTTGATGAACGGATATTTTTTCTCGAACCCGGCGGCCACCAAGCGTGAGTCGTCCAGCGCCATGCCGCTCCAAAAGGTGACTTTCGCCTCCTTCTTGGCTCCGGCTACGAGCTCATCCTCGGATTGGCCATAAGCGCTGCTGAAGAAAAATACCGATAGAAGAGTTAAAAGAAAGAGTACTTGCATCCGTTCTCCTAGGCTACGATCGCGATGGGCTGAATCTCTAGCAAAAGCTCAGGTCGAGCCAGATGGGTTACCTCCACGTACGAGCTCGCCGGCAAATTAACGCCGAAGAGTTCTCTGAGCACGTTCTGAAACTCGGACACGTGCCGCATATCGGTCATGAACACGGACATGCTGACGATATCGGATAGCCGGCCGCCAGCTGATTCTATCGAGGCTTTTATTCGATCAAACGTGCGCTTCGCCTGCAGCGTAAAATTGAAGGCTTCGCTGCCGTTGGGCATTTCTCCGGCCGTATGACCGGCAAGAAAGACCATACTGCCGCCGCGCACTTTGACGGCCCGTGATTGCCCAAGTTCAACTAATGGGTCGATGAAAATTTTTTCAGGCGATTCACTCATATTCCCTTTCCTTTCATCCAAGACCGCGATGGCCGGAATCTGCAGTAGCGCTCCCGGCGTGCGGAGTTTTCTAGCTTCGACAAAGGCACTGGCCGGAAAACCTTGCTTGAAAATCTCTTTTCGACCACCGGTAAACTGCCGGCCCCAGCGACGTTCGGTGGTGTAAACCGTCATCGTGGCAACGTTGTCGAGCTCACCGCCTGCCTTCTCCAGGATGGCTCGCATGTTGTTCCAGACCTGCTGAATCTGTCCGTTAAAGTCCCCGGGCGCGATCAGTCTTCCGTCTTGATCGATCGACTCCTGTCCAGAGATAAACAAAAGAGTTCCATACTGTGCCACGACAGCTTTGGAATACGCAGACTCGGCAACCGGTGAAATCATTTTCATCGAGGCGTCCTATTTCACTAAATCAGCCTATATAACAAGGGACGAGACCACCTCGCAAGATTGCCGCATCGGAATGAATCGTGGAAGCGGTCCATTTGCGGCTTTCTGAAACGGGAAAGTTGGCCGGAGCCAAACGATGTCTTTTGTGTCAGTCGTCTTGGTTATCCGCTGGCTTCATGAGGTGGATTCATTGTGAATCGTTGTCCAACTTACGCCGACAGCACCGATTTAGTGGGTAAGCCAGCGCGAGCGAGTACAGCGCCCTGACACGCATCGTACTTACTTATCACTCTTCGGATTATCTTGCTTGATCGGGACGATCTCGCCTTTCGGACGCTCCTGGATCAGCCGGTCGATTGTTTCGGAAAAAAACCGCTCGACCATCCGGATTAGCGTGTCGTTGTTGGACGCCAGGACAACGTCAACGTGATTGCGCAATCTGGCTCGGACAACATCGATGTGTGGTATCTTTCTCCCGCGGGGAAGCTTTGAAATACGGTCAGCCATAGTTCTATTCCATCAGATCCGTCCTACCGAAAGAAGAACCTAGATGAAGTTTTTTGATCGAGAACTCGCGGATGCTGGGCGCGTCGGCTCAGAAGCGGCCTTCCTGTTCCAACTTCTTTACGAATCTATCGTCGACCAAGTTTTCCGCTTTCAGAGCGCGGATCTTTTCATTGCCGGGTCCGAGGAAGCGGATCGTCGAACGAATTCCTTCTACGTTGGGAAAGATACGGCGTTCATAAAAATTCGCGAGCCGGTCGTAACCGCCGAGCGCGTCCTCGGGACGCGGCAGACGCAGTCCTTTGGACAAGCTCTTGAGAACCAGCTCTTTGTTTTTTGGCTCCAGGACGAAGATCACGGCATCGGACACAGCTCTTAATAATTTCTCGGTCGTCTCAGGAGCAGCGTTGAGATATCGCCGCTGCGCCAAGAGCGCCGTGTTCTGATAAGGAATGTTGAGCTTGGCGAGATCGGCGAGCACACGGAAGCCCTGGCGCTCGAGAACGGATGCAAAGGTATAATTGAAATAGGAGCCGTCGATGATCCCGTTCGGCATCGCCTGAGCCAGCAAGGATTCGTCGCCGACCACGCGCAAATTGATTTTATCCTTCTGCGGCTCCAAGCCCCAATGCTCGAAGGCCAGCATCGAGCGCATCCAGACCCCGCCGCCTATACTCGTGACACCGACCGTTTTGCCTCTTAACTCGGCGGGAGATTTGATCGCCGGAGCGACGACGAACGTGCCTTCCAGTTTATGGATTAAGCTGGTGACGAACACCGCGTCCAGACCGCCGGCGATGGCGCCAAGAGTAGAACCGGTGGCGGCCCCCAGATAAAATTGCGCATCTCCGCTAGCCAAGGCCGAAAGCGCGACGGCGCCGTTGCGCACGTGAACCAGTTTCACGTCCAAGCCATGCTTGGCAAAGATTCCATAATCGCGAGCGACGAAAAGCGCGGTTTCCCGTTCGCTGAGGCTGCCGAAGGTGATCATTAGTTGATTGGGCGGGACCGCGGCCTCGGAGATCAGCGCATTCGTAAATAATAGGAAGAAACAAACGCAAACGGCGATTAGCATACGCAGTTTCGCACGGTCCTTCGGCATAAATCCTCCACGGAACTCCTACTTTGATATCTTTTCCTCAGCGGCGGTTATATCCCGGTCTGAGCCGGGCTTCTATAGTGGAGTTCGCTCTCACGGTCGATCACTTCGTACTTCCTGACGAATGTTTCGCCCGTTGCAAGACCACGATGCGCCCTTTCGATGGATGGCAAAGCCTTAAAGAAGTTTCATCGCTAAAGGCCGGCTAAGGCGGATGCTCACGCGTTGGCTGATTGGAGATCGTTCGTTATAAGGCACTGTGGAAGAAATATTTTCAGGCATCAATACCGAAGAATCGATTTTCAACGACAACGAGGGACATGACCAGACGCAGCCCAGGACGCCTCTCACACCTTTGATTGCGCGAGTTCCGCGGCGACGGCGATTCTGCCGCCGATGTACCTCAATTCGTCTGTGAAATTCGCCGTGTAAGGTTCACCGTCAACGCGTACAAGCGCGCTGCGTGTTTTTACGCGAAGGAATAAACCTAGCGAATATCCGTTGTGAACACTTTCTTTTAAGACTGGGAGTATTGATTTCTAGCGATGGTCGCAGTAGATGCAGCGCTGGAGAACTACAGTCCCAAAGAAGTGACAATGGCGGGTTCACCATGATTCTAAATCGCGCAAGAGGATGCAACGCATTTTCTCGGCAACTCCAGATACCGATCGCTGCCGGAACATTCCATATCAGCGAGCTTGCCGTCTTCAGACAAATGAAATTATCGAAAGAAGACTGCGGCGCGGATCTTTGTCGGCTCCACCTTAGCAGATCCGCCCGCATATGACGTGGCTGCGCCGCATTAAAACGATTTCTCCACTCAAATGGCGCGCTCTCGAGTCGTTCAACTACCGAGAGTTTCGCCTTCTCTGGTACGGCCAGGTGTTCACCGCAATGGCCACCTGGATGGACTCCATCGCGCGCGGCTGGCTGATCTACGAGCTGACCAACTCGTCCTTTCAGCTCGGACTGGTGCGCGGCGTCCAGGCAATTCCGACATTATTGTTATCGCCCATCGCCGGCAGCACCGCCGATCTTTACTCACGTAAAACGCAGATCCTGATCGCGCAAGTGGTCGACGGCTTGCTCTACGCCTGGGTGGCCGTGATGATCATCACCGGTGACATTCAACCATGGCATGTGTATTTGACTTCGCTTGGCCTCGCGACCGTACAGGCGTTCCAACTGCCGTCGAGGGCGGCCATGGTTGCCGATGCCGTGCCGCCGAGTTGCCTGACCAACGCCATGGGGCTCAATGCGGTGGTTTTTAATTCAGCGCGTAGCGTTGGGCCGGCGCTCGCGGGCGTGCTCATCGCCTTGTACGGCACGGCGGGCTCGTACTCGATTCAAGCGCTTTTCTTTCTGCTGGCGACCGTTTGGACGATCATGCTCCGCCCGAAGCAGCGCTTATCAAGGGCGACAAACGATCCTGGCGAACACCCGGAATCTTTCCGGCAAAACATTCTTGAAGGCTGGAAGTTCAGCTGGAGAAACTATGAAGTGCGGGTCGGTCTTCTGGTCGTATCCGCGGCCATGTTTCTGCTGATTCCGTTCACTACGTTGCTGCCGGTATTTGCGCGCGATATCCTCCAGGTCGGCGCCCGGGGACAAGGGATCTTGCTCACCTGCATGGGCGGCGGCGCTTTGTTCAGTTCGGTGCTGGTGGCGTTTCTCGGCGACCGCATGCCGCGCGGGCTCGTCATGATCGGCGGCGTCGCTGTTTACGGCATATTGCTCGTGATGTTTGCCGCGTCTTCCTCTTTTGTGCTGTCCATGGCGTTAATGTTCTTTGTCGGTCTGTGCCACGTGACCTCCCACGCGCTGATCCAGATCGTCGTCCAATTCTATTCTCCTCCGGAGTTTCGCGGACGGACAATGTCGATCTTCCACATGACGCAGGTGCTTTTAGTCGTCGGCGCGATGTTCATCGGCAGCCTGGCCACCTTCATCGGCGCGCGCTGGGCGACCGCCGTGCTGGGCGTAATCGGCACGTCGGCGATGACCGCCATCTACACGCTCATGCCGCGGGCGCGGCGTATACGATGACGTGGATGAAGAACGGCGTGGTTAAGTCATAGAGCATGTATGCGCCCAACCGACGTGCGTCGGTGATTTCCCTTTTTTTGAACCGGACGAACCTGCGAAGCTTTCAAAGTTGCGATAGCTACGGTCTCCCCCCGAGCGTCAAGAACTCCACTTCGAACGCTACCCCCTTTTTGTGCACATGGATAACGGTGCCGACATCTCCAGTGTTCAACCCGGTCGTCAGGGCACTTTTTTCTTTAGTCGGGGAAGAAGGGTCGGAAGAAGGGGTCACCCATTAGCCGGTGGGTCAAGTAGGCAAAGATTTCCTGCGGAGAAGAATTTCTTTTTCTTCTCCCGTTGATTCAACTCAGGTTTGATCCTCGGGTTACGCACCCCTGTTTTCAATCGGTCGGTGTCGGATTTGG
>DASUVS010000085.1:0-4085 GCA_036378835.1 Binatia bacterium | reverse complement strand
AGTTCCGCATCGGGCCGAACATGTGTGTCCGCATCGAAGATCTTATAGCCATTGCGTGCCATGGTTGGTTCCTCGTTTGGTTAGCGCTATCACATTCGCTAGCCGTAAATCTGGTAGACTGTCAAGCTCTTTTTGTCAGGGAAGGCGGCCGTAATAAGATGGCGATCAAATCTCCATCGCGAGTGCATCGATGATCACCCGGCTGGATGCGGCCTATGTGGAGAACATGGATAAGTGATCTGAGTCGGAGCTGCAGCGTTGGCTCAAGACTGAGTCAACAACTCATGCCTGAACCCGCACGGGCGCATTTGGCAACATAGAGCGCTCCTCTTGTGAATCCGTGTGCGATCGGCGTAAACGCAAATAGGAAACGGCCGATGCGATCCAGCGGCGTTGACATTGTTTCGTTGCATGCGATAAGAGCAGATCAATTCAACGAACCAAACCCGCTGATGCAACAAATCGCTTTCAAAACCCTAGCGCTTCAATCTTTGCGTGCCGCAGTTGTTTTAATGCTAATTTTTAGTAATCCGTTTTGCCGTGCGGATGCTCAAACCAATGCCGTGCGTATCAGCTATAGCGCACCGAGTGGACTTAGCACTCCTGCTTGGATGGCCAAAGATTTGGCGCTTTTCGAAAAACACGGTGTGAATGGGAGCCTCATTTATATCGGAGGCGGTACGCTACCAATGTCCGTACTGCTTGCTGGCGACACGGATTTTACGATGGTCGTAGGGCCGCCTGCTGTGCTCGCTCGGCTCAATGGCGCTGATAGCGTGATCCTCGCCTCTTTCGTGAACAGGCTCACGATGTCCTTTGTGTCCCTTCCTTCGATACGCCAACCTACCGAGCTGAGGGGCAAGCGAGTTGGGATCACGCGCTTCGGCGCTGCAACTGATTATGCAGCCAAGCTCGCTCTAAAGAGTTGGGGACTTACGTCGAAGGATGTCGAGATCGTGCAAACGGGCGGCATCGGTGAAGCCTTTGCAGCATTAAAATCGGGACTAATTCAAGCGTCCGTCTTCTCTCCGCCTCAGTCTACACAGGCGATTCGATCGGGCATGACAGAGCTCCTGGATTTGAGCCGGAGCGAAATTCAATTCGTAAACAACAGTTTGGTAAGTACGATGAAATACGTTCAGCAAAGACCAGGCGTAACTCATAACGTGATGAAAGCGCTTATCGAAGGCATCTGGGCGTTTAAAGCCGACCGCGAGCTGGGTACCAAAGTGTTGGAGAAATATACACGCGTCCAAGATCGTCGCGTTCTCGACGAGACCTATGATTTCTACAGTAGAGTCTTGCAGGATCTCCCGAGGACATCAGAGCCCGGCCTGAGCAATATCCTTGAAGCGCTCTCAGAAACACAGCCCAAAGCACGAACGGCAACACCGAAAGATTTTTTCGACCCTAAGTTCATGACCCAACTTGAAAAGGACGGCTTTTTCAAGCAGCTGTCTGCTAGATACAAAAGCGCAGCTCGCTAGCCCGGATTATTCACTCGTGACGGCGATCGAAGGGCGAGCCCTCCGGAGCGAAGCCAAATCGGCCTGTGCCTTGATGGGCGCTGCAAATAGAGTTTGTGGAGCGAACGCCTGGGAAAAATGCGAGCGGGGGAATCAAGCACCAAAGACGTCATTGAAGCTGTTCGTCTAGATGTCTTCACTCCTCCAGGCTCACCCTTCGATCGACACAGTGTCGTCGTTTTTCCTCTGAGCATGAATAATCCGGGCTAGGCTTAAGTCGGTATATCCTGGAGAAACATCTCCATTGGTAACTTTTGGCCTAGATCGAGTTTTCGTGCGTTCTCATAGATTCGACCAGCCACGGTGGCAAACTGAATGCCTTGATTGCCAGCGCTTGCACCCGCATCACCCTCGTGGATGCCCATTGAGTTCGTTGCCAAAATTGTAATCTCATCCCCACGGCCGCGTTCGTACGGCTTACCAGTTTTCCAGTCGCAGCAATCGACATATTTGGCATTGGGGTATCGATCGGTTGTTGGTACACCGCGCGGTATTTTCTCTCGTTCCTCCGGCTGTCCACCCACATACGCCATTGAGTCGCCACGAATCTCGAAATCGTCGTCGACAAAGTTAGCGACAGACGGCGGTGTTCTTCGAGTCAAAAGACCGGCGATCTCAATCTTAGCGCAGACTTCGCGAGATAGTTCAGTCGTCCTGACGTTGGTTAAATGGATGCCGGGTTTCATCCATTCGGCTTGGAGAACAGGATCCTGAGAATTAGTACATAAACACAAAATATCCGCATTTTGCGCAGTCGTCTTAGGATCCTTATGGGGTATGACTTCGTACCCAAGTTGCTGTTCCATCTCACTACAATAGGTTTTAAGGTTGTTCCAATTAGGGCTAAAAACCTCCAGCCTGCGTACTGGCATAACGGCCTTAGCGGCTTGTGCAAAATGGCGCGCCATCCCACCTGAACCGAACATACCAATGACCGTTGCATTGCGCCTTGCTAAATATTGGATGCCCAAAGCTGCAGTGGCGGCAACCCTCACGTGCTGTATGTAGCCGTCGTTCATAATCGCAAGAAGCTCGGCGTTTTCTGTGCTGAAAAGAAATACCAATCCGCCGTATAAGCCAGGTTTAGTGCAATAGGAGGTTCGGCGGCGCATTCCATTTAAGACGGGCCATGACAGAATATCCGGTTTGATGCGTAGCGCGTAGTATCCTGATCGAACTCCACCTTCCATAGAACTGAAACAGAAGTGCTCAGTCGGTCGCGACGTAGGTAAGTAGTTGTCTATCCTTGGTCTCCGAATCGCATCACCGAAGGAAAACTGCTTGCAGCCTTCGGCCATCGCTGCTACTGCCTCTGCCGCGGTGATGCATGCGGCTTGTTGCTCGTTGGTTAAAAAGATAGGCATCTTAATCCTCGTTTCGTCGCATCGTTGGAATGCTCGCCGCGAATCTACTTGATACGACACTTTGGTGTCAATAAACTGCGAGAAATGCCAAGCCAGCCGTTTACGCCTCGCGGTAAGAACAAGGGAAGGCGAATGTTCCATCTCGCGAACCTAAACTTCGTTGATGTAGATCGACGCAGTAGGTCCGGTCGCAAGGCCGAGACGGGACGCCGACTGTTAGATGTTCGCAGCCGCAATATGGCTCAGTTCGTACTGGAGAAATTTCGGACGATCGCTTTTTTGAAGCCGAAAGAACTCTGTTAAGATTCAACTCACGATTGAGAGTGGTGATGTCACGACATTGGAATCGGACCTTCAGCCCTTTGTGAGAGTTCGACAGTCGCCGCGGATGGTCAGCAGACGCTATCGAACATGGGGGATAACCTCCTTGGCGATCAGCTCCAACCCTTCTCGGTAGTCGTAACCTAATTTGGAAAACGCAATTTCTTCAATCCCAAGTTGGCCCAGTTCTCGGACAAGATTGATGAGTGGGGGTGTAACTTCCTCGGGTGTTCCCGCGAGGTAGTAAGCGTCAATCATGCGGTCGTCGACTAGTCGGGCTGCTTCTTCGATTGTAACGCCTCCACCCTTCGTAAACGCTTCCTGAATACGATCCACCCGGTCGGGATCTATGCCGACTTTGTCAAAATCCTCGTGGGTAAACTGAGCCACTTTTAGGCTCACAACAGAATGCGCCACTTGAGGCAACGCGAACCGGCGAGCTTGTTTCCGGTCCTTCGATACGCTGACGTTCAAAAGGGCAGAAAAACGTAGCTTCTTGTTCTTCCCCGAACGCGCCGCCGCGTCTTTGGCTGTCTGAATCATCGTCTGCAGTCGGCCGGTCTTGAAAAATGCGAGGAACTGTCCTGGAAAGACAATCCCTTCCATGTGTTCGCCTGCTACTGCGAGAGATTTGGGTCCCAGGGTTCCTCCATAGAACGGCAGCGGTCCCGGGGCTGCGAAAGCCAGCTTCAGTTTTCCCTCAGGATTCAACCGGAAATAGCGCACGAGCGTCGGATATTCACGAAAGAATGCCGTATTTCCGGACAACGCTTCCTTCAAAAACAGAGTGGATTCGCGCAGCATAGAGAGCCTTTTGGTAAACTCGACATACGGAGGTGTCTGTCCCAGGTCTCCGATGGCGATGCCGACTCGT
>DASUVS010000084.1:0-4612 GCA_036378835.1 Binatia bacterium | reverse complement strand
ACCCGAGAATCGTCTTCATCGACGCAAGAGTCGCTATAGCTGCCCTTGTTGCAGGCGAGGTCGATGCCGTCGTGATCTCTGCGCCATCGGTAATACCCGCTGTCCTGAGCGGCGCCAACATCGCTTTTATCGCGGGACTGCACAACAAGATGATCTTCTCTTTTCACGCGCAGCCGGATATACAAAGCTCGGCGCAGCTTCGGGGAAAGATTGTCGGGACAAATCGGCCCGGCACTCCCGCCGACTACGGCAATCGAGTCGCGCTGACAAAGATGGGTTTAAAGCCCACGGACGTGCAGCTTATGCCATTGGGAAGTTCGGGAGTAATGTGGTCGGCGTTGCAATCGCGCCAGGTCGCGGGCGTGACGCTCGCTCCGCCTTACAGCTTTAGAGCGGATGCCATGAAGTTTTCCCGCCTGGTGGATACCTACGACAAACCTTACCAGAACACGGGCGTCGTGGTTCGCAAAGATCGAATTCATTCTAGCGCGGATACATGGCTGCGTTTGCTCAGAGCTCTGCAGCAGGCAAATCTACGCTGGTATGAAGATCCTAAGCTCGCGATGTTCGTGCTTAGTAAATACACCCAGCAATCCGATCCGGATGTGCTGCAGAAAACGTACGATTTCGAATCGAATCCACCCGGGTTTACCAAGGACTTAAAAGTATCCGACAGCGGTCTTCAAGGCATCCTCGACTTTTTAGCCTCCACCGTTCGCCCTGAAGCCGGAAAGGCTTCTCCGAAAGAATTCTACGATACTACGATTCTGGATCGGCTGGAGAAATGAATCAGCCCGAACAATTACTAGTTAAAGCGCTTAATTCAACGCTGATGCGGCCTCGATCGACGGTCGTTAAAGCGAAACTACCGGCTTTGTAAGTAAGGATTCTCAATTAAGTGTGGGGGCGAACTAAGGGGGGCTTTATAAATCTACACGCACGGCGATACTTTACTCATCGCTTTCTCTAAAGCTTTCAACTTTCGCGATATAACCTTCCATGTCTGCCTTTCTTTTCAGGCCGGACGCGGTCATGGAGCGAACCGTTCCAAAAACTTCACGATCGTAAAAAGGCCGGTCATGATTGCCGAAAACCCAGGCGACACCGGCGTACGAGTTGGCGTCCCGGCCGTCTAGAAAATATTTATTCATTAGAGCCAGGGCGGTATCGAAACCTTCCTCCGGCGTGCGCGACCATCTTAAAATCTGTTTCGCCCAGTACATGCGCATATAGCTGTGCATGTATCCCGTTCGCTTGGCTTCGAGCCATGCCGCATTCCAATACCGATCATGTGTCTTAGCCCGCTCCATTTCCGATGGCGAATAAAGATGCTCCCGGGCATCTCGGCGGTGATCATTGAGAGTTTGTTTTGCCCACTCCGGCAAGCAGGTGATGGAATCATAGTTGTCGGTGAACTCGACGAAGTTCATCGATAACTCGCGCCTCACGACCAGCTCCTCCAAGTAAGTCTCGGCGTTGGCGCGGTCGGCTGCGCGCCGCCGCCAAATGCCCAACGCCAGAAATAGAGGGGAGATCTGACCGAAGTGTAAGTACGGGCTCATGTGCGATACGTAGTCGGTTTGCGGCTGATTGCGGTTGTCTTTGTAGTGCGCGAGCTTTCTCCGTAAAAATGTGGCGAAGCGCTTTTTAGCTTGCGATAAGCCGCCAGTAAAAAAGCGGCTTACCGATGTTACCCTCCGGTCGATCTTGAGCTGTCTCAGAGTCTCTTCCAGATCGCTAAGATCGAGGCCAGTTGGTTCGGCGGGGGCGCTGCGCCGCACAACCTTTGTCTCGATCATCTCAACAAGATACTTGCCCAGCTGTTGGTGGATCTTCGGGCGGAGTGTGCGTGCGGCCACCTCCCGCTTGCCGGAAATCGCCTCGACCGGCGCGACGACGTCGGTCTCAATCTGCACTACACGGCACGGCGAATTTTCGCTGACCTGCCGGCGCCATCTCTTCTGGTGGCGCAGGTAGCCGCGATCGCAGACTAGGAGCGCGGCTTGGCGTGCGGCTGTGACTGCAACGCTTACCGGATCACCTTTCTGTACGGCCATCGCGATCCCGCGTGCGGTAAGCGCAGCTTGAGTTTCCCGTAAACCTTCCAGCATAAAAGTGTAATGGCGCAGATTGGCCTCGGGGTAATCGTCGGTGAGGCCGAAGAAGACATGGACGGGCAGTTTCAATTCGTTGGCTTGTTGGATGGCGTACTCCAGCGCGTGATTGTATTCGGCACGTTGTGATTGTTGCATCCAGTAAGCTACGTAAGCGCCGGGGGTAATCGCCCTGGCGTTGAGCAACTGAATACGCTCGGCGGGAATTTCGGATCGCACCATTGTGGTTGCGTTCACTGCCCGGGCTTCGATCATCGAATGGAATCAGGTCACTTAGGGCGGTTGCGCGCCTTGTGAAGCTCACCGGCCTTATGGACCGCTTGTTTGCCGGATTTTTCGCTTTGAACTAGGTATTCAGGATTCTCTTTTGACGCTTTGGCGACATGTCCTTTGATTTTTCTGGCGGAAACAAGCTTCTTTTTGACTGTGCCGGTGGTTTTTCCCTGGGGAGTGTTCCACTGCACGCGATCGCCGGACTTTAATTCTTTAGCCATAAGAAAATGCGCCTTTGTAGATGCCGCCGATAGATCGACAATCCATCGGCAGCCTCCGTTCGATCAATGTGTATCCGCAGTTCTTTTGAGGTAATCGGACAATTCGCTGGCGTGTTTTTCCGTGTCGGCAAGAATTCCCAGCAGCACGTGCCGGGTTACCAGATCTTCATCACCAATCTCTCTAATTAAGGCGCTGTAGACTTCAATCTGCTGTCTTTCAAGCAAGAGATCCTCCACAACCATTTCAGTCAACGTCGTGCCTTGCTCCGGTTGGACACCCACGTTTGCCGCTTTCGTTGATATCTCCTTCGGGTCGTAAACAGGTACGCCGCCGAGTTGCTGAATTCGTTCAGCCAACCGATTGGCGTGATCAAGCTCTTGCGTTGCGTGCGCTTCAAACTCGGTCTTGAGACCGGGCGACAGCAAGGAAACTGCCATATACTGATGCTGCATGTACTGTAGATAGCTCATGATCTCTGTGGATCGTAGCCCGTTCAAAGCCTGGATGACTCGCTTTGTGTCGGCTCTATATTCGCGCGTTATGGCGCCTTTTCTGATTGCTTCTTGAACTTCTCCGACGCTATTTTTTTCATTCGGCATGATTTCTCCTTTCGGTTTAGAGGGCGACGTCTCGTTGGTGCTGAGCAAAATGGCGCAAGATCAATACCAACGAGGCGCTTTTCCTTGGAGCGAGAAAGATTAGAACTCTTTTCGACGTAATTCCCAAACTAAGACAAATGAATTCAGAGATTCCCGAATTCGGGACGTGAAAGATGCTGCGGGGTTGAAGAAGCTCAATCCAACGTAAGAAGCGATCGATCCGGAATATTTCTCGGTAAGTAGCAGTAACGATCTCCTTGGACTGCTGCGGTCGCGATGCGCCGGTGCGTTTTTGGATGAAAGTTCATGTTGATAGAGGGGTTCCGCAATCGCAAATACAAGCAAGCTTCAGCGAGCCGGGAGAAAAAGAATTCTCCCGCTGAAATATTAGTTCGACAAAAGCTTTCTTAAACGCTCTATAGTTTCCGGCGGTTGGCTGGTAACTTCCTTCCCCAGGTCTTGCAACTCCTCGCCCGCTATCGGATCGAATTCATAGTTCCGCTTCTTCACTTCCGCGCGGAACTGCTCGTCTGCCATGGTCTTTGTGAAAGCATCGCGCAGAATCGCTAAACGATCAGCCGGCATGCCGGGCGGTCCAAACATCGGCCGTCCCATGCCATCGGCGCCGAGTATCACGGTGGCAAGTCGCCGTCCCGATTCATTGGTTTTGTATTGATCCATGAGCTCGAAGATTGTCGGCGTATTCGGCAAGCGGGAGTCGCGAGTTTTGCCGCTCTGAAACAGATGGTGGACGAAACCTCTTTTGCGCCAGCTATGGTACGGCTCGCGGCCAAAGAATGCCTCGATGGTAAAAGCGCGGCAGTGAATTTCACCGCGCTCGACGCCGAGGTCAATATCGGTGCCACCGGGATAACCCGACACGATGGTAAACTTGGCGCCCACGGTCTCTTGCAACAGCTTCGGGTAGTAGGAGTCGGGCCCGGTGACGCCAGTCGCGCCGCATTTAGGTGGCTCTTTGGCGGTGCGGACATCCTCGATGGTTTTGTACGGTGTGTCGCTGCGCATGTACATCTGGCTTGCGCCCCGCGCCGGGGAGCCGATCCAAGTGAACTTGGACCAATCGAATTGAATCTCCGGTCTGCCGATCAACTGGTTCAGATAGAGTGATGGAATCACCGAACCGATGATCGTCAAGCCATCCGGTTTTACGACCTTATAAAGATGGTTGACCGCGATTACATGCCCCGCGCCGGGCATGTTCTGCACGATGAAAGCGGGATTGCCCGGAATATGTTTGCCCATGTGTTCGACAATCAAACGCCCCCAGAGATCATAAAGATTTCCCGGCGGCGTGCCGATGATCACGGTGATGGTTTTCCCTTGATAGAAAGGCGTCTGTGCCTGTGCGTTCATGCCGAAAAACAAAAAACCCAGAAGAATCAT
>DASUVS010000083.1:0-3357 GCA_036378835.1 Binatia bacterium | reverse complement strand
AGGAATGATGCACGTACTCCTGTAAAACCCCGGGGATTCTATTTCCTCGCGGAAATTACAATCCGTTCCTGAGAATGCGTTTTCACCTTCTTGAGTGAGAACGTGCAAATAAAACTTCGCATCTCTGAGCGGTCGCTTTATTTCATAGTAGAATTCCACGTGTATTGGTTTATCGGCCTCAAATACCGATTGCACCATCCCAGATGGACCTTTCAGCTGGATTCCTCGCAACCAGAATTCTTCACATCCCGGAGGTTCGACATTAGGGTCCGTCCAAAGGACTTGTCCCTCATCTTCAGACATATCACCCGCCCCAGATAACAGATAAGTAGTAATCGCGTCGTGCGGCTTTCCATCGAGCCGGATTTTCCCTTCCTCTATTAGGATCGCCCGCTCACAGATCGACCGAATAGCGGCCAGATTATGACTCACAAACAGGACCGTCCGACCTTCCTTCGCCACTGCGCCCATTTTCCCGAGAGACTTCTTCTGAAACGCAGCATCTCCAACCGCCAGCACCTCGTCTACGATCAGAATTTCTGGTTCAAGGTGCGCCGCAATTGAAAAAGCCAGCCGCATATACATCCCGCTTGAGTAGCGCTTAACGGGCGTGTCCAAGAACTGTTCAATTTCGGCAAATTCTACAATTTCGTCGAACTTTTGCTGGATTTCAGTATTCTTCATGCCCAGAACTGCGCCGTTTAAGAAGATGTTCTCTCGGCCGGTCAGCTCCGGATGAAAACCGGTGCCTACTTCAAGCAACGAGCCAACACGGCCATTAATCCGTGCCCGGCCATGGGTCGGTCTCGTGACTCGCGAGAGGATCTTTAAAAGTGTGCTTTTGCCCGCTCCGTTGCGGCCGATAATCCCAAGTACTTCGCCGCGTTTAACCTCGAAGGAGACATCGCGAAGAGCCCAGAAGCTACTAGGATGATTGGCGACCGACGATGATTGACCGTTGGCCCCGGACGGATGGCAGGTCCGGCCAAACCACGACTTGAGGTTAACCATGATCTGGTCGCGTAGCGTATCGTGACGATACTTTGCGACACCGATCTTGTAGTGCTTGGAAAGGTTCTCAACCCGAATAGCAATGTCGCGCATTATTCGTCTTTGATGGGAGTCTATCGTTGATAAGAACTCCGAATGACTCAAAAAGGGTGGTTAGTCGAGCCCGGCTCGCCACCATTAACGATTCAGAGTCCTACGTGGTAAACCACACATCGCCGATCCCCGTCGACGGTTCTCGGTCAACGCTCTCGCGTCTTTGTACGCTACACCACATCCGCAAACTCATGCTCCATTCGGCGGAAGTAGAATAAGCCGCTGATGAGCAGGGCCAGGACGACTAAGACGGAAACGAGAATAAGATCCCAGGCCGGATTTTCCTGGCCTAGGAGAGCCCAGCGGAAACCCTCGACCACTCCAGCCATCGGATTCAAGCCGTAAAAAACACGCCAGGGTTCGGGGATGATTGTGCTTGGGTAAGCGACTGGCGTCACAAAGAGCCAAAACTGCGTCAGAAACGGTATGACGTACGCAACGTCGCGGTACTTGATGTTCACCGCCGAAAGCCAGACGCCGCAAGCGAGTGCCGTGATTAAAGCAAGCACTAGAAATAGGGGCAGCGTGAGCACCGCGACACTGGGAACGATGTGATAAAACAGCATCATCACCACCAGAATGACAAAGGCGATGGCGAAGTCGAGGATGAGTGACAACACGGCCGCCAGCGGCAGGATCAACCGCGGAAAATAGACCTTGGAGATCAGGTTAGCATCGGCAATGAGACTATTGCCGGAGCGCGTGAGCGCGCCCGCGAAAAAGTTCCATGGCACGAGGGCAGCATAGGAGAAGACGGGATAGGCTACGCCGTCGGATGGCACTTTAAGCAATTGGCCGAAGATAATTGAAAAAACAACCATAGTGAGAAAAGGTTGTAGGATCGCCCACCCTGCGCCAATCACGGTCTGCTTGTAGCGTACCGTGACGTCCCGCAACGCGAGAAAATAAAGCAGCTCTCGATATCTCCACAACTCGCACAGATCGAGCGCTTCCCAACGCGGTGGCGCCTCGATCAGAATGTTCGGCGTGGGATTCACGCGAAATTCCGCCGAGTCTGGCCAGTGAATGAGGTGATTAGTTTCCTCTTCCGCGGCGGTTGTTTTAGGCTTTAGCAAAATTATCGGACCTTGTTTGCAACAATGATTTTTGAAAGCGGCTCCCGGACGATCTATGTCGATCACCCGTACGACGAGACGGTTGCGCGTCACGGGCAATTGGCTAGGTCGTCGTAAAATCAACGAGAATCTTCGGCATACCCCACGTTTTTTGGTGCTGTGCTAGGGTCGTGAAAGGAAGCATAGGCTTTGTTGCGCGCTCCGTCTTGCGCGCTCAACAACATAAGACTGGTTAACGTCAAGTTTAGGCTAAGATTATGGTCGAGCGGCAATTTGACACATCCTCAACTTAATCTTCTGTCGAAGCTTGGTGTCCGCTTGCGAAGGTATCGGTGGACTAAACCCGTAGCCTAAATGGTCTGACAACCTCCAAGTGAAGGGTCAGGATCTGTTGGCTGCGAGAGCTTGGTAGCAGTTCAGCGTTTGCCGCGCTGTCTCTTGCCATCGGAATTGGGCCGCTCGAGCGAGCCCCTGGGTCCGCCGTTTTGCATGTAGCTGACTATCGTGTAATAAGCGGCCCATCGCGACCGTTAGCGCTTCTGTGTCATCGGCCGGTACGAGCTCGGCGGCGTCTCGGAGATTCTCGGCCAGCGATGACGAAAGCGATGCGACCGTCGGCACTCCACAAGCCATGGCCTCGAGAGGCGGAAACCCAAAACCCTCTTGCAGAGACGGATAGACAAATAGCCTTGCTCCCGCATAGAGCAAAGGCAGATCACCTTGAGTGATGTAACCCGGCAAATGCACCCTGTCGCGCAAAGCAGGCGCGTTGATCTGCTCGAGGAGCGCTTTGTAGTCCCAACCGAGCCGGCCTGCCAGGACCAGATGCTCACGGACGCCACCTTTGGCGATGAGCCGCTGGTAGCTTTCCACCAGGCGTTGTAAATTCTTGCGCGGCTCAATCGTGCCGACGTACAGAATGTAAGGCCAATTCAGCTGTAGGCGCGATTTTGCGCTCTGTATATCGTTCGCCGCTTGCGGATGAAATTCCTCCCCAACGCCAGCCGGAATAACATGAATTCGTTCGGGAGGAATATCCGGCAGGAACTCTAGTATTGCTTGCCGGGTGAACTGTGACGGAACACTCACCAGGTGCGCCCGCCGGATACTTGTCAATATGACACGGCGGTAGAGTGCGCTCCGGCGCAGCGGAATATGGCACTCCGGGAGTGAAAAA
>DASUVS010000082.1:0-18893 GCA_036378835.1 Binatia bacterium | reverse complement strand
CTGTGGCATTAGAGTTGCGCTAAGCCGGGTTGTGATACCACAGCATCGCATAAAGCAACGAAAGGGGAGAGTCATGAGACCACTAAAGAACTTGCGTAATGAGCGGGGTCAGGGATTGATGGAATACACCCTGATCATATTTCTGGTCGCTCTGGTTTTCTGGGGGGGCATCAAGAGCACCAACATAGGCGATGAATTGGCAGGGAGTTGGGACAAAGTCATCGATTGCATCACCACCCCTTTCTCCTGCGGTTCGTAATCACCTCAGCTGATCAGGAGCTCGCATGTTCGATATCAGAACTTTTTATCGAAAACTGCCGCACGAGAATGTATGGCATTTCTGCAGGAAGTGCGAGAACTGGCCTCAATTTGGATACGGTGAACGAAAAGATATAGATTCCCATTCGGCAACGGTCTGCCCTAGATGTATTCAGCATCATCGTGAAAGCCAATGCGAATGGGTTCACTTGGAACTATCACCGGATCCGCGGTTTCCGCCAAGCGCCAGATTAACCAGCTCCTTGGTTGAAGCATGACGGGGACTTCAATGAAAAAGGTTTTGATCGCGGATGACTATCAGGATATGCGTGAGTTGCTGGCCAGGCAAATAGAATCGTTGGGCTTTCTTCCGATTCTCGCTGAAAACGGTAAAGACGTCTTAGAGAAAGCTATGCGAGAGAAGCCGCGATTGATCTTGCTCGATATGATCATGCCGATTATGGATGGTTGGGAAGCCGTCCGAAGTCTACGGGCCAATCCTGAAACCAAGGACATCCCGATTTTGGCAGCAACAGCGTTGTTTCATCAATCGGATCTCAATACCTGCATAGAACAAGGTTGCAACGGCTACATCAATAAGCCGTTTACCATCGTGCAACTTAAAAAAAAGATCGAGGAACTTATTCGCTAAACGAACGGGCAACAGCGGGCGGGGTCCGGTCTTGCAGTATATAAATATATAAATGAATCGGCTTGTTACCAAGATCATTTATAAAGCTTATCGACGAATCCTGACTTACCGAGTTCCATGAGTATGGAGTTGTCGATGAGACTTTCGGGTTTGGCCACTTTGGCACCCGGATGCGATGCGAAATTGAGCATCGTTTGTACAGCCGCAGCCGGGACGATGGGAAGCCGTTCCCAAGCGGGTAAAAATGCTTGATAAGAGCTCTCCAGATCTTTCGCATCCGTCGTTTTGGTGTACTTGCCAATCATTTGTTTGGTGAATTCCGCGTCAGTGAGAGCGATTTTAATGCCTTCGAGATATGCGCGCAAAAACTGCTGCGTCGGATCATGGTTAATCTTGAGATAATCTCTCGTGGTGGCTAGCGCGGCGTGGATCATTGGAATATTCTGTTCCGTTACATTCACCAATTCTTTCAATCCTGCGGCGCGTGCTTTCAAAGTTGTCGGTGCTGTAAAGATTCCGGCCACCGCATTTCCCTGGTTTATCCCCGCCAGGATTTCCGGCATTCCTCTGAGATAAAGAAGTTTGACATCTTTTCCCGGCGCCAATCCCGATTGCTGGAGCAAAACACGCGCGGCAAAATCAGTGGTCGCTCCGGGCACGGTAACGCCAAGGACCTTGCCCTTGAGATCGGACATGGAATTGATCTCCGGCTTTGCATAGATCGACATGACCGCTCGATTGAGAATTCCTGCGATAAACACCACCGGCTCGCCGTTTAATCCGGCTTCGACGATCTCACCGCCGGGGTTGATAATATCGAGGTTCTTGGCTAGGAGTGCCTGCGTGGCAGTAGCAGGGGCAATGTACCTTAGATCGACATTCAAGCCATATTTCGTGAATAAGCCTTTCTCGGTTGCGATCCACAGCGGCGCAAACGCGCCGCTGATGGCCGCATAGTTGGCACGTACCAGGGGCATCTCAGCCGCTCGAGCTGACAACGAACCGGTCAAAATGTAAAAGACGGACAGCAAAGCGACCAATCGACCTGCCGATGCGCAGCCTCGGACCGAGATTCTCGCTAGCCTCATTTAACCTCCGCGTTTCGCAATGTCATCTCTTTTCTAAGGTCAGAAATCTGTTGTCTTGTAACTATTTTATTAAATGTGCAGAAGCGCGCTCTCCTGCCGGTGATTCCCTGTGCCCGCGTTAAGATTAACCAATTATCGCTTGTACAGTTGTTTGATGAAGCCGCTAGCTTCGATTTCTTGGACTAGACTCATGTCGACGAACGTCTTAGGATCAGCCGCCGCTGCCTTTGGATTTCGTGGCGCAAGATCATCCAGCATGGTTTTGACGCCATCCGGACTGGGCAGCAAATTTTCCGGAAACACGGAGACATAAGCTTGGTACGCTCTTTCCAGACCTTCTGGATCCGTAAGCTTGAGATTTTTACTGTAGATCGCCTTGGTTCCTTCTTTGTCGGTCTTGATGTAGTGAATTGCTTCCATCATGGCGCGGGAAAACTTTGTCAGCACGGCGCGGTTTGTTTTCACGGCCGACTCCTTAGCAAGGACAGCGTTCCACCAAAACGGGATTTTCAATGATTGGATATCGAACAGATCTTTAAAGCCTAACTTCTCAGCTTCCCGGACAAACGGTTCTGGCATAATACTGAACTGAATGATTCCGCGAGAAATCGCCGCGAGCCTCGCGGGGTTATCGCCGGCGGTGATAATCTTAACGTCCTTTTCCGGATCGATGCCTTTGCGCCGCAGGGCCAGCCGAAGCCCCAAATCCGAAGTGCTGCCAAGTCGGTTTACTCCCCCGGTCTTACCCTTTATCTGCTCGAGGGTCGTAACGCTCGGATCGGAGATGATATGATCTAGGAAAGTCGGTACCATTCCTAAAATCATGACGATATCGGCACCCGCAAGGCGAGAAAGGGCAAGCGTGGTGACGGAAGTTACGATCACATCTACTTCCCCCGCAAGCAAAGCCTGGAGCGCAATCGGGCTTGCCGAAATACTAATGACTTCGCCATTTAGCCCATGTTTCTTAAGCAACCCTCTTTCTTGGACCACCCAAATTGGACTATTTGCCGGACTCACTCCAGCCCAGGCGATCCGGATTCGTTCCTGCGCGAGGGATTCATCTGTTTGGCCTGTTAGGACGGCTACTGCAATGAGCACGACTAAAACAATCCGACTAAAAGATCGCATGGTTCCAAGCTCCTTGATGCGGTGTTCGAAGGCGGAAAAACGTGCAACAAATCGATCAGACTCTCTGTTCCCATTTCAATAGCGATAAAAAGTTGTCCGAGAAAACCTTTTTCAAGTCGGCCTGATTTAGTTTGGCGGCTTGGGTTACGTGTCTCGAAATTTTTTCAACTTCCATGGACAATGGATTGTAAGGATGATCGGAACCGAAGAGGATCTTACTTGTGCCAACGCCGCGAAAGGCCTCCAGCAGCAGCGGCATCCAGCCGACGACTGAGGTTTCCAGAAAAATATTTTCGTTCTGCCGAGCCACCGCCACCGCCAGCTTTACATACTCCGAAACACCCATATGGCCGAGAATGACCGGGACATCCCTATACTGAGCCGCAAGCTCTGCGATGACCCCCGGTGATGCCTTGCTGGACATTCCGGTGTGAAAAATAATCGGCACATGATAGCGCCGAGCCGCAGCATAAATCGGCTCCATTAACTCCGCTTCATTGGGATCGAAGAACTCGATTTCCGGATGGAGTTTGATTCCTTTCAATTTGAGTTTACCCAGGCAATGTTCCAGCGATTTCGCCGAAGCCTGTGGGCCAAAATTAGGATTGATGCGGCAGAAACTAATTATACGCTTGGGATGCTTGGCCATTTCCTCCGCCATAATTTGGTTTGCGTCCGAATAGTCCGTGTAGGAAGCTCCAAGAGGAAACGCCACGGCACAATCGAGTCCCGCTTCGTCGAGATTGCGGACCAAGTCATCGCCAAGAAAACTGGCCACTCCGTGCCCCAACGGAGTCTGGCGACTGCCCAAATGGGAATGGGCGTCGATTGCATAGTATTCGCAATCGTTGATGCGTAAAGCCATCTATGCCTCTCCTTCGTCCGTCACTTCTGCTCGTGCTTAGTTAATAGCCTCGCCCTTGCAAGTTCTTTGGGGATGAACTTTCTATCTAGAGCGAGTTGGATAATGGACTCAATAGAATCATTCGATGATTGCGGGCAAAACCGGCAGCAATCTATCGCAGCTCTAATATGGTTCTTAGGACCTGTCAACCCACGGCGGTTCTGTTGCTTGATTGCTTTAGAATCTCTTTAAGCGCTTACCGTAGGAAACGCGCCGAGCGCCCTGCGGCACATCGCCGCGCAGAGAGGTCTCGGCCCGCTATGGTCACGGTGGTCTACACCTAATTTAAGTTCGGTAGATAAAAAACTTGACAAATTCGGTGAGTAAATGCTAACTAACGAGTATGGGGAATGTCGCACGGTTATCAGCGGATCAGAGGAAGCGAGCGATTGTCGATGCTGTGCGGGATGTCTTTGCGGAGAAGGGTTTTGACGGCACGACCACCCGGGAGCTAGCTAAGGCCGCCGGTGTTTCGGAAGCGCTTCTCTATAAACATTTTCCAAGCAAAGAATCTCTGTATGCCGCGATGTTGGATGCGTGCGCCAAGGGGCCGACCTTTGCGCAGTTCAAGCGGATTCTGGCGCTTGAACCGTCGACTTCAACCTTGGTGTTGATGGTCTATTTCACCATCTCGCATTACGTGCTACAGCGTCCGGGCGATCCGCACAAAGCGGCTCTGAACTGTCTGCTCGTGCGCAGTCTACTCGAGGACGGAGCCCTGGTGCGGCTGACGCACAAGAAATTCGCCAGAGCGTGGGTCGCCAAATTCGAAGCTTGCGTGAACGAGGCGGTCCAGACCGGAGATCTTGGCGAAATTCCGATCCGCCGCGATTTGCGGGTCTGGTTTGTGCACCACATTGCGTTCTCGTTGATGCTGCACCTGCACCCGAAAGTTCCGGCAATCGATTATAACGTGTCGAAGGATGCCCTGGTCGAGCAGGCGACCTGGTTTGCGCTTCGGGGCGTAGGTTTGGGAGAAGAATCAATCAAACGTCACTACAATTCTAAAGCATTATCCTTATTGGGTGATTAAATTGACATGGGTGAGTAGAAGCTCACCTTAGAATGTGAGATTAAATGGAACCAATGAAGACTACTATAGAGGAAGAATCAAGAGAGAAAAGTTTTGGCGCAGAGGACCGGTCGAGCCCGTTGTTTCAGCCGGACACTTTGATGTCGGACGAGTACTTTGCGAACTACCGGCGAAGGATTCCTCTGGAGCCGGAAAAAGCTTTGTTGCTGGCCGTTTTGGAAGACGGAGTGCGGACTTTTCAGGACAATATCTTTGCTGAGAGCGGCAAGAAGCGAGCCCTGTTGGACGAAGCCCGCGAATGGCTTTTCACGGACGGTGTCGAACACGTTTTTTCATTTAACTCCGTGTGCTCGTCGCTGGGACTCGAACCGGGGTATATACGTCGCGGCCTAAAGCGATGGGAGGAACACGTCCGAGCCGCAACGAGGAAGAAGCAGCGCGTTCCCCAAGCTGCTCCTGAACGTCTCGTGGCCTAAAGCGATGAGACGATCGGGGCTGACGCAGGGCGCTCGGAACCCTCTTGGAGTGCTTCAGATTTTGGGTTTCCTGTCCGTTACTTTGTTGGCCGGATGTGACAGGAAAGCGCCGGCGGCTCTTGAGCGCCCGCCCGCGCCGGTTTCGGTCGCCACCGCGGTAAGTCAAGACGTGCCGATTTATATCGATGCTGTCGGTAAGATCGTCGCCCGCGAGGTGGTGTCGATTCAGCCGCAGGTCTCGGGACGCATTACTAAGATCCATTTCGCCGATGGCGCCAATGTCAAGATCGGCGATGTGCTGTTTACCATCGATCCGCGTCCGTATCAGGCACAGCTCAACCAAGCCGAAGCCAATGTAGCCCAAGCGCAGGCGGCCTTGAACCTTGCAAAGACCAACTTCGCCCGGGTTGAAAGCGTCAGCGATCCGCGCGCGGTTTCGCGGCAAGATTTCGACTCCAAGAAAAATGCCGTGGAAGTAGCCGAGGCCCAGTTACGGCAAAATCGGGCAGCGGTGGAAACGGCTCGCTTGAACCTTGAATACTGCACGATACGATCACCGATAGAGGGCCGTGCTGGACAGCGTCTGGTGGATCTCGGCAATGTGGTGACGCCCGGCAATAGCCCGCTGCTGGTTATCCAGAGACTGGATCCGATCTATGCCGACTTTACAATTCCCGAGAGCGATCTTACCGAAGTGCAACGTAATATGGCGCGCCGTAGTTTGCGCGCGGAGGTTCGGCTTGACGATGAAAGCACTAGAGCGCGCGAAGGAAAGCTGACCTTCCTCGATAATTCGGTGCAAGAAGGAACCGGCTCTGTCAAGTTGCGCGCCACTGTCGAAAACAAAGACCGGCTTTTTTGGCCGGGGCGGTTTGCCAGAATCCGCCTGATTCTGGACACCCGACATTCGGCGGTTTTGGTTCCGGCCGACGCGCCGCAGCTATCGGCCAAGGGATCCTTTGTTTACGTTGTCAAACAAGACGAAAGCGCCGAGCTGCGTTCGGTGACTGTCGGTCAGCGCCAGGGCGATCTAGTGGTGATTGCGCAAGGCCTGAAGGAAGGTGAGCGCGTTGTCGTCAATGGCCAGCTCGGTGTTACCCCCGGCGGCAAGGTTCAGATCGCCGCTCCCGGGTCCGAGAAAAATCCCGCAGCAGCCTCGCGATCCGGCAGCAAACCATGAGCTTCTCAGAATTATTCATCCGCCGGCCAGTCATGACAATGGTCTTGACCGTGTCGGTCGTTCTCTTCGGAATCGTCAGTTACCTGCACCTTCCGGTCAATGATTTGCCGGCCGTGGATTATCCCGTAATTCAAGTTCAAGCTAATTATCCAGGTGCTAGCCCCGATACCGTGGCAAACAGCATTGCTACTCCTCTCGAGCGCCAGTTTATGCAGATCAACGGGCTGGAGCTGGTGATCTCCAAAAGCACACAGGGACATACCAGCTTGACGTTGCAATTTGCGTTGGACAAAAGCGTTGATGTAGCGGCCACTGATGTTCAAACGGCAATATCTCAGGCCACCGGCAATCTGCCGGTGGATCTGCCTTCGCCGCCGACGTACTCCAAGACTAATCCCAACGATCAACCGATTATGTACATAGCGCTCACCAGCGATTCCGTCACGGTGGGCCAGCTCTACGATTATGCCAGCACTCAGGTTGGCCAGCGCATCAGCATTCTGCCGGGGGTCAGCCGGGTCAATGTTTTTGGCGCCAAATCCGCAGTGCGCATCAAAGCCGATCCTTCCGCCATGTGGGCGCGCGGCATTTCCGTCGAGGATCTCGCCGAAGCGATTCGCAACGGTACAAGCACTATTGGCGCGGGGCAATTTGACGGCGTGGGCGGAACGTTACTGCTTCGCCCGCAGGGTCAGTTGGATGATGCCAAGGAGTACAGCGATTTAATCATCAGCAGCAAGAACGGCTCGCCGGTTTATTTGCGCGATGTCGCCCAGGTACAAAATTCAGTTCAAGACGAGCGCATCAACATGCGTTTTTGGGTGCGCGGCTACGATCCGCCCGCAGCCACGGTAATCGTCGCAGTTAACCGTAAGGCCGGAGCCAATGCCGTCGAAGTCGCTCAAAGCGTTCGCCAGCTTTTGCCGCTGATCAGCACCGAATTGCCCGGATCGGTGAGGGTGACTCCGATCTATGATCGCTCCCAGACGATCATTCACTCCATTATCGACGTTCAGTTGACCTTGGCGATCGCGTTTGCGCTGGTGGTGATCGTTATATTTGTTTTCCTCGGGCGCGCCACCGACACCCTAATACCCGCAGTGGCCTTGCCGTTATCCTTATTAATCACGTTCGTGATCATGGACCTACTGGAATTCAGTCTTGATAATCTATCGCTCATGGCCCTCACCCTGGCGATTGGTTTTTTGGTCGATGATGCCATCGTTTTTCTTGAAAATACGGTGCGCCGGATGGAACACGGGCAAAAATCTCTTGAAGCAACCATCGCCAGCGCTCGGGAGATCAGCTTCACAATCATTTCGATGACCATTTCGCTCGCTGCGGTTTTCATCCCGCTGGTCTTCATGCCGGGATTGGTTGGAAGGATCTTTCGCGAATTCGCGGTGACTATTGTCGTCGCCATCATCGCCTCCGGCTTGGTGTCGCTGACTTTGACCCCGCTGATGTGCGCTCGGATGTTAAGCGACCGCGGCAAGGGTTCCAAGCAAACGTGGATGGAAAGGAAGATGAGCGCCTGGGAGAAAAGTTTTCTCGAGCGCTATAGCCGGGCCCTCTGGTGGTTTCTGCGTTTTCGCTGGGTGTCAGCGCTCATTTGGGTTGTGTGTTTGGCAGGAACCGTCTGGCTTTTCACGCTCGTTCCTAAAGCTTTTCTTCCGCCCGGAGACAGCAGCTTTATTTTTGGGTTGATGATCGGCCGCGAAGGGGCCTCTCCCGGGCAGATGCACGAGCTTCAGAATCAGGCCGACGAGATTCTCCGCGCGGACCCCGGCGTCAGAGCCACTTTTACCATGACGGGTAATGGTCAGTTTCTTGCCTCGAATCAGGGTTTGCTACTGGCGTTTCTCGAAGAACCCGGCAATCGCGCGCCGATTGAACAGGTCGCTGGCGGCTTGATGGGCAAACTTGCGATGGTCCCGGGAGTGATGCCGTTTATGCGGCCACGTCCGGTTCTCGAAATCAGCACCGGCGCCACCAATCAAAATCAGGGACAATACGCATTCTCGCTTTCGGGGGTTAATCCCAAGCAGGTTTACGAGGTCGCCGGCAAGCTGATGGAACGTTTGCGGCCTTTTCCGGGATTTGCCAGTTTATCTTCGGATTATTTCAACAATACGCCCAGCCTCGACATTGAAATAAAGCGCGAACAGGCGCGGTTGCATGGAGTTTCGGAAGCGCGCATTCTTCAGTTGCTGCGCAGTGCCTACGCGCAGAACTATCTGTATTTAATCAAAAAACCGGAAGATCAGTACCAAGTCATTTTGGAAGCGGAAGATGCAGCTCGCTCGGAAGCTCAGGATCTGTCGTTACTGCATATCAAATCCGATAACGGCAAAAATCTTGTGCCGCTGAACACTCTGGTAACATGGAAGGAATCGCTAGGCCCGCAGGCGGTGAATCATCTCAATCAGTTCACCAGTGTAACTCTGTTCTTCAATCTCAAACCCGGAGTAGCCGTTGGGGAGGCGACAGATTTCATCAACAAGGCCGCGGCAGAAATCGTGCCGCCGACGGTCCGCGCCAGCCTGCAAGGTGAAGCGCAAACTTTTCAGGATACCGTGCGACATCTAACCGTGTTGATGGCTCTTGCTGTTTTCGTCATGTACGTGATTCTGGCAATTTTATATGAGAGCTACTTGCATCCGCTGACCGTCTTATCGACCCTGCCCACCGCGTTGGTCGGAGGTCTATTAACCCTTTGGCTTTTTGGCGAACAAGCATCGCTCTACGCTTTTGTCGGTATGTTCATGTTGATGGGGATCGTCAAAAAGAACGGCATCTTGATCGTTGATTTCGCCATCCATCGAGTTGTGGCCGGCGAACCGGCCGACCAAGCGATTCACGATGCCAGCCTGGACCGTTTCCGTCCCATTCTGATGACAACTCTCGCAGCGGTGTTCGGCGCGCTGCCGATCGCGTTGGGAATTGGCGCTGACGGCGCGTCTCGACGATCGCTGGGCCTGGTGATTGTCGGCGGCCTAGTCGTTTCTCAATTCATCACCTTGTTCATCACACCCGTGATCTATCTGTACCTTGAGGAATTTCAAGAAAAGGTGTTGGACCGGACTTCGTTCTTTCGTTCGCAGCGAGGAGCCCGGACCCCGGAGCTTAGCGCAGAGCGATAATCGATCAACGACAAAGTTGCCGGGCACTGATCGCAAAACATAGGTCCCGTTGGTCGAGGGGCCGTCGCCGCTCTGCTGCAGGCTTCGCGTGTGGCTCTTGCCGCCCGCGCGGAAACTTTTTATACTCTTATAGTTTTTTTGGTACCTACGGGCATGCCATCGTCTCGAAGCCGAAAGGATAGTCTCATTCAACCGCGCCATGATGCGGCTGCGCGAATCATTGCCGTCGCGCGGCAACATTTTTTTGCCCACGGTTTTCGCAGCGTCACCATGGATGATTTGGCCGGCGAATTGGGAATGAGCAAGAAAACTTTGTACGCCTTTTTTCCAACCAAGACCGATTTGTTACAGGCCGTGCTGCTGGACAAATTTCGCAGGGTCGAGGCCGATCTGCAGCTCATCGCCACCGCTCTTTCCAACGACATGCTCGATTCACTGCGTCAACTGCTGGCGTGCCTGCAGCGTCATACCGAAGAAATTCGGCCGCCCTTTGTCCGCGACATCCGCCGTGAAGCTCCGCAGATGTTCGAGCTGGTGCAAACTCGACGGCGCCAAATAATTGAAAGATATTTTGGTTCCTTACTGGAGGGATGCCGCAAAGCTGGAATTGTCCGCAAGGATATTTCAACCCGGCTGATCATTG
Organism: Binatia bacterium; assembly: GCA_036378835.1. Taxonomy (GTDB): domain Bacteria; phylum Desulfobacterota; class Binatia; order UBA9968; family UBA9968; genus WHTF01. The sequence continues at coordinate 8,385 of DASUVS010000082.1, read as the reverse complement.
AAATTCTTCTGGGCGCGACCGAGGCGATTATGAATCCGATAAGAATGGCCGAACTCGATCTAACCCCGAAGAGGGGCTATTCGACCATTATAAATGTGGTTTTCGAAGGGGTGTTGACCGAAAAGGGGCGTCAACGATGATCAGCGACGCGGACAACGTGAGCGGCGCTATGGTATGAAACGGCGCCTTTTGATTGCGGGATTGATACTGCTAAGCCTCATCGCCGCGGGCGTAGCATGGCGGCTGATCCAACGCGAGGGTGATCCGACGCCTCTGGCGCTTTATGGCGATATCGACCTGCGCCAGGTGCAACTTTCTTTCAACAACAGTGAGCGTATCGCAACAGTTTTGGTTCAGGAAGGCGATCGTGTCAGGAAGGGGCAGTTGCTGGCGCGGCTCGATACGGCAAGATTGGAACCCCAGCTGGCCCAGGCTGAGGCGCAAGCCGCCGCGCAACTCCAGGTTGTGAAGCGCTTGCGCAGCGGCAGCCGTCCCGAAGAGATCGCTCAAGCCCGGGCGAACCTGCAAGCAGCCCAGGCTGATCTGACGAACGCGCGGCAACAGTATGAGCGCTGGAGAAGCGCAGCTGAAATTTCTGCCGGCCGCGCGGTGCGCCAGCAGGACGTCGACAATGCAAGAACCGCGGTGCAAGTCGCTGAAGCGAAACTGGCGGTGGTCCAAAAGACGTTGGATCTGACGATAGCCGGACCCCGCCGGGAGGAAATAAGCGAGAATGAAGCACGGCTGAGAGCCTTCGAGGCACAAGCACGCGTTCTGCGCCAGCAATTGGAAGATGCTCAATTGATCGCGCCGGTGGATGCGGTGATTCGCACGCGACTGATGGAGCCGGGGGAAATGGCCTCGCCGCAACGGCCGGTGTTTTCACTAGCGATTACCGATCCAAAGTGGGTCCGCTCCTTCATCTCCGAGCCGGATCTTGGAAAAATCAAATCCGGCATGGCCGCGACTATTGAAGTCGACAGCTTTGCCGGTCGCCGTTTCGACGGTTGGATTGGATTCATTTCACCGGTCGCCGAATTCACGCCCAAGACCGTGCAGACCGAGGAACTGCGCACCAGCCTGGTTTATGAGGTCCGCGTATTCGTCAAAGATCCCGCCGATGAACTGCGATTGGGAATGCCGGCAAGCGTTTACTTACAGGTAACCAATAGAGACCCCGAGCTCCGCGATGAACGATAGCGATAACCCGATCACTCTGGTCGGCCGGGATCTCCGCAAGACATTCCGCCGCGACAGTGGTGAAAAAGTCGATGCATTGAACGGTGTTTCGATCGATGTGACTCATGGCACGCTGACGGCGTTGGTAGGACCCGATGGAGCAGGAAAAACCACGCTGATCCGGCTCGCCGCCGGATTGATGCTTCCCGACGGCGGCGATCTGAAAATTCTCGGCATCGATGTCGCTGCCGAGCCGCAACGCGTGCAAGATCGGATCGGCTATATGCCGCAACGATTCGGCTTGTACGAAGATCTGAGCGTTCAGGAAAATCTCGATCTCTACGCCGACTTACACGGCGTCTCCATGAAAGAACGGCGCCAGCGCTACGCCAGCTTAATGGAGATGACCGCGCTCGGGCCTTTCACCCAGCGATTAGCCGCGCGGCTGTCAGGCGGCATGAAGCAGAAATTGGGACTGGCATGCACATTGGTACGTGCGCCCGAGTTACTGCTCCTTGACGAGCCGACCGTCGGTGTGGATCCGCTTTCGCGTCGGGAACTTTGGAATATCATTCTGCAGCTGGTGAGTCAGCAAAATTTGACGGTGTTAGTGAGCACTTCCTATCTCGATGAGGCCGAACTCTGCGGCCATGTGGCAGTGATGCACCAAGGCAACATTTTGGCGCAAGGTCATCCGGAAGCCATCAGCTCATTAGCCCAAGGCCGGGTATTTCTTGCCGAACCACCTGCCGGTCAAAAGGCCAGAGAATATCAAGCTCGCCTCTTAGACAAGTCTGAAGTGCTCGACGCCGTCCCTCAGGGCGGCCGAGTCCGGATCGTTACGGAAAAGCTTAAGGATGAAAGCGGGAAGCTGAAGGAGACCGTGCGGAGTGGCGAAACGGGAGACAAGGAGACCGAGAGACAAGGAGATCCAGATAACTTCGACGCCATAGCTATTTCAGCGGAGCCACGCTTCGAAGACGGATTTATGGTGCTGCTCAAATCAAAGAAGGAGACACGGAGACAAGGAGAGAAAGACGGACAAAAGATGGACCTGGAGACAACGAGACAAGCAAACAAACAGCCTGTGTCCTCCGCTTCTCTTTCTCTAAGTCTCCCCGTCTCCTTATCTCCTAATTCACCAGTCTCCCGACCTCCCGAGGCGGCCGTCGTTCAGGTTCAAAATCTGGTTCGCCGCTTCGGAAAGTTTATCGCCGTCGATCATGTAACGTTTGAGGCTCAGCGCGGCGAGATCTTCGGACTGCTCGGTCCCAACGGGGCGGGCAAGACTACGACTTTTCGCATGCTTTGCGGCTTATTGCCCGCAAGTGAGGGAACGTTGCGAGTGGCCGGAGTGGATCTCCGCCGCGCACGCGCCTCGGCGCGCCAGCATATCGGCTATGTCGCCCAAAAATTCTCACTTTACGGCCAGCTCTCGGTCAGCGAGAATTTGGAGTTTTTCGCCAGGGCTTACAACTTGCGCGGCATGCAGAAAGATTGCCGCATCGATTGGGCTCTACAACAATTCGAGCTATCCACCTTGGCCAACCTGCCCAGTGGCAATCTGCCCGGCGGTTTTAAGCAGCGTCTGGCAATGGCGGCGGCGCTCCTGCATGAGCCGGAAACGCTCTTTCTTGACGAGCCGACCAGCGGCGCCGATCCGCTAGCCCGTCGCGATTTCTGGCGGCGCATTACCGCGCTCTCCCAGGAAGGAGTGACGGTGGTGATCACCACCCATTTCATGGAAGAAGCTGAATACTGCGATCGCATCGCGATTATGGATGGTGGCAAAATCCTCGCGCAAGGTACGCCCGCGGCCATCCGCAGCCAGGCGAGCGGAGCCCGGAAAGGCGAGTCGACTATGGAGGATGCCTTCATAGCGGTTGTCGAAGAGGCGCGGACAAAACCGGTTCAGACGGGTAGCGCCCGTGGTGCCGCATGACGACAGGTTTTAACTCGCGGCGCATCGGCGCTTTGGTGCGCAAAGAGGCGAAACAAATGCTGCGCGATCCAAGCAGCATTGCCATCGGCATTGTCATGCCGGTTCTGCTCATTTTGCTTTTTGGTTACGGACTATCTCTCGACGTGACCAGAGTTCCCGTCGCGGTTGTCCTGGAAGATCCATCGCCGGCCACGACGGAATTAGCCGCCGGCTTCCAACTGTCGCCCTATTTCGAGCCGGTATTGATGACGTCAATGGCCAATGCCGAAGAGCTCATGTTGGCTCGCAAGGTGGACGGCATCATCCGCATTCGGCCTGACTTCGCTCGCACTCTGACTGCCGGTGGCGCCGAAGTGCAGATACTCGTGCACGGGGTTGATGCAAACCGGGCGCGCATCATTCAAAACTATGCTCAGGGGGCGATTGGACGGTGGAGTGCGCGGCGAGCCGCCCAAGGCATCGAAGGGAGTGCCAGTCCGGCGACGGTGCAAAGCCGCATGTGGTTCAACGAAGCCAACGAGAGCCGCTATTTCCTCGTGCCCGGATTGATCGTTTTGATCATGACCTTGATCGGCGCTTTGCTCACCACTCTTGTGATGGCGCGTGAATGGGAGCGCGGCACGTTGGAACCGTTGTTCGTGACTCCGGTCCGGACCGATGAAATCCTGCTCGGCAAAACCATTCCTTACTTCATCCTCGGCATGATCGGCCTGGTGCTCTGCCTGCTCGCCGCCAAGTTTCTGTTTGCCGTTCCATTTCGCGGCTCGGTGACGGTGCTCACCGGCGCATCCATGCTGTATCTGCTGGTGGCTCTAGGTATCGGCCTGCTAATCTCTTCAACCGTCAAAAGTCAGTTTGTTGCCAGCCAGATCACATTACTGGTTTCGTTTCTTCCGGCAGTCATGCTGTCCGGATTTCTGTTCGACCTGCGCAGCATGCCGGATTTGGTCCGGACGATTACTTACCTGCTGCCGGCGCGGTATTACGTCGCTTTGCTGCAGACGATTTTTCTTGCCGGTGATGTTTGGCCGGTAATTATTCCCAATGCTCTGGTGCTAACCGGCATGGCCGCGCTGTTGGTTTTTCTTACGCGGAAGGTGACTCGAAAACGACTTGCTTAAAAAAATATGCTTGACGCCCTTTACCGCATACTCGCTCTGACCCGCAAGGAGTTGTTGGCGATCCTCAAAGATCCACGGAGCCGATTTAGCCTTATTCTGCCACCGATTTTGCAGTGCCTGATTTACGGCTATGTGGCGACTTATGACTTAAATCATGTTCCCTATGCCGCGTTCGATCACGACCGCAGCGCGGCATCGCGGCAACTGCTGGCAAGAATAGACGGCTCGGGAGTTTTCCAGCGGGTGGCGAATCTCGATCGCGAGCTTGAGGTTAAGAATATCATCGATCAGGCGCGCGCTTTGCTGGTCGTCCAAATCGACCGCGATTTCGAGCGGCGCTTGCTCTCAGGTATGCCGGCCACCGTGCAAGTCATTGCTGACGGGCGCAATTCCAATACCGCCGGCACGGCAATAGGCTACGTTGATGCCATTGTCAACGCGTTCAACGCCGATTGGCGCTCTCGCCACGGCCAAGGCGGAGCGCCGATCCGGATCACCACCCGGGCTTGGTACAACCCCAATCTCGAAACGCGCTGGCACATGATTCCAGCTCTCATCGGCACGTTGACCTTGATCCAGACATTGCTGCTAACCGGCTTGTCGGTGGCGCGTGAGCGCGAGCAGGGGACCTTCGATCAGTTGCTGGTGACACCATTCCGGCCGGCCGAGATCATGGCGGGCAAGGCGCTCCCCGCAGTCCTCGTTGGATTGGTTCAGGCCACTATGGTTCTTCTGGTGGCGCAGCTCTGGTTTCAAATCCCGTTTGCCGGCTCGTTTGTTACGCTTTATGTGGGTCTTGGCGTTTTTCTGCTTGCGGCGATTGGTATCGGGCTGTTGCTATCATCGCTGGCCGCGACCATGCAGCAGGCGATGCTATTTTCTTTTCTTCTGATCATGCCGTTTTCATTGTTGTCGGGGCTGACCACTCCGATCAGTAGTATGCCGATGGTTCTGCAGTACCTGACCCTTCTAAACCCGCTGCGATATGCCATCGATATTGCTCATCGGGTCTATCTCGAGGGAGTAGGTCTGAATTTATTACTATCTGAGCTTTGGCCGCTGGCGCTCATGGCCGCGATCACGCTTTCGGCAGCCTCATGGATGTTTCGTCATCGGCTAACCTAAAGAGAGAGACATGCAAGCAGTAATTCAGATCAAGGACAATCTAATGAACTTCAGAAAAGTGACAAGTAAATCTAATGCTGCCTGGGCACTGATGATTCTGGCGGCGGGATGCTCCGTCGGCCCAAATTATAAAGCGCCCGAGATCACGGTCCCGGCAAGCTGGAATGAAGCGCAGCAATCTGACTTCGACACCGGGCCTGCGCCACTGTTGGATTGGTGGACGGAGTTTAACGATCCGTTGCTCAATAACCTGGTGCAGCGAGCGGTGCACTTAAATCTCGATATACGTCTGGCTGAGTCGCGCATCCGTGAGTCGCGGGCACTCAGGGCAGTCACGGCAGCGGATGCATGGCCGGGTTTCGACGCTGCGGGTTCTTACAGGCGAAGCCGCTCGAGTGAGAACGCGTTTGTTTCCGGCGGAGGCGGCGAGGCCTTTTTAGGCGGCAGTGGCGCAGGCGATCTCTTCAGGGCCGGCTTCGATGCCAGTTGGGAAGTCGATATCTTTGGCGGCGTGCGGCGAAGGGTGGAAGCGGCGGATGCCAACGTTGCGGCGTCGGTCGAGGAGCGTCGCAATGCGTTAGTGACCTTACTGGGCGACGTGGCAAGAAATTACATCGAATTGCGTGGCTTCCAACGCCGGCTGGCGGTGGCGCGATCCAATCTTCAGGCACAGCAAGAAACGTTGGATCTGACGAGAGTGCGCTTTGAAGCGGGACTGTCTAGCGATTTCGAGGTGGCGCAATCCGAAGGCCAGGTCAATACGACCGCAGCGCAGATCCCAGCGCTCGAAAGCGCGCTCAAGGGAAGCGTGCACCGCCTCGATGTGCTGCTCGGCCAACAACCCGGTGCTCTGTGGGCGGAACTCAGCAATGAAGCGCCGGTTCCTGCATTGCCGCCGCAGGCGCATGTCGGCTTGCCTGCTGAGCTTCTCAGGCGGCGGCCGGATATCCGGCGGGCCGAGCGAGTGTTAGCCGCTGCGACCGCGCAAGTCGGCGCCGCAACGGCTGATCTGTATCCGCGATTGTCATTAACCGGAGCTTTCGGTTTTCAAAGCGTCAACGCCAGCGATTTGATCAGCAGTCCGAGCCGCTTCTGGTCCATAGGACCAACGATCATGTGGCCGGTCTTCGATGCCGGCCGGATTCGCGCCAATATCGCGGTGCGCAACGCGCAGCAGGAGCAAGCCTTAACTTTGTATGAGAAAACCGTTCTGACCGCGTTCGAGGATGTGGAAAATTCTCTGGTGAACTATGCCAAGGAACAAACCCGGTATCGCGCTTTGATGGACGCGGTGGTTGCCAACCGGCGCGCGGTGCAGATGGCCAACGAGCTTTATACCAGAGGCCTGGTCGATTTCCTCAATGTGCTGGAAACGCAGCGCTCGCTGTATGCCTCGGAAAGCGAGCTCGCCCAGAGCGAAACGGTCATGGCTTCGAATCTCGTTGCGCTCTATAAAGCGCTGGGCGGCGGCTGGGAGACGGACTAAAGAAAAGTACAAAGGATGAAAGCGGAAAGCTGAAACGGATGATTTTCCGTGAACCTCGCTTTGATCGACGATTATCGATTGTTCGGCGGCAGTGCCCGTGAAATCTCGATCCAATCATAGTGCCTGCTTACCAGCTCATGATTCGTATCTTTCCGGTTCCACGGGCGATCCAGCAAAGCAACAGGAATCTTCATCTGTGATGCCAAATACATAGCCATTTCCGGCGAGTCTTCCACGGCCCAAGAGAAGCTATGATTGATCAGCGCTTCGAGGGAGATGCAGCGGCTGCCATCGGGCGCGAACCGTCCATATTTATTGACGATCAATATGCTGTCATAGGGCACCCGTTGTTTTTTTAGCCATTGCACCGAAGGCTCATAGGTACCCGGTGGGCGGCCCGTAACGATGGCAATCTCATAGCCGGCAGCGCTCCATTGCTGCAAGACGTCGACCGCTCCTGGGATCGGCGGGATGCTTAACAGCTCCTCACCGTCATGCACGATCCGGTACAACACCTCCCTTTCCTCTGCGGTAAGCTCGCAAGCCTGGCCGACATCGAAATCGGTGAGTTGCTCAAAGGCAAATTTTTTCCCGAAATCTCTTTCCAATATCGCTAGAAAGTGCTGCGCCGTCTGGCACAAGACATCATCCATGTCGATGTAAACGGTTTGCATGTGTTCATCCTTCACCAACATCAGTGCTCCGGTATCGATTAGAATCAAGTAACCTATACGTGCAATCAACCATCGCTTTCATGTGCCGAGTCTGGATCGCCCAATCTTCTTGACGGCAGTCTGGCGTTTTCAGAGCTCCTTTTATCCCAATTTGCGCAGTTCAAAGTGACGCAACGATCAAGCGGCAAGCCTTTCGGAGCGAAGACAATGACCTGAGGCTTTGCTCCTTTCACGCTCGCCGCTCGATCGGTACACCCACACAATCTTCTACTTCAAAATCCGAGTTTATCATGATTGAACTTCCGGCGGCCTGTTTCTATACTCCTGCACTGGAGAAAATTATGTCTTCGTTGAAGATTGCTACTTGGAACGTCAACGGCATTCGCGCACGCGAAGCGCAGGTGCTCGAATGGGTGGAGCGCGAGCGCCCGGACGTTGTCTGTCTTCAGGAATTGAAGTCCACCGTGGCGCAGGTTCCAGCCGCATTATGCGAGCTGCAGGGATATCGATGCTACTGGCACGGCGCGCGCGCTTACTCCGGAGTCGGTTTGCACATACGCCGCGACGCTTTTCCCGGGGAGCCGCTTTTCTTTCATCCTTCTTTTGATTTCGAAACGCGTGTCGTCGCAGCGCAAATGGACAATCTGGTGGTGGTCTCGGCCTATGTTCCCAACGGCGGCAAAGACTTTGCGGCAAAAATGCAGTTCCTGCGCGATATGGAAAATTATGTTTGCGAAGTTCACGCCAGCGGCGCGCTGCTGGTCTTCTGCGGCGATCTCAACATTGCGCGAACGGAGCGCGATGTGCACCCGAAGGAGCGAAACCCCGGGATCATCGGCCAAAGGCCGGAAGAAAGGG
>DASUVS010000081.1:0-16546 GCA_036378835.1 Binatia bacterium | reverse complement strand
CCGTGGAAGGCATCTATGAAATCGATCCGCTGCGCGGCAAAGTGTAACGGCGGGTGGATAAAGCGATGGTTTATCCCGCGAGCCACTACGCGACCACGGAAAGCCGCATGAAACAGGCGACCCGCGATATCCGTGTGGAGCTCAAAGAGCGGTTGCAGGAGTTGCGCGATCAAAACAAATTGCTCGAGGCGCAACGGCTGGAACAGCGCACGTTATACGATCTCGAGCTGCTGGAGGAAATGGGTTTCTGTCCGGGGATCGAAAACTACTCGCGTCATCTGACCGGCCGGAGGCCGGGTGAGCCGCCGCCGACATTGCTCAGCTATTTTCCCGGCGATTTTTTGCTGGTGATTGACGAGAGTCACGTGACCGTGCCGCAGGTGGGCGGCATGTATCGCGGCGACCGCTCGCGCAAAGAGACTCTGGTCGAATACGGCTTTCGGTTGCCTTCGGCGTTGGATAACCGGCCTTTGAATTTCGGCGAGTTCGAAGGCTGTCTGAATCAGGTTATTTATGTCTCGGCTACGCCGTCGAACTTCGAAATGGAAAAGGCCAATGGTGTCGTTGTCGAACAAGTGATCCGGCCCACCGGATTGATCGATCCGGAGGTGACCGTCAGACCGGCCCGTAACCAGGTTGACGATCTCTTGGCGGAAGTCCGCAAACGAGTGGAGCGCAAGGAACGGGTTCTCGTCACGACGTTGACCAAGCGCATGGCTGAAGATCTGACCGACTACTATCAAGATCTAGGCGTTAAGGTGCGCTATCTCCATTCGGACATTGAAACGATCGAGCGTGTCGAGATCATCCGGCAACTGCGCATGGGAGTTTTTGATGTGCTGGTTGGCATCAACCTGTTGCGCGAAGGACTCGATCTGCCGGAGGTCTCACTGGTCGCCATACTCGATGCCGACAAGGAAGGATTTCTGCGCTCCGAGCGCTCACTTATCCAGACCATCGGCAGGGCCGCTCGTAACATTCATGGCGAGGTTATTCTTTACGCGGATTCTATGACGGATTCGATGAGGCGAGCTCTTGATGAAACCAACCGGCGGCGCAGTCTACAGACAACCTTTAATAGCGAAAACGGCATCACCCCGCAGACGATCATAAAGGCTCTGGGCGCGCCGCTGGTGAAAATCTATGAGGCCGATTACGTCGAAATCCCGCTCGCTGCTGATGGCTCCAAACGTTATGCTCCCGCCGATCTCACCCGAAAAATCAAGCAACTCAAAAAGGAAATGAAGCAGGCATCCGGCAAGCTCGAATTCGAGAGGGCGGCGGAGCTGCGGGATCAGATCCGTGAGCTGGAATTCCGCGAGCTGCAGCTGCGCGACGGCGCGCTGTCAGCAGCCCAAGAGTTATAGAGTCACTGCCGGCATCAATTCATCTCAGCGGTGCAAAGATTCTGCTTGCATTGACTTCTGCTGACGGCAATGAGACGTGGGTGTCGAGCTAAATGGCTGGACTGGGCGCGCTTGTCGCCGCGGGCCGTACCCGGCTGATATACTCATAGCGATGCTTTCCGTGGATGAAAAGTTGACCAACCTTCCGTCTCGTCCGGGGGTCTATCTGATGCGCGACGGCGCAGGAAAGGTGATCTATGTCGGTAAGGCCAAGGACTTGCGCGCGCGGGTAAGATCGTACTTCAATCGCAATGATGGCCGTTCACAAATCGAGTTCTTAGTCAGGCGGGTCGAAAATCTCGAGACTCTTGTCACCAGCAATGACAAGGAAGCTCTGATTCTTGAAAACAATCTCATCAAGCAATACAAACCGCGGTACAACATTCGTCTCAAGGACGATAAGAGTTATTTAAGCATCAAGGTGACTACCCCGGACGTATGGCCGCGAATTTTTAGCACCCGCAAGATCGTCAAGGACGGCAGCCGCTACTTCGGTCCGTTCTCGTCCGCGGTGGCGGCGCGTGAAACTGTCGATATCATCGAGAAGCATTTTCTTTTGCGTAATTGCACGGACCACAACTTCAAGAATCGCAGCCGGCCCTGCTTACAATACGAAATAAAGCGATGCTTGGCGCCGTGCGTGCTGCCGGTCGATCCGGAAGAGTACCGCCAGCAGGTTCGCCAGGCAATTCTGTTTATCGAAGGAAAGCAACACGAATTGCTGGCGGAACTGCGGCAGCGCATGGCGGCCAAAGCCGGGGCTATGGAATTTGAATCGGCGGCTAAGATCCGCGATCAAATCCAGGCGGTCGAGAAAACTCTCGAAAAACAGCGGATGGTTTCCCATTGGGGTGCCGATCAGGACATCTTCGGCCTTTACCGCGAAGGCGGTTATATCGAGGCCCAGGTGCTCTTCGTTCGACAAGGGAAACTGACCGGAACGCAAGCGTATGCGTTGGAAGATTTGGCTTTCTCCGACGAGGAAATCATGGGTTCGCTGCTGACGCAATTCTACCAAGGACAACGCTTCCTGCCAGACGAAATCTTGCTGCCCGTGGAACTGGAAGATCAGGATACCCGGGCCGAGTATCTGAGCGAGCGCAAAGGCAAGAACGTGAGCATTCACGTGCCCCAGAAGGGTGACAAGCGCAAGCTGGTCGAAATGGCGCAGCAGAATGCCCGGCAAAGCTTTACCGAACGTCACGATCAGGAGAAAGCCCGTGAGAACATGCTTCAAGAGCTCCAGGAGCACCTGCGCTTGAAGCGCTACCCGCAGCGCATCGAGTGCTTCGACATTTCGATGATTCACGGCGCCTATGCGGTCGGGTCTCAGGTTACGTTCATCGGCGGCGAACCAGACAAGGCGCACTATCGTCATTATCGAATTCGCACCATCGATCCGTCCGGTGGCGGCGACGATTTCGGCATGATGTTGGAAGTTCTCAAACGGCGCTTTACTCGGGGCCAACGTGAAGAAGTGATGCCCAACCTGGTGGTGGTCGACGGTGGCAAGGGGCAATTGGCGATGGCGCTGGCGGCCATGCGCGAAGTCGGCGTCGAAGGTATCGACGTCGTCGGTCTGGCCAAAATGCGCGTGCAATCCGCGCCTCGCAGCGCCGAGATCGAGCGATCGGAGGAGCGCGTCTTTCTGCCGGGACAGACCAATCCGGTGACGTTGAGACGTAATTCGAATGCCTTGTTTCTCTTGCAGCGGGTGCGCGATGAGGCGCACCGCTTCGCGATTACGCACCACAAGAAACTCCGTTCTCAGCAAACCCTCTCCTCGGCCTTGGACCAGATTCCCGGCATCGGGGCGGCGCGCCGGCGCGCTTTGCTGCGCGCATTTGGCAGCGTCAAGGGGGTTGAACAGGCGACCTTGGATGAGTTAATGCAGGTTCCAAGCATGAATCTGAAGCTCGCTCATCAACTCTGGCAAGTGTTTCACCCGGCTCCGCCTCCGCAGTGAGAGCGGGTTGATGGCGCTAGTTTCCCAGCAAATCGCGCCAACGGTTTCCAAAGCCATTCACCCATCAACTTGGCTGTTTGCGCTGACCGGCTCGCTGCTGTTGGGCCAATCGGCGACCGCCTTGCCATTCGTTCTCTCCGGCGACCTCCTGTCGTTATTGTTGGTTCCCTCGCTCCTCCTTATCAACCCGCTTGCTAAGCTCAGATGGCTGGCTGGCGTGATCGTCGGCCGCGATCTAACGAGTCATTGCAATGCGAGCACGGTCAACTATCGACGTTGGGCGCTGCTCGCATTGCTAGCGGGATCGACGTTTGCGCTGGGTTACTTCCGTCATCACGGGTTGTTGTTTCCAACTTTTCCGGCGAATCACCTTCGCTCGATAATGGACGAGAACAAAGATTTGTATTTAGAAGGAGTGCTGCTACATGAGCCGGAAAAACTGCCGACCCGGAGCCGCTGGTATTTGCGCGCGGAACGAATATGGCAGCCGACGGGCGCCGAGGAGATCTCGGGCGATCTGCTGTTGACTGTCCGGCAGCTTCGCCGTGAGTGGCACTACGGCGATCGCATCCGCGCGCAGATTCGGCCGACTGTGCCCAAAGACAGCGGCAATCCCGGCGGTTTCAATTACGCTACCTATCTATCGCGCCGCCAGATTTATGCCATCGCATTTTTAGAATCCGACGAAAAGATCGAGCTGGTGGAACGCGCCCCCGATCGATGGCGCGGCGCGGTGGAAAATCTGCGGCGAAAAATTCGCCGCTACATTGAAACCCACTTTTCCCCCGAATCCGCCGCTCTGATGAAGGCCTTGGTGGTCGGCGATATGGGAGAAATTTCCAAGAAGATGCGCGCCAACTTTACCGCCGCGGGAGTCAATCATGTTCTATCCATCTCAGGCCTGCATGTGGCGATGCTCGGTTTGGTGGTGTTTTGGCTCGTGCGCTGGGCCGGTTCTTTCAATGTTTATTTGCTGTTGCGGTGTAATTTGATCAAAATCGCGACCTTTTGTTCGTTCATTGCGGTGGTTTTCTACACCGCGCTCGCCGGTGCCATGGTGCCGACGGTGCGATCGGCGATCATGATCGGAGTTTATGAATTGGCTGTCTTGTTGGATCGAGAGGAAGAGGTTTTAACCAGTCTGACGTTTGCGGCGTTGCTAATCGGGCTGGTTTGGCCCGGCGTCATCGCCGACATCTCCTTTCAGCTTTCGTTTCTCGCAGTTTTTTCGATCGCCTGGGGAATGCGTCAGGTTTTTAGGACGGTCGCCGCGCCCGAGAAAGACCGCTTGCCTCAGGAGCGAAGCCGGATAAAACCAAAGCTGCGCTCGATTGGAATGCACTTGGCTGTGCCGCTCCTGGCGACCATTGGCACCGGTCCGTTGATCGCGCACTATTTCGGTCACCTATCGTTGGCCGGATTCGTCTCGAATCCGATAGTCGTGCCGTTGGTTGGCTTTGTCGTTGTTCCGCTCGGCCTTGGGATTAGTTTCATCTCTCTTGCATGGCCGGGATTGGTCACTCCTTTAGTCTCGGTTCTCGAGTGGGTGCTGTGGTTCTCGGGACTGCTGGTGGAATGGTTCGCCAGACTTCCGTTTGCTCATATCTCAGTACCGGCGCCGGACCTGTGGGAGATTGGCGCCGTGTATCTATTGATTGCTTCTGTACTCTGGCTCAGGAAAAGCCGCCGCGCTGTCATTGCGGTCGCTTTAAGCGCGTCAATGTTGCTCGCGGATGTTGTTTACTGGTCCCGCGAACGTTGGACGCGGCAAGAACTCAGAGTGACTTATCTGAATGTCGGCCAGGGAGATGCAGTCGTTATCGAGTTTCCCGGCGCTAAAACTTTGCTGATCGACGCCGGAGGCACAGCTACTGGCGAGTTTGATACCGGCGAGGCGATTGTCGGTCCGTATCTACGCTCTCGCAAGATTCTGAAGGTCGATTATCTGCTGGTCAGCCACCCGCGCATCGATCACTATGGCGGAATGGGATCGATCGTCAGAGAGTTTACCCCCGACGAATTCTGGTCCGGCGCCGCCAAAGGACGAACGCGACGATTCGAGGAGCTGGATGACATCTTGGATCGGTCGAAGATTCAACGGGTCAGTCTGACCAACGAAGCACCATGTCGCTCAATCGAACGGGTGAAGCTGTGTTTCCTTTATCCGCCGGCCGATCGGAACGACGATGTTTCGGTGGTAGTACAGCTCCACTATGGTAAAGCGCGGTTGCTTTTCGCCGGAGACATCGACAAGCGGGACGAGCAGTTTCTTGCGCAAATACCGGTCCGGATCAACAGTGCGGTTGTGAAAGTGCCGCGGCATGGCAGCGCTTCGGCGAGCACCCCGGAATTTATTTCGGCCGTGCAACCCAGGCTAGCGGTGGTTTCAGGAACCACCAGAAACGTGCGCCCTGAGAAGCAAGAGCTTGCGGATCGTTATCGCGCTGCCGGCGCAGACATTCTCCGCACCGAAGAAGACGGCGCCATCATCATCACGACTGATGGCAATGACCTGCGCTACGAAAGCGCCAAGAGCGGCAAACGAGGCGAGCTCAAACTCTGAGGCATCGGGTTCTACGGGAGCTGCGATGCCTTTTTATCAGCTCAACGCCTTGAGCTCCTCGATGTAGTCTTTGAATCCGCGTTCCAAATCATACTCTGGTTCCCACCCCAGGAATTGTTTGGCTCTGGTGATCACCATGGGCTGCTTGGCGGAACGAGGTTTCTGCCCCGGTATCAGTTCCACCTGCAGATTGGGCAGGAGTTTCTCGGCTGTGGCGACCAAATCGTCGAATTTAATGACTACGCCAGTGCCGATATTAAGTGTTACCGGCGACGATAGCGGTGTGATCGCTGCCTTGTCGAGAGCTCGGCCCAGGTCTTTGTAGTAAATGTATTCGAAGTCGCGCGCCACTTCTTGCGGAACCTTTACTACACCGCCGCGAATTCCAGTCTGCAGCATGTTCTGCACCATCTCGCCGCCGCCGGAACCGCCGGCAAAGTGGCCGACGCCATAGACATTGGCGAGTCTTAAAATGATCAGCTCAAAGCCGTACAGCCGTTGATACGCTTCTACCATCAGTTCCTTGGCGACTTTGGAATTGCCATACGCCTCGCCGGGTCCGCGATGAAAGCTTTCGTCGATCGGGCCGGGCTCGCCGCCGCGGCGGTCGTAAACGCCGAACGTGCTGATCTGCACCAGCCGTTTGACCCCCGTCAAGCGCACCGCTTCGGCGACATTGACGGTCCCCATTACATTGATCTGCATGCCGGTATAGACGGGCTGCGCGACTTTGCCGCCGATCAGTCCCGCTGTGTGGATGACCGTGTCGATTTTGTTTTTCAGGATCGTTTCGATCAGCGCCGGCAAGTCACGGACATCGCGCTGCACTACCGTCACGTTCGCCGTCCCCAATTTATTCGCCAGGAAGTCTTTCCTTGGCGCGATATCGTAGAAAACGATGCTTTCGCCGCGCTTGAGCGCGAGTTGAGCGTAGGAAGTTCCAACCAAGCCCAAGCCGGTGATTAATGTGGCCATATAGGTTCCTTTCCATCACGAATCGGTGATCTCATCCCCGATTACTCCAGCGATTCGGGAATGTCCAGATTGAATCTGGCTTATCAGCGCGCCGGGAAGCGCGCTCGGATTAGCTATCGCTTAATTGTCGCCTTCGCCACCGCATGTGATATGAACATGACGATTTAATCAATACGTGAGGAGGAACCTATGAGGCCGACAAGATCGAGATCTTGGTTCTCGCGATTCGCGAAATCAACTGCAAAGATCACCGGCAAGCCAGTGACATTTATGATTGCTGTTTCGATTGTCGTGGTCTGGGCCATCATGGGTCCGATGTTCGGCTTTAGCGATACCTGGCAGCTAGTTATCAACACCGGGACCACGATCATCACTTTCTTGATGGTCTTTCTCATACAAAATACCCAAAATCGTGATTCTGAGGCGTTGCAGGTGAAATTGGATGAACTCATCCGCGCCACGCACGGTGCGCAAAATGCGTTGCTGGATCTGGAAGAGCTTGAAGAAGAGGAGCTCGACCGGATCAAAGCAGGCTACGAAAAAATTGCCGAGCGGGCTCGAGGCGAATTGAGAAGCTAGGTAAACTAGCTCGGCACCGGGTTGAAGACAGAGCCAATCAGGAGTCAAGCACGTGTTGGATGGAACACCACAGATCATTCCTATCGGCGGCGGCGGATTCTATCGCGACCCGGAGAATCTTGCGCTCGAACGTTACATCTTAGCGCAAACCGGAGCTGCCGAGCCGCGGGTGCTCTTTGTGCCCACTGCCAGCGGCGAGCCGGACCATTATGTTGCAAGTTTCTATGCGGCATTTTTGAAACTGCAATGCCGACCTTCGGTGTTGTCGTTTTTTAAAAGGACGCCGGATCTGCGCTCGTTGCTGCTAAATCAAGATGTGATTTTTGTCGGTGGCGGCAATACCAAAAGCTTGCTTGCCCTATGGCGCGATTGGGGCGTGCCGGAATTGCTTCGAGAGGCGTGGCAGTCGGGAGTTATCCTTACGGGAGTGAGCGCGGGAGCGATCTGTTGGTTCGAGCAAGGGCTGACGGACTCGTTCTCGGATGGACTGCGTCCGCTTGGCTGTCTCGGTTTTCTTCCCGGAAGCTGTTGCCCGCATTACGACGGAGAACCGCAGCGCCGGCCATCGTATCACCGGTTTCTGGCCAGTGGCGAGATTTCTGCCGGCGTGGCGATCGAGGACTGGGCCGCGATTCACTACAAAGGCACAGAGATTCATCGAGTGATCGGAGCAAAGCCGGGCGTTCGGGCTTACAGCATGCGCAGTGTCTATGGCTCGGTGCAGGAAGTGGCGCTACCGGTGAAATATCTGACACAAACGTGAGAGTAAAAGTTTCGCAAGGCGCGACTAGCGATCAAAGTTGGCGAGACAAAGTCAAAAAAGTTATAGTTCTCGCTCGATCATAAAGGCGGCGAGGTCGCCGACGCGGCAGCTGTAGCCCCATTCGTTATCGTACCACGCCAAGATCTTTGCCAATTTCTCCTCCAGTTGGACGGTGCATAACCCATCTATGATGGAGGAGGCCGAGTTGCCGCGGAAATCGCTGGAAACCAGGGGCTCATCGCAATAGGCCAAGATGCCATCGAGATCACCATCGGCAGAGCTCTTGAGCGACTCGTTAATCGCCGCTGCGGATGCCGGCTTTTTCAGATCGACCACTAGGTCGACGATAGAGACACTCGATGTCGGCACTCTGAGCGACAGACCGTGAAGCTTGCCCTTGAGCTCGGGCAAGACCAGTCCGATGGCTTTGGCGGCGCCGGTGGTCGTCGGCACGATGTTAGCCGCGCCGGCGCGGGCGCGTCGCATATCGCTGTGCATCAAATCCAGAATGCGCTGATCGTTGGTGTAGGAGTGTGTGGTTGTCATCAGACCGCGTTCGACGCCGAAGTTCTCGTGTAAGACTTTGGCGAGCGGAGCGAGACAGTTGGTTGTGCAGGACGCATTCGAAACGATGTGGTGTTTGTCAGGGTCGTAGGCCGACTCGTTGACTCCCAACACCAGGGTGATGTCTTCGTCTGTCGCGGGCGCGGTGATAATCACTTTCTTTGCTCCCGCTTCCAAATGCGCTCGCGCTTGAACGCCGCTGGTAAAGAGGCCGGTGGATTCGATAACGATGTCCACCCCCAGCTTGCGCCAAGGCAGCCGCGACGGATCTTTCTCGCACAGCACGGCGATATCCCATCCTTCGATCTTGAGCTGGCCTTCGCCAACCTGGACACTTCCCGGATAGATTCCATAGGTTGAGTCGTAACGAAATAGGTGAGCGTTGGTATGCAAGTCGGCCATATCGTTTACAGCGACGACGTTGAGCTCTTCTTTGTGACGCTCGAGCATCGCGCGCAGCCCGAGACGGCCGATCCGACCGAATCCATTGATCGCTACATTGGTCATTTGTCCTCCTGCAGATTTTAGGGGCGAATTTGTCGAGGGTATGAAGGCAAAAATCAAAGCAAAGTTTATTCCGCTGAATCAAATCTGCGTCAGCAACGCTTTTTACCCAGGAACAAGCGCTCCAGCGGATTCGCCGCTGACGAAAATCTAATCAATGGATGTGAGATTTTTGTGCACAATAGAGAAGAATTGTACATGTTTGACACATCGCGAAAGGATCTAAGTTGATCACAGCATCTCGCAGGGGTGGTTCAGTAGGAGACAAATAGGTCTACAGAGTGGAGATATCCCAGGCAAATTGGGTATCGTTCAACAAAACGACTGCCTCGTCGAAGCATTGAATTCTGATACTCGATCGAGTTATTGAAATGGTTTCATCACGAACCCGTTTCCACTTTCAAGGAGGAAGTGCGTAATGCCCTTTCGGTTCTATTATTCAAGGCTAACAGCCGCTTTGTTGCTATCGCTGTTATTAGCCTTGGGATCAACGGCAATGGCGGCCAGCGTCACCAAGAAGATCAGTATTATCTTCGCCGATTTCAGTGAACGGAGCGGGCTCTTGTTTGTCGCCAAGGATCAAGGTTTTTTTGCCGAGCAGGGAGTGGACGCTGATATCGTGCAAGTGCGCAGCGGGCCGGTGGCGATTTCAGCTTTGGCAGCCAACGAGGCGCAGTTTTATATTGTTTCGGCCACTGGTTCGTCGCTCGGGGCTGTAGCGGCGGGATTGGATCTGGCGTACGTAGCCGGGTTGATCAACAAGCTCGACGGCTATTTTGTGACGTCCGCCAAAATTCGTACTCCCGAGGACCTCAAAGGCAAAGCCATCGGTGTGCAGAGCATTGGCGGCGGTATCTGGATGTTCACACAAATGGCGCTGGATCATTGGGCCCTGAGCACCGAGAGAGACAAAATCCAGATGCGCGTTCTTGGCGACCAATCGGTGTTAGCTCAGGCGATGTCGACTGGATTAGTCGACGGCGCGGTATTGGGCTATGCGTTCAGCCAAGTCGTGCAACGCAGCGGCGGCCGGGTGCTGGCCGAATTACCTAGACTGAATATCCCGTATCAGGGTGTCGGCTTGCTGGCACGGCGCAGCCTGATCAATAGCTCCCCGGACACCGTGGAGAAGACTCTTAGAGCACTGATCAAAGCCAACCACTTTATACAGGACAAGAACAACCAGCCGGCGGTGCTGGCTAGCTTGCGTAAATGGTTGCGGATTTCGCCCAATGAAGGCGGCCAGGAGTTATACGATAGAATGCGCATTCTTTATGACCGCCGGATCATACCGACCCGCGAGGGTATTCAGAATGCATTGCGTGTGCTGAGTAAGGCCGACCCGAAGTTTGCCAAGCTCAAAGCCGATGATCTCATCGATGACCGAATCGCGCGCAAGCTCGAGCGGGAATAATCGAGTGTGCGATACTCGTCGCTGATCTTATTGCTCCTTATGCTGTCCCGTGATGTTGACGTCGCTGCCTGCGTTACCTTTAAATTCGCCTTGAAAGCTGAATCTTTATGAAAAAACTATTCATATGCTTTATCGCCTTGGAGGTGTTCTACGCTTTGTCGGCCAACACGGCTTTCAGTGCCGCGCCGCTGACAAAGGTGGTGATCAGCTATGCGGTATTGAGCGAGCGTGAGGGTGCGCTCTTTGTCGCGCGGGATCAAGGTTTCTTCCGTAAGCAGGGGTTGGATGTGGATTTAGTCTATGTATCCAGCGCTCCTGTGGCTTTGGCGTCGATTGCCCACGGTGATTCGCAGATCAACACCGCTTCGGTTTCCGGCGCGATTCTCGGCGCAATGGCCGGCGGCTTGGATCTGGTTTTCATCGCCGGCCTGGTAAACCGATTGACCGGAACCATTGTTTCGTCGCCCGAGATCAAGTCCCCGGCCGAGCTGAAAGGCAAGACAATCGGAGTGACGAGCATCGGCGGTGGTAATTGGGTGTTTACGATGTTGGCGCTAGAGCACTGGGGCCTCGACGTCAAACGTGACAACATCACCATCCGGGTCATCGGTAACGACGCGGTCCGCGCCCAAGCGATGACCACAGGAGTGATCCATGCGACCCAGCTATCGGCGTATTCATCCGCAGCCATGCTGAAACGCCAGGGCTACCGGGTTTTGGCTGATCTGCCGGAGTTGGGAATTCCATACCAGGGTACGACTGTGTTTGCCCGGCGCAGCTATGTCAATCAACAACCCGAAGTCGTAGAAAAAGTTCTAACCGCCATCGTCGAGGCCATCGCTTTCGTTCAAGACCCGGCCAATAAGGCAGCAGTGATGCGCAGCCTCGCCAAGGGTCTGCGCCTGCCGAAGCCCGAGGACACCGCCGACGGGTATGAGATCATCAAGACACTGTATGAGCGGAAGATCTACCCAACCGCGGAGGGTATTCGAAATACTATCAGACTCTTAGGCGCGACCAATGAAAAAATTCGTGGCTTGCGTGCGGAAGATCTTATTGACGATCGAACCGTGCGCCGGCTGGAGGAGAAGGGATTGTTTCAAGCGAACCCACGCTGACGCTAATCTCGTCTGCCCTAGCTCAAGAACGATAGTCGCCGTTTCCATGATCACGGCTTAAGCCGTGATCATTATTTACCAGAGTGCCGGTCAAAGCATCGCTCTGGAGCACTGGATTCGACCAGTACTCGATCAGGCTATCTGCCAGAGTTAAATCGCCCTTCTACTGGAAAGTCTCGCCGTTCACCCAGCCGCCTTCCTTCGTGCAGGCTCGCAGGCGTTCCAAGTCGTGGGGCTGAGGCAAAACTCGATTGATGTAGTTTTGGTATTCTCCAGCCGATAGTAGATCGCCGTCAGTGCTGTAAGTTTTCCCGGCGAATTCGCCGATCTGCCGGTTGAACTTTGGATCGGGCGCGCGCAGCCTCGGCTGGCCGGCGACAATCTGTCGATTCAATATGTCGATAATATCCGAGCATTCCTGATAGTAGTGCGCTCTCGACTCCTCATTGATGCAGTCGAGATCTTTGGGCGCTTCTTTGGCGGTGTCTTCATCAAAGCGGCCCTTGAAGCCCCAGCGATAAAACCGATTGGCTGAACTGGATCGATCCTTGCCCAACAAATCCTGACCGGTGGATAGCCACTTGTTGAGATATTTTTGGACGATGTCAATGGGCACTTTGCCGGCTTTAAGAACTCTGGAAAGCCCGGTTTGACCCGTGAAAAGATGAAAGGCTTCTTCTTTCAACATCGGTCCCATGCTTTGCGCGAGCGGCGCGAAGCCGGAATGTTGCAGCATCGTCAGCTGATATTTGCCGTCGCGATCAATGAAACAGGTGTAAACGAAGAATTCGAGGAAATGCTCCATCGGTTGATTGAAAGCCCCGAGCAGGCGAGTTCCCTGGTAAGCTCGGCGTTCGAGTAGTTTCCGAGCCTCCAGTTTACCGGAGTCGCCGAAATTCTTCACCAGGACATGGCACATCTGCCAGCCATGGCGCTGCTCTTCGCGCATGACGCGCAACAAGCATTGGCGATCGTACTCGCTTGGCGCACTTTGCAGGAGATCTCGCTGTTGCTCTGTCGAGGCGAACTCGGTGTCGCCCTGATAAACGATCAGATGCATCAACGCATCCCGCATTTCCTGGGTGGGCACATCGAGAAGTTTTTCCCATTTCTTTCTGCCTTTGTATTCGCCGAACTCGATTTCCGTATGAGGCGGATCCGCATAGAAGGCGTCGAACTTGTAGTCGTCGATTTGTGATGCGTCGAAACCAATATCCTTCTGCCACTTGCTAAAGTAATCTGTCCAATCGTCGAAGGTAGAAATTTTTTGCGGCATCTCTCATTCCTCCTCTATATTTTACGCGGCGAATAATTATATCGGCAGAATGAGAGTGGATTCCGCAAAAGAGATGCCACGGATCGTGCGGGGAAACGCCGGGTTTCTTGAAGAAGGGCGGACACTGGCGTCGACTTTATTCCAGTCTGCGAGAAATCAGTCGAAAACTTTCTTACGTACGCGAATGTGAGGAGCGGAAAACGATGGTTTGTGCCTATGTCCTAGAGTAGCACCGGATTCATCGAATCTCGGCGCTGCAGTTATGAACTTTCAGGAAACACGCGTGATGCAGAGATGTGTCGATCAAAGATCGTAAACCGGCGTATGGAGCGCGACGTGCTTACCCAGCGCGATGGCGTTGACGATGTCAGCGCGGCTGACGATGCCGACGACGCTTTCGCCGCGCATCACCGGCAGACGTTTGATCCCGTGTGTGGTCATTAACTTGGCAATCTCCTCGACGGCAGTTTCTTCGGTGACGCTGATGATCTTTTTGCTCATGATGGTTTTTACGTCTTTGCCTTTTTTGGCAACGATGTCGGCTTCAGAGACCACGCCGATGATCTTGCCGTTCCTGGCTGCTACCGGCGCGCCGCTGATTTGATTCTTGATAAGCGTCATAGCCAGATTCTTTACGGTAGCCGTCGGACTGACGGTGATCACGTCTCTAGTCATGATGTCTTTTGCAAACATGGTCGCCTCCTATAAACCCTTTTGCGCCATTAATATCGCCAAGTCAGCAACCCGGCAACTATAGCCCCATTCGTTGTCATACCATGAAAGTATCTTAGCCATTTTGTCTTCGAGCACGACCGTCGATAAGCCGTCAACAATCGAGGATGCGGGATTACCACGAAAATCACTGGATACCAAGGGTTCGTCGGAATACTCCAGATAGCCGGCCATCTTTGCAGAGGCGGCGTTCTTCAAGGCTTTATTGATGTTATCCGCAGATGCCGGTTTCTTTAGATTTACGACCAGGTCGACCACCGATACGGTCGGCGTTGGTACCCGTAGGGACAGGCCGTGCAGCTTGCCTTTCAATTCCGGCATGACCAGGCCGATCGCTTTTGCCGCACCGGTGCTGGTCGGCACGATGTTAGTTGCAGCGGCGCGTGCTCGGCGCAAATCCTTATGCATCAGGTCGAGAATGCGTTGATCGTTGGTGTAAGCATGGACGGTGGTCATCAACCCTCGTTCGATGCCGAATGTGTCGTGCAGGACCTTAGCTACCGGCGCCAGGCAATTGGTAGTGCAGGAGGCATTGGAAACGATATGATGCTGGCGTGGATTATATTGTGAGTCGTTGACTCCCAGAACCACGGTTATGTCCTCGTGTGTCGCCGGTGCCGTGATGATCGCTTTTTTGGCACCGGCATCGAGATGCGCTTTGACTTGCGCTCCATCGGTGAACATCCCTGTTGATTCGATAACGATGTCCACGCCTAATTGCTTCCAGGGAAGCCGCGACGGATCTTTGTAGTTATGAACGGCAATATTATCCCCGTCGATTCTAATCATCCCTTCGCCGGCTTCAACGGTTCCGGGATAAATTCCATAGGTTGAATCGTAGCGAAACAGATGAGCATTGGTATGGAGATCGGCCATGTCGTTTACGGCGACAACCGCCAATTCTTTTTTGTAACGTTGCTTGATTGACCGTAAAACCAATCTGCCGATCCGGCCAAAGCCGTTGATCGCGACCCTAGTTGCCATTAATCCCCCTTAAAGGTTATTCGATCGATTAAACGCTGCCGAGAAGATCTGTTGCCAGATATTGATATCGGCTTTTGAACTCCTCAGGCGAGCATAGTTTGTTCTTCGATGAGGCCGCCTGCGCCAGCAGCCGTAGTTTTTCACTGTCGGCGAAATCCTCGTGCTCGAGACGGATCATGTACTCGCGCGCAACCTTATAAGTGGGCTTGGTTATGCCGACCGAACGGACGCGAGTTTTGCCGGATTTCGAATCTTGCAAGCTGGCAAAGTCGAGATACTTCAATTCGCCGTCCACCAGACACACGAGAGCGCCGGTGAGATTCGCAATCTTGGCGTCCGGATTCAACAGAAACTCCACCGCGCCGTAGCCCAGGGTGCGCACATAGTCGCAGTCAAACGCAATCGGCGCCGCGGAACGGAGCTCGTAGCCGATATTTTTATGCACGATGCTCATTGAAGAGCCGCGATTGGCGAAGCGATGCTCGACCAGGGTTTTCAATATATAGGCGAGGTCTAGCTCGGCCAAACGCAAGTGCCCATAACTGTCATGGGCGATGCGCACGCCTTCGATGCTTTGCAGCTCCTCAGGCGGGACTCTCTCCAACAAACCTTCGGCGATAACCGCCACACCATCGGAACGATTCCACAGCGTGGTGCGTTTCAAAATCGCGCCCTCGAGAATATCGCAGACGCTTTCCAGATGCACGGTGCCGGGAAATTCCTCCGGAATAATCGTCAGGGTGGCGCCGGTGGACTTGCCGATTCCCAGAGCCAGATGGCCGGCTGTGCGTCCCATAACCACGACGAAATACCAGCGGCCGGTAGTGCGCGAGTCTTCCATTAAGTTTTGCACCAGCGCGCTACCGAGTTGACGGGCGGTTTCGAAGCCAAACGTCGGAATCTCGCCAGGAAGTGGTAAATCGTTGTCGATGGTCTTCGGAACATGGCAGACCCGGATCCGTCCGGCGGCCTGTTTTGCAACCTGACTTGCGGCATACATGGTATCGTCTCCGCCAATGGTCACTAAGTAACCGATGCCTAAACGGTCCAAGGTGGCGACCACCCGCTCGACATCTTGCATTTTTTTGGTCGGATTGGCGCGCGATGTATTGAGGACCGAGCCGCCCTGGAAGTGAATGCGCGAGACGTCATCTTTCAGCAGTTCCTTGGTTCGCGTTGTATCGCCACGCATTAGCCACTGAAATCCATCGTAGAGACCGATCACCTTGCGAGCGCGATTGCGCGCTTCCAAGGTAACAGCTCCGATGACGCCATTGATGCCGGGCGCTGGTCCGCCACCCACCAGAACGCCGACAGCCGCATTGAGAGTTGTCGAAGGCTGCGATTGTTTTTGCATGATTGAACCTGCCGCACTGCGATTTACATCGGGTAAAATGCTACACGAAGTTTATCGTTTTGGCACGCAAATCCAAGATATCTGCAGAGAAGTTTTTCTTGGCTGCAAGAAGCTGACACCTACCATCCGCAAATTCGCCAAAGTTTTTGTTGCCCCGAGCCTTGTAGCGCATCAGCGCGGGGAGTTGCATGGGCACAGCCGTTGTGGAACGTTTTCTGGGGATGCTAGATCTGGAGCTGACTGATGCTCCGCGCGAAGAACGTTGAGTCTCGAACAAGGTCGTAGGGCGGTAGCATATTTAGTGCGAAGTTTATTCCGAGGATAAAGTGCAACACACGGATGCTC
>DASUVS010000080.1:0-22340 GCA_036378835.1 Binatia bacterium | reverse complement strand
CACGACCTTGCGAAAGGCCTGCTCTGCGGAATTGCGATTGAGCCCTTCTTTGGCCATGATCAGTTCAAGAGTTTCCGCGCGATTTTGCGGTATTAGCAACCAGTCTGTCGCCGCTGCCCATGCGCGTACAAAACGCACTGTTAGATCGTGATGCTCAAGCAGCCAGCGGCGCAACGTCCAGCCGCATGTCAGCGGCCATCCTGGAACATAGTCTTCAGCATTGGCGAGAAGCACTCCGCCCACCGCTAAGGCGTTGTCCGAAGCCGGCGGCGTCAACATCGCGGCAGCGACTCTACCTTTCAGAAAAGCCTCGAGCCGTTTGGGCGAGCTGCCGATGATTTCAATTTCATATTGATTATCGTCCATCCCATGACGACGTAGAATCTTCTTGCGAATGAGATCGAGGTTCGAATCGCCGGGATCACCGGCAAGCAGTTTGCCGCGCAGCTGCTCGATCGACTCGATCTCGGGCTGGCCGATCAGGTACGCGCTCAGCCCCTCTTCCGCCTGCATGAAAAGAAGATAATCGACTCCATCGGTGGTTGTGCGCGCAATCATGGTATCCGCGCTGCTGAGCGTAAAATCCCAACGTCCCTCGGCCATGCCCCGGTTGTGATCCGGAGCATAGGTCGTTTCATGAAAGCGAACCTCGAGTCCCTCATCAGCGAAAAATCCCTTATACTCGGCGACCAGGTGAGGCGGCCTGCGCTGATATCCGGTGGTACTGAGCACATCCATTTGTGTTTCCTCCCCGAGTTCTTTCTCTTCTATCCCCAGAAGCGGCCACGCTCAAGATGTCCCAAGGAGCGGTTCGATCAGCATCTGTTCGCCCTCGACATTGGTGTATGCCGTGCCGTCTGCCTCCGGATATTGCTCGCGGGTAAAGCCCAATTCATCCAACTGTCATTGATAGCTGTTTCATCGACTGAGAATTCAGATCATCTTGCTTTGGCAAGCGATCCAGTAGACATTAAAGCCATCGATCTACCAACGACAGCCCATGAAGCTAAAAGACAAAGTCGCGATGATCACCGGCGGCGCAAGAGGAATCGGTAAAGCGATTGCTCTAGCTTACGCGCGCGAAGGCGCCAGGCTGGCGATTTGTGCACGCACGGAATCGGAGATCAACGACACGGTTCAAGAGATTCAAAAGTTAAAGGCTGAGGGTAAGGGCTGGACCTGCGACGTCTCCGTCGAAGATTCGGTTAAAGATTTTGTCGGCGATGTTATAAAAGAGTTCGGCCGCATCGACGTCCTGGTGAATAATGCTGGAGTGATGACCCGGCCGGTTCCGATCACTGAGCTAGAAGTGAAGAAGTGGGATTATACGATTGCAGTTAATTTGCGCGGACCCTTTCTCGTAACTAAATCCGTCTTGCCCGCCATGATAAAGCAAAAAAGCGGCTCCATCATCAACGTTTCATCGATGATCGGACGCGGCGCCTATGCTAATTTTATCGCATATGCCACTTCGAAATGGGGAGTGGAAGGATTCACCCAGACTCTAGCCGCCGAAGCCCGCTCTTCAAACATCCGCGTCAACTCCGTAGAACCAGGCTATGTGGCAACAAAATTAACGGGCTATAGCGGTAGTCAGCCGGAATCGGTGACCGACGTTTTTGTTTACCTTGCATCCGATGAAGCAAACGGCATCACCGGTAAGATGCTCAGCGCCTCCGGATTGAAGTCACAGCTGTAGTGGCGAAACTGCGTGTTCACCCGCCGCGAAGAAGTAAACAGATCCCGCGCCGAAGTTCATTCAGCTTTGGACTTTCATCTTTCATCCCTTAACTGGCACGCCGTCCGGATAGATCTCTTTGAGTAAACCATCATCGATGACCTGCTTGATAAACCGGTTGTCGATAAATTCAGCGATGAACGCCTCGGCCTGCTGCCCAGTTACTCCTAAATGTTCGAGAATGCTTCTAACCCCTTCGGCAGTCGGAGCGGGCACGGGCTCCATGTATTGGACTTCAGAATCATAGGTGTGTTGCAGGACCGCACTATCAGAAACGCGGGTATATTTCTGTAAGATGCTCCTGGCTTCAGTTGGGCGCCTTCTGATGTAGGCTACCGCCTCAGTGATGCCGGCGACAAAGCTGCGCATGCGAGCCGGCTGCTTGGCCGTGTAAGAACGCATCACCGTAGTGCAATTTCCGGCATAGGGAATGTTCAGATCCCCTAGTTCCAGCAAGGGCTTGAAACCTGCTGCCGTAGCCTGGATATCGTTAGGTGGTGACGCAAAGATGGCATGCACTCGGCCGTTGGCCAGGGCGGCAAACGCTGCGCTCGTCGAGCCGCTATAGATGATCGAAACATCCTGACCAGGCTTCATGCGCTGTCGTGCCATAAATAGTTTGGCGGCGAAATCACTTGCGGAACCTGGGTTGGCAACCGCGACGACTTTACCCCGCAGGTCGGCTATCTTTTGGATTGCCGGGCTCACCATTACCTTGGACGTGAGCTTGTGAACCACGCAGGAAGTAACGGCTACGTCGCCCCCGCTCAAGCGCATCTGCACCACAGGCGGGCCAGCGGAAAAATACACCTGTATGTCGCCGCTCACCAGCGCCGGTCTTCCTGCGGCCCGCGGCAGATAAATCGGCCTGACCTGGACGCCATGCTTCTCGAACAGCTTTGCGTCGGTGCCGACCCAGAGCGGCAGGATCGATCCCGAGAGGGTTCCATGTCCGGCGAGAATAGTCGGTCGTTCCTGAGCGTTGGCCGATGTCATGGAAAAAGTGATGATCGCCCATGCAATCAATTGCTGCCGTAAAAGCTTACCGTTCAGACTCATATCAACCTCACTGTAGGAGCGTGCTACCGCAAAGCGCGCCTGATCAAAGCTGCGATTAGGGATTAGCGTGCAGGTGGAATAGACCCAGATAATTGAGTGCCTGGCTTGGCACCAGTTTGCAAGCTGTCAGAGTCTGGAGTGGCAGTTTTGAACTTAGGTGGCCAGCGTGTGCTAGGTCGAAGATCACCGACTGTTCGGGTTGGGTGTTGGCTCGGGTCTCTGAGCAGAAACTGCTGCACCGTAATCAAGAATGATTCTCACCGCAGTACCGTGTGATTAGATCGCCGATCTTCTCCTTCAATTCCATCATCGTAAATGGTTTGACGATGTAGGCGTTGCAACCCGCTTCCATACAGGCATTCAGATCGGCACGCCGGGACATCGCCGTCGATGCAAGGATCGGGATATTTTTGGTTTGGGGATTGGCACGGACAGCTCGGCTTGCCTGCCAGCCGTCCATCTCCGGCATCATGATGTCCATTAGAATTAGGTCCGGCTGCTCTACGACCGCTTTTTCGATGGCGACGTAGCCATTCTCGGCTGCGATTACGAGATAGCCTAACATTCTGAGCTGACATTGAAGTACTTCACGTACATCAGGGTTGTCATCGACAATCAAAATTTTGGCCATGCTAAGTACTCCGGCGGTGCTCGCGGGACATGCCGGGGTGCTATTATCGCCTAAGATTGTTGCAACGCGCAAATGATGCGAAGGCCTAATGACGGACTATCGGCCGATAACTCAGAAGCTGCTGCGTGCGTGGCTGCGCCCGGATTGGACTAACGCAGGAGGGTCAATCCGATTGCCGCGAGCGCGGCAATCAATGCCGTCGCGGCCAGTCCTAAAGCCGCGATAATGGCGGTCCGCCACCGCGCTTCAAAGTTTTGCCGCAAGCCTATAGGGTCCGATGCTGAGACACCGCCTGGGGCAAAAAGCGACTGGTGCATCACTGACTTTGCCGAAAGCACGTCTTCGGCGGCACGTTCAAAATGTGGCTGGCCTATTTGTTTGACTAGATCAGAACCCGGTTCTGCGGCTGCCGCGGCCGCTGCTTTGATGACTGAATTTTTGATGTCGCCGCCGCTCATCGCATAGCGCTCGGCGAGCCTGCGGAAATCCACATCCGGCCCGAGGGGGGTCTTTTTCGGGTGAACCTGCAGCTCCCAGATGCGGGAACGCTCCTCTACTCCGGGCATGTCAAACAGCACATGAGTTCGAATGCGCCGCTCAAATGCCGGATCAAAGTTCGCTGCTAGATTCGTCGCAAAGATCACGATCCCGTTGAACGCCTCCAGCTCGCGAAGGAGAACGTTGATGGTCAAATTGCTCTCGCGGTCGTGCGGCAAAATGGCGCCCGCCGAGCGGCGCGTTGCGATGGCGTCGGCTTCATCAAAAAACAGTACGGCGCTTTGCTCGGCAGCGGCGCGAAATGCCGCCACTATGTTTTTAGGCGTTTCGCCGAACCACATCGACTCGGCTTGAGCGTAGTCGACTACAAGAAGCTTCATGCCGAGTTCATGCGCGATGGCCTCGGCGCAGATGGTCTTTCCCGTCCCCGGCGCCCCGGCAAAGTTAAAGGCTAAACCCCTTCCGGCCGTGTGCCGCTCACCTAAACCCCAGCGGCCGAAGATCAATTCGTGATTCCGCACCTGAGCCAACGCGTGCTCCAATGTCCGCCGGGTTTGAGGAGGGAGGACGACATCCGCCAGCGTCCGTGCCGGAGTGACGGTTTCCACTATTCGTCGCGAGCGATTCGTAAAGAATGAAAGCAGAGGACTAGTCATGATTGATTCTCATCAAAGGGCGACAGACTTGTCGCGAACTCCTTCACATCGCGCTGATAAACGACACTCCACGTACCGGTTCGATGAACAAAAGGCGTTGCCGTCGTTCCACCGACTCGAGTGCCGCGTTTTATCGCCTAGACACAATAAATCTGGCGCCAGTCATTTATAAATCGCGATGATTAGAGCAATCGTAATAGCGACGGCGCTGCAAATCATCGCAACGATAGCGATAACATTTGCCCGATGTGAAGTAGCTGCGCTCAACCGGCCGAGTGTCATTGCTTCACGAGAATTAAATAGTGCTTCGGAAGCCGCCGCGTGGGCCGTGCGGGCGGTGGAATAAGCCTCTTCGGCATTCGACAGCGCTTTGCTCTCCAGAGCGGTCCGGCGTTCCGACTCCCTGGAATTCAACCATGCTTCAACGGCTGTCGATTTGGAGCTACCAACCATGCCGAACTCCCCACGTGACAGCCGCGTGCGCACTTCCGCTTCGCCTATTTTCTCCAGCTCGCGCGCTAGATCGTCGTCCAAGGAAGTCATTGGCTCACTCGTTTAAATAGCTCAGCTTATCAAAAAAGCCGTCCAACCACATCAGGCATTGCCGTTCGGTTGCCGACCTGTTTTAGCTCCCCTCCTCAGTAATTTCTTCGCACTCCCAAGAAACCTCTGCCGGTTATTCGCAAGCATGAAAAAACCTTGTATGGCAGCCGCGCCGAACAAGGATCAGCGCGCGACAATCCAGAATAAAATCGCCTGCATACGGCCGCAGTCGACGATCACGGTCTGGATCAGAAAAGGCACAATTATTGCCGTATTAGTCAGTGATATGCAATCAAAGGCCAGCGTTGATGAAACCGAAGCCAGTGCGCTTCATTGAGAATTCTATGTCACATGAAACAGAACTGCTGTATGTCGTGACACTGTTGATCTTTATCGTGGTTTGCGATCTGATCATGACCTGGACGGACTCCAGACGGAAGGGCAATTCTCGTCGCTAGCTAACCACGCGCAATCTCGATGATCGGTCGTTTTGAGCCGAGAACAAAGGCATGAGACATTCGAATCTGAGAACCATCGGGCCGTCTCCCCGCGAGCGACCACTTTGCTTACGAAGCCGGGTACCTTGTAAGAAATGGCGCGCGGGGTTTCGCCTAACACGGCTCAAACTGCTGAAATCCACCTCGACGCCCGCGCACTCGCGGCAGATCGCGCTGCTCCTCACCAGAGATGAACAAGGATGATCCGCAAGCGCTGGATGTTCTCCAAAGAATTTGCGACCATCCCTGCGCCAGCGATTTGTCGGCTTATTTGCTAAAGATGTACCCAGCGTTATAAGAAAGTTGAACGGAGACAATGAAGGGACGGACGGCGATATTGCGTAAGTCTCGCACACAGCGCGCCCATCGTACGAGAGACGTACCACGATCAAGGAGAAGACCATGTTTACCAAACTTTTAGTACCGCTGGATGGATCAAACACGGCTGAGAAGGCGCTGCCATATGCCCGATATTTGGCGCAAGAAAAGAATCTTGTGATCGAACTCCTGTCAGTTGTCGATGTGGGGAATATGGCGACTCATATGAGTGCCGAACGGGCGCTGCACCTGGATACGATGGTGGATGACGCCGTTCGCGCCAGCGAGAAATACTTACAAACAATTGCCGGCACTTTAAGCCCAGCTAGGATCAAGACGCGGGTGGAGAGCGGCAGACCTGAAGAAGTGATTATTGAAAAAGCCGCGGCGGAGCAAAATACGCTGATTGCTATGGCAACCCATGGTCGTTCCGGCATGAACCGCTGGCTGCTGGGCAGCGTCGCCGAAAAAGTTCTCCGGGGAACGACCGCTCCGGTCTTATTGATTCGGGCAAGAGAAGATGCCAGAAGCCAAGATGGGCCAACGTTTAAGTCCGTGATCGTACCGTTGGACGGATCGGACTTGGCCGAAAGAGTTTTGCCGAAAGCGGTTGAGTTTGCCAAGCAAAGAGATCTGGAGATTGTGTTAATCCGCACCTATCACATTCCGACCACCGCGTATGCCGGAGTCGAAGGGTATGCGTTGCCGATAGACGATTTGCTGAGAGACATGAAAGAGGAAGCCTGTAAGTATCTCGAGAACAAGGTGACCGATGTGAAGAAGCTCGGACTCTCCAAGGTATCCTTCACGGCCAAGGAAGGCTTGCCCGCCGATGAAATCATATCCTTAGCCAAAAACCTCCCCGGCGGCCTGATTGCTATGTCCACTCACGGGCGTTCCGGCGTGAGGCGCTGGGTGTTGGGCAGCGTCACAGAAACGGTGGTGCGGCATTCCGAAAATCCAGTGCTGGTGATTCGAGCTTCAACGTAGAAGCCGACGTTGACCGCGACTTGCGCTGCGGCTCAATGGATCAATGAGACGTTGTGCGTCGAATCTGCATAGCGCTGTCGGCTAGTAGCTCATTCTCCAGTTGCACGGCTTGCGCCGGTCACCAACTATTCATAACTCGGCGCGGCCGCCAGTGATGGGCCTTATGCTCAGCCACATAATCGGAGCGCGCAAACAGTCTCACGAGCACAACTCCGACTACGAATCCACCGACGTGAGCCCAGAAAGCGACGCCGCCTCCCTCTCCACCAAAAGAAACCCAGCCGCTAACGAACTGAATCAGAAACCAGTAACCGAGCATCACCCATGCCGGCAATGCCATTGAGGTGATAAAGAAACCAAGGACCAGCAATGTATAGACACGCACTGTTGGATAAAGCAGCAGATAGCCGCCCATCACTCCGCTGATCGCTCCGGAGGCGCCAACCATCGGAATCGCCGAGTCGGGGCTGGTGATGATCTGGGCGGCTGCAGCCGTCAAACCGCACAAGAGATAGAAAGCAATAAACCGCAATCGTCCCATGGAATCTTCGACATTATTGCCGAACAGCCATAAGAACCACATGTTCCCCAACAGATGCATCCACGAGCCATGCAAGAACATGTGGGTCAGGACATGGGAGAGCTGACGGCCGGGATCAGTAGCGCAGGCAATTCCCTCCCCCATCGAAAATTGCGTACCGGGCGCGATCGACCCCGTCAATTCTCCGGGTATCAGCCCGAGCTCGCATACCGAGCGCGCCAGCGCCAGCGTGCTACCGGCCCCTTGAACGAACAGCCAGGCAAACACATTTAGCGCAATGATTGTCAGCGTCACGAGCGCCGTACGTTGGGTCTCGTTTTCATCGCGATAAGGAAACATGCGCGCTCCTCTCTCTTAATCTAACTCCCGACGAGAGTACTATTTACGTACACCGCTCGGATTGCATGATTGCAAGCGTTCTACTTCAACATATCTGGAGGACTATACTTGCGCTAGTGTTGCGTACATTGAGATACGTCATACCTTGTCTAAGCCGATGTGCGCATAGGACCAGCCCGGCCCTTCTCTCGATTTTGGTTCTCGCAAGTGATTGGCGTTACCGCCGCCCAAGTCTTGTAGTTAATTTTCAGCGTTATACAATTTGGCATCAGGTGGATTGCGCGTTTTTTGCCTAGCAAGTCATACTTGGCTGTTAAATAGACAACTTTGAAAGGAGACCGATGGGCACGACCTCTTACAGCAACTCGCGCATTATCCCACACGCCAAAGCACAGCATCACTTCTGGATCGTTATATGCCTGATCTTTTCAGCGGCATTCCCATTTTTCGGCTGTAGCGTCTTGCCCTCGGACTGGGGGCGCCCGGCTACGCCGACAGATGGCGCCTTTTCAAAAGCGGAACTCAGCTTGCGCACGGCCGCCGAGGCCCGGGCGGACGAACTCGCTCCGATGGACCTGCAAAGAGCCAAAGAAAAACTGGAAAACGCCAGAAGAGCGATGGCTGCCGGGAAGAATACCGAAGCTCGCCGTCTTGCCGAAGCCGCTGACGTAGAAGCGGAGCTTGCCCAAGCAAAGGCTGAAGCCGAGATCATGCGCATGGCCGCGGATTACATTCGCCGGCGCGGCGATGTACTTCGCCAGGAACTCGAAGGCGACGCAAAGCGCGGATCCGCCACGGAAATGTCAAGAGATCGATGATGAGTCCGGAGAATACTTTGCGCAATTGTAGAGCAACGGCAGCGACGCTATCGTTGCTCGCCATTCTTTCCGGCTCATGCGCGGCGGTGCATAACCCGGCGTTGGATCGGGCACGAAATGCCTATGAAAGAGTGCGGCGAGACCCGGCGGTTGCCGGGCGCGCCGCGGTTGCTTTAGAAAAAACCCGTTCCACTCTCGAAGAAGCTGAACGCGTTTGGTCCGAGGAAAAGGACGCTAACGAAGTCGAGCATCTGGTTTATCTCACTGAAAAAAGAGCGGAAATCGCACTCGCTACCGCGAGACGCAGGATAGCAGCCGACGAAATCCAGCAGCTCAAACCGCAACGTTAAAGTATGCGGCGCGCGCACAATGGCTTTACGCCGCTGACCCCCCACATACTGTTGCCGCTGAATGTGACCGCGGTCACCACACCGGCGACGAAATGTGAGCGAGCTGGAATCTAAACCGTACTTCTCGAAAAGCTCGGCCTCCCTCCGCTACACGGCATCGGCTGCAACACGGGTGCGTGCGCAATGAATGCCCACTAGTTTGTCTGCGGCAGGAAGGCACTAAAAGCAATAACCACAAACTGAAAGGGGCAAGTCGATTAAATCGACTTGCCCCTTTGTTGAATAAATACTTAACTGCTACTTCTTGCCGTTGGCGCTGAACAGCTCTGCGCCCCACTTCTTAGCGGTCGCATCCAGCACTTCCTTACTCGACTCCGCAACCGGCGGAAAATCTTTCATCCACTCGTACGGTCGGGTGGCATCGATAATAGCCCGAGAATTAAAGCCCTTCTTGGTCGGGTGAATTACCGGATCTAGGGGACCGCTCCAGCAGCGCCGCAGAATGTCGATGTCCTGCTCGGGCTCACAGCGGGTCGACATCGCCCAGATCATGTCATCGGTGTTCGATGGATCGATATCGTCATCGACGACGACGACAAAGCGCCCAAGATACGCTCCTGCATGACATTGCGACGCCACCACCGCCGCCTGCTTGGCATGGCCCGGATAGCGCTGTTTGATGGAAACACACATCATCAGGCGGCTGCCGCCGGAAACCGTAAGCCACACGCCTTTTACATCCGGCACGCCGGCTTTCTCCATTTCATCCCAGATAAGAGCCGATCGTAGATACGAACGGTACCAACCCAACTCTGCAGGCGGCCGTCCCGGAGGCGACCCGAGAATGATCGGGTCGTTGCGGTGATAGAGCCGTTTTACCTCGACCCACGGCTCGGCGCGTTCTGCGCTGGCGTAGTAGCCGGTCCACTCGCCAAACGGCCCTTCAACCGTAGGATTGTCGAAATGAACGTCACCCTCGATTACAATCTCGGCATTGGCCGGAATCGGTAGGCCGGAATACTCGCCTTCGATCATTTCGAACGGTTCGCCGCGCAAGCCGCCGATAAACTCGTATTCAGGCACGCCGTACGGCACTTCGATGCTGCCCGCTAGAAAAGTCAGCGGATCGTGCCCGAACGACATGGCAATCTTGAATGGCTTGCCGTTTGCGGCATACTTTTCCCGTTGAATGCGTCCGTGCTTACCGGGCGAAATATAGAATCCCAACTTGTTCTTGTCGTGGATCATGACCCGGTAGGTGCCGTAATTGACCCACCCCTCGTCGGGATCCCGGGTAATATCGACGCTGCCCGTGCCGATATAACGACCGCCGTCTTTGTCGTGCCAAAACGGCGTCGGAAATTTAAACATATCGATGTCGCCATCTTTGTAGACGTTATCGAACAGCGCGCTTTTTTTGACGAACTTTGCCGGCACCGGCTTGATGCTCTTGTAATTGTCTTTCCAGATCTTGACGAAATCCATTTTGGTGTCACCCGACGGAAGACCTAATGTGAGCGCCAGCCGCTTGCGTGACGAAAGCGAGTTGGACAGCACGCGATAACCCTTGGGATATCCTTTGATATCTTCGAAAAGCACCGCCGGGCCGTCTTCTTTGTGAGCGACGAGCTCCGTGATAGCGCCGATCTCAAGATTCCAGTCGCAACCTTTGAGGGTCTTTAGCTCCCCCATTTCGTCGGCAATTTGGATCCAATCTCTAAGATCCTGATATTCCATTGATACCTCCCAAATTTTCTCGGTAGATGAAGCTTCGAAGACGCTCGGTTAGTATTCGGACCTTAACGAAATTTTTCGGGGCGGTCAAGAAGTGGATAACGTCGAAATGACAGGCAGTTATAATTGAAAAGAATCGCCGATCATGCTACCCGTTGTGTGTGTCGCGAAAGCTCAAAAGCCTTGAGCAGATCAAGGCAATCGTCCTCGGAGCACGCAGCAATGGCAAAAGAATAGCTTTCACCAACGGGTGCTTTGACTTGCTCCACCGGGGCCATGTGCATGTTCTAAGGGAAGCAAGAGCTTGCGCAGATTTGCTGATTGTCGGCATCAACAGCGATGAATCGGTCAAGCAGATCAAGGGTCCGACGCGCCCGGTGCTGCCGGAGTTGGATCGGTGCGAGTTGTTGGGCGCGATGGAGATGGTCGACTTCGTCATTCTGTTTAATGACCCGGACCCCTATAATCTGATCGCGGCGATACGCCCGGACGTGCTTGTCAAAGGTGGAGACTGGAACAGCGGGAAGATCATCGGTGCGGACTTGGTAGAGGAAGCTGGCGGCAGCGTAATGGTCGTTCCCTATATAAAAGGTTTTTCAACAACAGAAATAATCGAGAGGATAACGAACTCAAATGGCTAGAACTTGCTCCCTATGCGGCAAAGGCCGCTCGGTCGGAAACAGTGTCAGTCACGCGAACAATAAAACCAAGCGCACATGGCGTCCAAACTTGCAGCGCGTGAAAGGCAACTTCGACGGTCAGGTTAAACGCGCCTTGGTGTGCACTGATTGCATCCATTCAGGCCGGGTTCAAAAAGTCGCATAAAGTTCGAATCCAGAACCCTACTGAACTTCTGCTTTGGCTGCCTGATCTCTTCCCGGCATACCACCGGTGCGGCCGCGCGCGCGAACCGCTTTATAAACGCCTTTAACTTGCAATATATTCTGCAGCACCTGTTTAAGATGTTCGGAGTTCTTGATCATGACCTCGAAAGTGTTAACTGCCTTCTGGCCTGTGAAAGTTCGAATTTGAGCCCGCGCAATATTGGCCTTAGCGCTCGTGATCGCGGCGCTGATCGCGGCTAGCAAACCGGGCTGATCCACACAACTCACTTCGATCTTTACCGGACGCGGCGCCTGAACGTTTTCCTCCCACGTAACCTCGATTTTCCGATGAGGATCGCTTTCAAGAATGGTTGGGCACCCGATCGTATGAACCGTCACCCCCCTGCCGCGGGTTATGAAGCCGACAATCTGTTCGCCGGGTAGCGGATGGCAGCACAACGCAAACCGAACCAGCACGTCATCGATCCCCTTGACGCGAATCCCGAGATGCTTGATTTTTCCTGATGCCAGCCGGAAGAGCCGTTCGAGCGAACTTTCAGGCTGTTTGTGCCCGCTTTCGAGTTTTTCCGGTGGCACGAGCTTTGATAAAACTTGGCGAGCGGTGATCCGACCGTAGCCGAGCGCCGCCAGCAATGCTTCTTCATCCCTGAGGCCGAGTTCTTTGGACAGAACCTGGAGCTTTTGCTCCGTTCTCAAAATTCCATAATCCATGCTATGCCGATGAAGATCGCTCTCCAAAATTTCCCGTCCAAGGGCGACACTGCGCTCGCGCTGCTGCGCCTTAAGCCAATTTCTTATCTTCGATTTTGCCCTGGGTGTTTTGACCAGCTTTAACCAATCGCGACTCGGGACCTGCTGCGGTGTGGTAATAATTTCGACAGTGTCGCCGCTTCGTAGAATGTACTTTAACGACACCAACTGGCCGTTGACCCTCGCTCCGGAGCAATGCAGCCCTATGTCGGAGTGAATGCGGTAAGCGAAGTCGATCACCGTCGAGCCTTTAGGGAAGTTGAGCAAATCGCCCTTCGGCGTAAAAACATAAATCCCTTCGGAAAAAAGATCATCCTTCAAGCTGTGCAGGAACTCTTGCGGGTCTTGCAGATTCTGTTGCCATTCAAGCAGCTGACGCAGCCAGGTGTATCGTTGTATGTCACTGACGTGGAAGTCTTCTCCTTCTTTATAGCGCCAATGCGCGGCGATGCCTTCTTCCGCCACTCGATGCATTTCGTGGGTCCGGATTTGAATTTCCATTCTTTCACCGTGGGGACCGATAACACTGGTGTGCAGCGATTGGTACATATTGGGTTTAGGCACCGCAATATAGTCTTTGAACCTCCCCGAAACCGGACGCCAATGCGAATGAATGATACCCAAGGCTTCGTAAGCTTCCCTCGTGGTATCCACCAGAACCCTAAAACCGACGAGATCGTAGATTTGATCGTAGAGCAGATTCTGACTTTCCATCTTCTGGTAAATACTGAAAAAGTGCTTGGGCCTGCCGGTCACATCGGCCTCGATCCCCTCGGATTCGAGTTTGCGCGCAATAATGGAATTCACTTCTTCGATATATTTTTCGCGATCGGTTTTCTTTCTCGCGACATTGCGCTTGAGCTGATGATAGATTTCGGGATGCAAGTACTTGAGCGATAAATCCTCAAGTTCGGTTTTGATCCAGGCGATTCCCAGCCGATGCGCCATCGGCGCATAGATATCCAAACTTTCTTGAGCGGTCAGAATCTGCTTGTCGACCGGCATGTGATCGAGCGTTCGCATGTTGTGAACACGGTCGGCTAGCTTGATGAGAATGACCCGAACATCTTTCCCCATCGCGCCGAGCATCTTGCGAAAGTTTTCTGCTTGCTTCTCTTCGCGGCTGCTAAAGTTGGTGCGGCTCAGCTTCGTCACCCCGTCAACTAGAGCCGTAATCTCCTTGCCGAAGATGCCCTTAAGCTCATCGAGGGTTGTCAAGGTGTCCTCGACCGTGTCATGCAGCAAACCGCCGACGATGCTGGGCTCATCGAGCTTCAACTCGCTTATGATGTTTGCTACCGCCAGGGGATGAATTAGATAAGGCTCACCCGACGCCCTTTTCTGGCCTTGATGCACTTTGGCGGAAAACTCGTACGCCTTGCGAATAACCTCGACGTCGGCGGCGGGATGATATGACCGGACCTTATCGAGCAGGTCGCCAATCTTCATGTCCTTACTCATAATCTTACGAAATCTTTACTGGCCTTATTAGAGGAGCGAGTCCCCAAGCTCTAATCCGTGAAATCTTTTGCCTCTCGGCCAAAATAATCGCCTCCAAAGTCGCCACAGCCTCTCGGATATCGCTATTAACTATATAGTAATCATACTGAATTACATCCTGGATTTCACGCCGGGCATTGGCCAGGCGGCGGCGGATGATCGCTCGATCATCGGTGGCACGACCGCCCAAACGCCGTTTCAATTCGCGCCACGATGGCGGCAGCAAGAAGATCGATACAGCTTCAGGGTATTTTTGTTTGATCTGCCGGGCGCCCTGTACGTCGATATCCAGGAAGAGATCCCTGCCACTGGCCATTGCTCGATTCAAGGTCCGCGCCGGGGTGCCATAAAAGAAATCATGGACGCGGGCCGACTCGGCAAACTCGCCTTTGGTTGTCATCGCCAAAAACTTGGCGTGGCTGATGAAATGATAATCGCGCCCGGGCGCTTCTCCCGCGCGCGGCGCTCGCGTAGTGTAGGAGACCGAGAGGGAAATATCGGGAAACCGCTCCAAGACTCCGCTGATCACGGTGGTTTTACCCGTTCCCGAAGGCGCCGACAGAATGAAGACGATGCCTTTGCGTTTGTTGATGACCCGATTTGTCTTCATTCAATATTCTGTGTCTGTTCGCGAATTTTTTCGACTCTTTCTTTCCCCTGTAGCACCAGTTGCACCACGGCAAGGAAAGGAACTTTGGCGCTGACGGTATTGAGCTCCCGCTGAATCTCCTGAAGAATAAAATCGATCTTTTTGCCTATAGGGTTGGCTTCTCGGAGAATCGTGCCTAATGCGGCTATATGCGTTTTGAGCCGCACCACCTCCTCGTTGATGTCGCCTTTAAAGGCGGCACTGCCGGCATCCACGCCTTCATGGCCAACCTTTGTCGCTGCTCCGTCAGCGTTCCCTGCTTCCGAGCTTTTTGTCACCGAAGAGGCAGACTGGCTGGCATGTTTTTCCAACTCATTGGCAGTGTTCTTCAAGCGC
Source organism: Binatia bacterium (assembly GCA_036378835.1). Lineage (GTDB taxonomy): Bacteria > Desulfobacterota > Binatia > UBA9968 > UBA9968 > WHTF01. Next base: position 7,548 of record DASUVS010000080.1, on the reverse strand, counting down.
CGCAGCTGAGACTCCATATCCATTCTCAACTGACGTCCTTCACGGCTGCGCGATTCTTCAAGCTTTTGGAGCGCCGATCGAAGCGCGGCGAACACCGCTTGTTTTTCGGTGCGCAGATTTATTTCAATATCCCGCACGCGCAGTAGCTCGGGAACACTGGAAAAGATCGAAACTCCGATTTCACCTTCCAGATGAAACTTGTTCTTGGCGCGCTGGATTGCTTTGAGATACTTGCCAAGCAGCTCTTCGTCCAGCTCTACCGCTCGCGCATGACCCGGCGCGGACGTTCTGTTAACGAAAAGATCGATCCGTCCGCGGCTGACGGTTTCGCGCAAGCTCTTGCGGATCTCCTCTTCGAAGCCCAGATACTCGCGAGGTACTCTTAGCTGAAGATCGAGATGTCTATGGTTCAAACTTCTCACCTGAACGGTGATCTTGGCATACTTGTTCTGAAGCGACGCTTCGCCGTAGCCCGTCATGCTCTTCATGGCAAGTCCCTGATGATCCGGTCAAGTCTGGCCAATGGCACAGCAACCGTGCCGATTTCATCACCAACTAGGCCGGCGGCATGATTCGCCAATACCGCCGCCTCCTCGTAGCGCGCGCCGGCAGCCAGTGCCAAAGCGCAAACGGCCACTACTGTGTCGCCCGCGCCGGTGACGTCGAAAACCTCCCGTGGTTGGGTGGGAAAATGCTGTGCGGCTTGGCGCGGACGAAAGAGACTCATTCCTTCCGGGCCACGGGTGATGAGAACTGCTTTTGCGCGCCACATCTGAAGCAAGCGCTGTCCGGCCATCGTCAACGTCTGATCGTCACGAATGGCTACCCCGGACGCAGCGCTGGCTTCATCCTTGTTGGGCGTGATCAATGACGCGCGTTGATAGCGCTCAAAATTTTCCTTTTTAGGATCGATAACGAGAGGAAGCTTTTTATCTGCGGCGAGACCGGCGAGACACTTCAACAAGTTCGGGTGAACGACTCCTTTACCGTAATCCGACACTAGGATCGCGTCGAATCGCGCCGCTTTGGTTACGATGAACCGGCAGATTCTCTCCAGTGTCGCATCTCTGATTGGGGTATGATTTTCTCGGTCCAACCGGACAATTTGCTGATGGCTGGGACGGGCGATAATTCGCGTTTTTTGAATGCTGTGAACTTCTCGATCGGCGCATACCCCGCCCGTTGATGCGCCGATGCGCTGGAGTTCATCGAGTAAGGTCTCGCCCGCTCCGTCCGTGCCCACTACTCCGCACGCGGTCACCTGTGCCCCCAAGCTTCTGACGTTGTGGACCACGTTGGCGGCGCCGCCGAGACGGCAACTCTCTGAACATACCCGCAAGACCGGCACCGGCGCTTCCGGGGAGAGCCTCTCGACCTCTCCCCAAATAAAGCGATCGAGCATGAGATCGCCGACCACCAATAGATGAATCTTGCGAAAATTTTTTAAGATCCCCGCTAATCGCTGGCTGCCAAACATTGGGTATTCTCTCTGAGACACCTTATGCCGTGCCGTCGAGCAATGCGTAATAATAGGCTTCGTTCTGACGTGCCATCTGCTCGATTGTAAAATGACTCAGAACCCGCGCTGCCCCCTTTTGTCCCATAACCCGCGCCATGGAGGGATCCGCAACGATCCTCTCGATAGCATCGGCAAGCGCGACGCCATTCCGGGGCGGTACTAAGAATCCCGTCTCGCCATCAATAATCGACTCGGCCAGGCCGCCGACCCGAGTTGCTACAACCGGCTTTCCGGAGGCCATTCCTTCGAGCGCCGCCACGCCTAGACCTTCAAACAATGAAGGCAGCACCAGAAGGTCGATTGAAGACAAAAATTTCGGGACATCTTTAACGAAGCCAGCGAAAGATACTTCCTCTCGCAACCCTAAAGCCTGCGCCAGATCTTGTAGCTGGGTTTTGAGAGAACCGTCTCCGGCGAATACATACCGAATTTTCCGACCACGATCTTTAAGCACGCGGGCCGCCTCCAGCAAAAAACGGTGTCCTTTTCGCTCCTCCAGAACCGCAAGCATCGCAACGACTGCCGAATCGTTGGCGCGTTGCTCGGCGCTTGGCAGCGCTCTGAACGGCAGTGGGTCGATGCCGCTATAGATCAATCGGATCGAGCGACGATCGACACCGGCCGCCAGCAAACAATTTAGAACCGAACGAGAGATGGCGACGACACCGTCTACCCGGCGATTATAAAGATACCGAGTGTAACAATTATTCGGCTCGGGATAGTCCATGCGTCGGGTCACAATGTACATCGGCCGGCGCTCGCCTCGAGGCAGCCACACACAGAGCGCGTGCGCTCTTTTGGTATGTAAATGAACGATGTCGTATCTTTCCCGCCGGATTAGACGCCGGAGCGCGGGAACTCCTCTTACATCCAGATCGTTACGGATGCTCAGAGGAATTTTTCGAACGCTCGGGAGAGACTGTCGAAACAACTCTCCATCAGCAGGTGTCGCAAGATCATTGCGGTGGCCCCACTTGGAAAGATTTTGCAGAAGACCGAGTACCTGCGCCTCGCCACCTCCCCAATTTTTCTCAGGATCGATGTGCAGGATTCTAAGCAGGCGGCTATAACCGCTTCCGCCCAACTTCCTTCTTCTCCTTTATCTCAAGTTCCCAGAGCTTAGCATACTTCAAATAGACGTACATGGCGGCAGTGGCGGCCACATGAAAGCCGGCAAAGCCTTCCATGAACCCCCTCTTTAGCAAATAAGATTTCAGGAATTTAAACGCCGGCCGGAGCAAGGCATCGGTTAGGCGCCAGCGCCCACCTTGACTGCGCAACTCCTTGGATGAAATGGAGGTAAAACGATTAATTCGTTGGATATGGTCGTCGATATCTCGATAGGAAAAATGATGTAGTGGGTTTCGCAGGCAGCGCGCCGGCCCGTTCACGATTATTTTTGCGTGCGGCTCATTTCCAGCCCATCTGGCGCAGTCCCGGCGAAACAACCGAATACCATAATCCGGATACCACCCGCCGCGCCGCCACCACCGGTCTAAATAAAACACCAATCGGGCTATCAAGAACCCTGCACAAGACGAATCAGCGGCTGCTAATTGCTCCAGGATCTCCTTTTGCAGATCCGGCGTCACTTCTTCGTCGGAGTCTATCATAAGCACCCAATCTTTGGTCGTCTTGGACTGGGCGAAGACCTTCTGATCGCGATATCCGGCCCATTCTCGCTGGATCACGATATTCGTGAATTGCCGGCAAATTTCCACGGTACGATCGGTGCTGAACGAATCGACTACGACAATTTCATCGCACCATCGCAAGCTGTTCAAACAACGGCCGATATTATCTTCCTCGTTATAACAAACGATGATTGCCGAAACGCTGGGTTTCGACGCGGAACGGCTCTGTCCGTCGTTCATAGCTTCAGAAGATAAAGTGACCCTGTTGACTCGCGGTGCAAAGTCGGCGCGCTCCATGGCTCGAAGACTCCTCACGGCCAATCATGATACCCCTAGATCCTCCAGGTAAAAACAGGACTGCTAAATTTGGATGACCTGAACTTTCCGAAAAACTTCAAAACTCGAGGAATAGGCTGGACTGAAGTAGGTCAAGCATCGAAGGCGTGATCTCTGATGCGCAGTTATCATCGCGGCCGTCTATGGTGAAGCACCCGCTTCTGCACCTTCCCGGCTATATAACCGTAGTTTTTCGCGATTTGTCCTTGGGTCTTGTAGGCCTTTTGTCGCCGCCCAGTAGCGCTGTAAGCCAGGTAGCGCAAGCAATTGCCGATGAGATCAGGTAGCACCCGAAATAGCAGCGAATCCTTTCGATAAATACTTCGGCTAATTCCTCTGCGGAATTGAACATTCCGGTTGTAGGAACTGCCGTATCGTTCCGGGTTTAGTTCGTGATAGATGATCGCCTTGGGGGCATAACCTATTTTGAACCCATTCTTCCGGATCCGCCGAGAGTACTCAGTGTCCTCGCTAAACCCGGATGCGCCGGGCCCCAGCCTGGTATCGAACAAGCCTGCCTTCTCAAAGACCTCGCGCTTAAATGAGATATTGGTTCCGGTAAATCCGCGCACCTCACACGGCGCGTCACCATGATCGACCATTGGAATATTATACTCTCGCAGTCGCGCCATATCGGCGGGTTTTCCTTCGGGGTCGAGGCCAGCTAAAACCTTCCCTTGAATAGCATCAAAAGATCCATCCTCATAAGCGGCAACATGCTCGGCAACGCAACACGTATCGACCGACACGTCGTCATCCAGTAACAAGATTAAGTCCCCGGAGGCGCATCCTAGACCGAGGTTCAATGCCCGCGACTTACCGTGTTTAAGCTCCTCCAACACGATAATCGGAAATCTTCTATGCTTAGCTGATACTTCCGTGAGAAGCTGCGGGGTGGCATCGGTCGAGTGATTGTTGACGACGATAGTTTCCACCGGAGTTTGCTCGAGACCTACCGATGCTTCCAAACTATCCAAGAGCCGCCGCAAACTGTCTGCGCGATTATGGGTAGGAATTAAAATAGTGATTTTAGGGGACAACATCTGCGTAGTTCAAGTGGACGCGAGCACGGCAAGCATATCTTAAAGCGCTTTTCGCCGTCGTGACCTCCGATCACGCTGCCTGCTTTGCTCGAGTACGGCGCTAATCCAGCGCCGCCTGGCAGGCTTGCTGCCAAAACTAGAGTCGAGATAAACTTTGAGGAAATACATTTTCTCGCTACGACGAAGAAGGCGGCCTAGGGTGTCGTTCAGCTGGACAATATTTTTGATCCTGCGCCTGAGAATGAGATCGGAGTATCGGCGGGTCCCTTCCAGATCAAGAAGGTAAAACAGCTCCCCATTTTCCTCTGGAACCACGATGATATTGGCGTCCTTTAGATCATTGTGATAAATCCCCTGCCGATGCAGCGCCTGGAAAGTCAGAGCTAATCCGCTTATAAAGCGGCGTCGGTGCCGAAATCTGTAAGGTTGAGCTATCGTTAGATCTTCACGCCAATAGCTATCGGCGGTTTTTCCATCGGCTATTTCCTCGCTGAGATAGAAGCTTTTGCTTACCACTCCGCAGCGGCGTGATTCTACCGCCGCAATCGGCTTCGCGGTCGCGAAGCCGGCGTTCCTTAAAATCGCCGTGCCTTGCAGGGATCGGAAGCCTCCGGATTGCGTGAAAATCGATAGTAACCGAGCGCGCCAGGAAAACGCGTTGTAACGTTTGATGAATATCCGGTGGAGCGCTCCAGAGACTTCGACCGCAACGCGGCCAACTTTGATTTTCCTTTGGTCTTTAACAACGACGCATCTTGTATCAGAAAAAAACCGATCGGGATCCCAGATTAGCTCTGTAATCGGTGGTGTATTGAAATTCTCATCGATCCAGGCCGACGTGGCGCGCCGCCGCAGCAAAACGAAATCAGGCAACATTTGCGCGATCGCCAAACCTGGAACGGGCAACTCGAGATAAGCAACCTTCTAACTCCCGGAGATGATTCTGCCACGAGAATCGCGCCGCTGCCGTTATCGCCTCTCTGATCAGCTCCGGGTCAGCGGCACGCTCCAGCAGCGCGACCAATTTGCGTTCCAATTCTACTGGATTCTCAGGCTGGTCAACAATGCCTTGAACCAGAGCGCCCGATAAAACTTCAGCTGCTCCGACTTCGCGACTCACAAGAACCGGCAATCCGGACGAAAGCGCCTCCAGGACTACGTTGCCGAACGCTTCCTGAACAGCAGGCAGAGCGATCAAATCTGCCGCGGCATAATAGCGTTCAACTTCAGTTTGCCTACCCGTGAATATGATCCGCCCCCCTCCCACTGTGGCTGCCAGCTCCTGGTAACCCGTTATGCCCGCATCATCGCCAACCACCAGCAACCAGGTCTTCTGTAGCCGCGGCGATTGCCAAATTGATAGCAGACGATCCAACCCCTTGCGCCGGAAGCCACTGCCGATAAATAAGACCACCGCCGCGGCGCGGGGGATTCCCCATTGGTCGCGGACTGCCAACCGCGCCTGCTGCCGGCGATCGGGAGTGAAACGTACGGGGTCGACCCCGTTATAAATGACTCTGATCCTATGCTCCGGGATTGAATAGGTGCGCATCAAATCGTCTTTGACCCTACCGGAGACCGCGATGATTTTTTTGAATCGATCGAGATGGTATTGCCGACGCTCAATTGCCAGCACGCTTTGGTGATAAACACTGAATTTTTGCCAGGCGCGGCGACGCCAACCGCCTTCGGCGCCAAGTCGTTCCAGGAAACGCCTATGGGAACCGCCGCCGCAGCGCAGGACATCCTGCTTGAGAATACGTCCAAACCCAACAACGACATCGCAGTCGGCCGAGGCGGCGCTCTTCGATCCGTTGACTGCAAAACTCCACAGTCGAGCGGTTCTTCCAAAGGGCATCACCGGCACACGATGCGCAACCACCCCGGCGGGGATTTGCACCCGGAATTCACTGCAAAATAGATGCACTTCATGACCGAGATCTCGCAGTCCTTCAGCCGTTAGATAAAGGTCCCTTTCGGTGCCGCCATTTAGGTCCAGGCGTTTATGGACTAGGGCGATCTTCAAAGTGGGCACGCCTTACAGGCTATTTTCGCGCCGTTACCAGATGGTGAAACAGCTGCGAGTTTTCCGAGTTGAGGTTCTAGTGTTCTCTACCTCTGAAGACTCCACCGGTCGCAAACACCGTGAGTCCACGCCGGCGATTGAACCGCCGCATAGCCCGTGGTTCGTCTCACATCAGTTTCCGTAACCCCGAACCAGAACAAGCCGGGCATCGCCATCCGGACCGGCCCCCCGGCTTCGGTCAAGAACCGGTAGTTGTGAACCGCCGGCTACATGAGAGTTCCAGACACCCTCCTCGACGATAATAAATTCATTGGACTGAGTTATTTTTTTCTGCAGCACTGCGATGTCATCCGGAAGGATTTCTATCTTGCGTTGGCTATAGAAGATGATTGGGGAAGGATCGATACCACGGGGAAAAACAATCAGCGACTGACCGCCGGCAACTGCTTCGGTTGCCGATTGCACAAATTCTTTATAGCTTTCCGTCTTCGCCAAATTCGGCAGAATCAAGCTGCGCGCGAAAGCAATCGCTAGAACAGACACCAACACCATCTGGGTCACTGCGCTGTCAATGCGGTAGCGGTAAAGACTGCGCGCTACTGAAAACCAAAGTACCATCGCAGCCGCAAAGGACACGGGAACAAGCCAGCCGAGATCACGCAGCGTGCTCAACAGATTTAAGACTTCGGCGTCGATATTCTCTTGCCTCGCTAGCCCGACAGATTGAAGCATCGAGATAATATCTATTCCCGTCAAGTAGATCGCCAAACCACCGGCCAATACAGCGCCGGTCAGAGATGCTAATACGGCGGCGAATTTGAAGTAGCGGGGTTTCCAGAGACTTCCGATAGTCTGATCTCGAAGCCACACCGTGATGAGCAACGCCAGCGGCGGGTAAAGAGGCAGAATATAAGGCGGTCTTTTCCCGGCTGAAACAGAAAAGAACACGAACACTGTAGCAGCCCACACGCCGAGGAACAGCAAATCCTC
>DASUVS010000079.1:0-9735 GCA_036378835.1 Binatia bacterium | reverse complement strand
CGTCGCGTATCCACCCTGGATGTGCCGGTGCCCTTCAGCCCGCCATTGGAAGAATACATCGGACCGCGAGAAGATCGAATCATCGATGCGATCCGCGCGGCGGTGGCTTAAGCTTCTTGGCTGAAAAATCCTCTCTCCTGCATCCATTCGTCCGCGAAGAACACAACGCAGCTGGCACCAGGGCAAATAGAAGCTTCGATAACACGAAGGTCATGAGACGACGAAGTCAAAAAATTGATCTGAATCCTTCGTGGTACTCCTTAGAAAGGTGCGGCTGAGTAAAAGATGCGAGTTCGCAAAAGCGTCATCCCCGAACGTTTTAATCGGGGATCCAGTCCGAATTCCGTCTGGATTCCCGCTAGAAGCATGCGGGAATGACACACTCGTCTGAGAATTAGGGCTCGAGAACGTACTCTGGTTTAATTCTGTGTTGGCGATTGTAAGCTGATGATACACTTCGTGGTGAGGTAATTATTTCTTTCAACCTTCTTTTAAAATTCACTCAGCTCCTGAACATCCATGGCAAGCAAACAAGAAAGCTCGAAGGACTTCGTCGCTCTCCTGCGGCGGATGTGCTTGATTCGCGCCTTTGAAGAAAAAGTCTCCGCGCTCTATGCCGAAAGGCAGATCGTCGGCTTGCTTCACCTGGGGATTGGCCAAGAAGCGGTCGCGGTCGGCGTCTGTAGCCTGCTGCGCCAGGACGATTTTGTCTTCGGCGGGCATCGCTCTCATGGTCATGCGCTTGCCAAAGGAGCCGATATTAACCGGCTGATGGCGGAAATTGCCGGCCGCGCTAGCGGCTACTGCGGCGGTAAGGGCGGTTCGATGCACATCGTCGCGCTGGATGCCGGCTTCATCACTGCCACAGGAGTGGTCGGTGGAACGATACCGTTGGCGCTCGGCGCAGCATTTGCCGCCAAGGAAAAAAAACAGGGCCAGGTCGCCGTGGTTTTTTTTGGCGATGGCGCCGGCCAGGCGGGTCCATTTCATGAGTCTTTGAACATCGCTAGCCTGTGGCAGTTACCGGTGATCTTCGTATGCGAGAACAATGGCTACGCGGAATTCACACCGCTATCGGCGCATACCAAGATCGAGCGACTGGCGCAGCATGCCAAGACATATGGAATTGCCAGCAGCACGGTAGACGGCAACGATCTTTTAGCCGTGCGCCTGGCGATGAGCAAGGCGCTTGCGATCGCTCGCGCACGCAAAGGCCCGGTCTTTATCGAATGTCTAACGCACCGCCTGCGTGGCCACTATGAAGGCGATCCGGCCAAGTATAGAGAGTTGTCACAGCTTTCCGAGTGGAAAAAGAAAGATCCGATTGCCCGATTCGCGCGCCTGCTTAAAAGCAAGAAAACAATAACGGACGAGGGATTTCAAGCGTTTGAATCTGAAGCGCGCGCCCGGGTTGAAGAAGCCGCGGAATTTTCCCTCTCATCCTCTTGGCCGGCGATGGAGGAAGTCGCGACCCAAGTTACGACATTGTAACAACTGGAAGCCTTCCTTAGTTGACCTCGAAATCGGGAACAATGTAGCCAGGTAACTCAGGCGGAAAGTTAACAACTTCTTCTTCAACGTTCGGAACCGAATCGAATATGCCGGAACAAACCTTCTTAGAAGCGATTCGCGCCGGACTTCACGAAGAGATGAGCCGCGACTCGGCGGTTTACATTTTCGGCGAAGACGTTTCGCTCGGCGGGCCCTTTGGCGTAACCAAAGGATTGGCGCAAGACTTTGGCACTCAACGCGTGGTCGACACGCCAATCAGCGAAGGTACGGTCATGGGGTTGGCCATCGGCGCCGCTACGGCAGGGTTGCGTCCGGTGGTCGAGATCATGTTCATCGATTTCATCACACTCGCGCTCGATCAACTGGTCAATCATGCGGCCAAGCTCCATTACATGTCCGGCGGCCAGCTCGCGATCCCGTTAACCGTGCGCGTGCAATGCGGCATCAGTGGCGCCATGGGCGCGCATCATTCGCAGAGCTTGGAATCGTGGCTGGCGCACGTTCCGGGATTGAAGGTTGTCATGCCGTCAAATCCCGCCGACGCCAAAGGCCTTCTCAAGGCCGCCATTCGCGACGATAACCCGGTGGTCTTCATCGAGCACCGTGGTTTGTACCGGGGCCTGGGTAACGTGCCCGACGGCGATCATCTGGTGCCGATCGGCAAGGCGGCGGTTCTGCATACCGGACAACAAGTCACCATCGTCGCGCTGGCAAATATGGTTGGAGCCGCTTTAACCGCAGCCGATGAATTGGCGGCCAGCAGCATTTCAGCAGAGGTGATCGACCCCCGCAGCGTCTCACCTCTGGATATCGGAACTATCGTCGAGTCCGTCAGGAAGACCGGGCGCATGGTGGTTGCGCATGAAGCCGTGGAACAGGGCGGGATTGGCGCGGAGATTACCGCCGCAGTACAACAACAGGCGCTTTACTATCTCGATGCGCCGATTCTTCGTGTCGCCGCGCCATTTGCGCCGGTTCCCGCCAGCCCGGCGTTGGAGAAAGAATTTCTCCCTGGCAAAAAGCGGATTGTCGAATCAGTGAAGAAGTTAGTCAGTCATTCCTGAGCGCCGCTGCAACTCTCCCGAACAGCGCTTCATCGTTTCCGGCGATTGCATCGGCGTTTATCAGCTGAGCGCTACCGGCATCAAACTCTTTTGACAGGATGTCACGACGTCACACGATTGCTGTCAGAATTAGCAGTGATGCAACCCGATCTAACATTGAAGCGATCAAAAACCCGCATCGCCGCTTGTGTGCGTTCGCAAGATGTTATTGGCATAAGCATTGCTGAATAGCGTTGCAGCTTTTTGATCGAGGAGAGTGCAATGCGAACAGTACTTGTGACCAACCTTGTGGCCATATCAATCGCCAATAAGAAATTGCATGCGGCAAAGTGCGTTGAGTGCGGCGCGAAGATTTATCCCAGTTCACTTATGAAGCCGCATCTTGCCCGACACCGGCTGAAGCAGAAATCGTTGATAACCGAACTGAGAGAGCTTCAGCATAGCATCGAGCGCATGCGAATAGCTTGAAGGTGAACTGCGGCATTGCCGCAATGCCGCAGTTCCGTCCAGGTTCCTGCGTGTAATTGCCTTCTGTAACTTCCATCACATTATTCGAAAAAGGCTCCCTCAATCAGCACCGGCTTTGCCGCGCCTTGCTCATGAGTTCTTCCGGGAATTGGCGTGCCGTCCGGGTTTAGCCGCTGGTCCTGTTTATCGGGACCGGCGCCGATTCGAGTCATCACCAGCGGAGTATCGCCGGAATTGCGAAACTGATAATAGCAACCTGCCGGGAGCACGATCGCTTGATGCTTGCTCGCGTTGAGAATGGTTTTGCCGTCGCGTCCAGTATTGAATTCTGCGTTTCCTTCGAGAACCAGGAAAATATGATCCTCTTTGGTGTGCGAGTGGAGCGCGTTCTCGCCGATCCCCGGCGCGTAGCAATGGATACGCAGAGTCATCAAATCCGTCTCCGCCAGCAAGTTGCGCGTATGCCCCTCCTTTACTAGTTGAGTTCGCAGTTTAACCATCTTCGCTTCGGTTTGTTTGCCGTTTTCCATAACCCCTCCTGTTAGTTGTTGGCTCCGTTCGCCTCTATCGGGCCGATTCTAAGTCGAGTCGTCCCTGCTATGCAATACAGGATGGATCGAACACGCCGCATGACGAATTCTGCGGTTGCAAATGATCAGGACGTGGGTTTATCTGGACCCTCTCACATCCTGGCGCCCATGTCTCTACTTGCTGAAATCACCGCCATTTTCTCGGCCATGGGTTGGGCCTCGGATTCTGTTCTAATTCGTCTCGGCTTACGGCGATCCAACATCTTCGCAGCGATGGCGATGAGCTTCACCGTCTCCACCGCCTGCATGTGGAGCTACCTGATAGCTAGCACATCGTTAGAGTTCTTGTCCTCGCCGGCGATGATCTATTTTGTCATCAGCGGTTGCATCCAACCGTTGCTGGCGCGAGCTTTGTTCTATGAAGGAATTACCCGAATCGGTGTTGCTCGCGCCGGTCCCCTGCGCGGCACCGAACCAATGTTTGCGACGATTATTGGCGTGAGTTTTTTGCACGAGGAGCCCGGAGTCCTGGTTTATATCGGCACGATCCTGATCATGACCAGTCTCTGGTTGATATCCGGCCGGCAGGATGGCGCGGCAAAGTGGCGCCTCGTTGATACCGCTTTCCCGATCAGCGCGGCCTTGGTTTCCGCGATCTCGCAAAGCTTACGCAAGCAAGGGCTGAAAATTCTACCCGATCCGTTTGTCGCGGTAGCCATCGTGACCACGGTTTCGCTGATTCTGTTATTGGTCTTTGTGCTGAGCACCGGGAGAGCCCAGTCGCTGCGCCTGGACCGGCAGGGTTTTTCATTTTTTCTCGCCGCGGCGCTCCTGGCAACGACGGCTCAAGTGCTCAACTTTATCGCTTTAGGGCGAGGCGAGTTGTCCGTGATTATTCCGCTCTTGAATACCACCCCGCTGTTTACCGTGCTCTTGAGTGTTCTTTTCCTGCGCAAAGTGGAAACGGTTAACCGACGCATCGTTTTCGGCGCCCTCCTCATGTTCGCGGGCATCGTGACGATTACCAGCCGGTGATTACATAAGTAAGTTTGGAATCTAGGTTGGACTGCATTGTTTCCTACGTGCAGTCGATTGCGCTGTCGACAGCATAGTTCTGGCGCTTGACAGAGACAAGTCGCCCCGGATATTACGGCGTTCTGAGAACGAGGCAGCTCAGGCTGCCGTTCAGATTTCCAAGGGCCGCGCTCAGGTGTTTTCTATGATCCATCATGATCCGGGAGTATCCCCCCTCGCTGCGCTGGATGAAGAGTCCGCGCTCCGAACGATACTTGAAGGAACCGCAAATGAGACGGGCGAACGGTTTTTTGCCGCGCTCGTGGAAAACCTGGCGCGAGCGTTAAACACTCATGGCGCCTGGGTCACTGAATACATCCAGGAACGACGCCGGCTGCGCGCACTTGCCTTTTGGATGGACGGGCAGTGGATAAAAGACTATGAGACCGATATCGCCGGCACGCCGTGTGAAAGAGTGATCGACAGCGCCGATATAGTTCATTTTCCCGATAATCTTTTTAAACTCTTTCCCGACGATCCGGACATAACCGCAATTAACGCGGTGAGCTATCTCGGAATGCCTTTGAAAGACGTGGATGGCAAAATCCTCGGTCATCTTGCGGTGATCGATCGACGGCCAATTCCGAAAGAACCCAAGGTTCACGCTTTATTTAGAATTTTTGCCGCCAGAGCAGCGGCCGAGTTGCAACGGCAAAGCGTTGAAAGACAGGTTAAAGAGCGTGAGGAGAAGCTACGCCGTCTGTTTGACAGCGCCATGGATGCGATTATCGAGCTTGACCAGAATCTCAAAGTGACCCGGGTGAACCCCGCTGCCGAGCAGGCGTTTCAATGTCCGGCCGGCCAGGCAATTGGCGATGAATTCAGTCGATTTGTTTCCAGCAAGAGCTATCAAAAAATCTTGCGGCTCATCGATGAATTCAAGCCCTGTCCGCCGGAACGCCGCTCCGCATGGGTTCCGGGGGGGTTACGCGCGCTGGTGAGCGGCGGTAGTGAATTTGCCGCGGAAGCGACTTTGTCGTGCTTCGAGATCGGCCGGCAAACCTTTTACACGCTGATTTTAAGAAACATCAGTGAGCGGCTCGAAGCCGACCGTAAAATCGGTTCTCTCACCGCGGAAGCCGAATATCTCCGTGAAGCGCTCAACAAGCTTGGCGGCTTTGAGCAAATTATCGGGCAAAGCGCTGCGCTTAAAACCGTGCTGGAGGATATCGAGCAAGTCGCGGTCGGCGATACCACGGTCCTGATTCTTGGTGAAACCGGCACCGGCAAGGAGTTGATCGCCAGGGCGATTCACGGCGCCAGCCGTCGCGCCGACAAGCCCCTGATCACGATTAATTGCGCCGCAATTCCAGCCGCACTCATGGAGAGCGAGTTTTTCGGCCACGAAAAGGGCGCCTTTACCGGCGCCACGCAGAGGCGCGAGGGCTGTTTTGCTTTGGCCGACAGCGGCACGATTTTCCTCGACGAGGTGGGCGAGCTTTCGCTCGATCTACAGGCCAAGCTGTTGCGGGTTTTACAGGAAGGCGAATTCACTCCGGTCGGCGGCTCGCTTCTGCGCAAGGTTAATGTCCGTGTCATCGCGGCAACCAACCGCGATCTCAAAAAAGCGATACGCGAAGGGCATTTTCGCGAGGACCTTTACTATCGTTTGAACGTGTTTCCGATCGGTGTGCCGCCTTTGCGTGATCGAAACGAAGATGTGGTGATTCTCGCATCGGAGTTTGCCGCCAAATTCGCGCAGCGTATGGGTAGGCGTATCGAGCCTCTTTCAGAACCGATCAAAAAACGGTTGAAGGCTTATTCCTGGCCGGGAAATGTGCGTGAGCTGCAGAACGTGATCGAGCGCGCTGTGATTACCTCCCGGGATGGCTCTATCAACCTTGACCGAGCTCTGCCGGAGATTCCTTTAGAGGTCGTTATCGAAACGGTACCTTCCCTGGACAGCGCTATACACCCGGCGCAGCGAATTCTGCCGATCCACGAGCTTCAGCAGCTGGAACGGGAGAACATTCTGCGCGCTCTCGAATCATCCGGCTGGCGTGTCGCGGGAAAAGACGGCGCGGCCGGCATGCTTGGCATCAATCCTTCTACTCTCAATTCCCGCATCCGCGCTCTCGGCATCCAGCGGCCGAGATGAGTCGGGACATTGCCGACGGCTGTAGATCAGATTGCCACGATCATTATTCTTGCTTTGGTGCAAGAAGAATTTTTTCTGCTCGCAATCCAATGGCACCAGAACCGCAAGTTAAATACGTGAGATCTCACAACTCGCGATGTGAAATCTCACGACTCGTTAGATCTCACAATTAACCCCGATCCTACTCAACTCTCCAAGTCTCGGCAATTGTTCAACAAGTCGTTAGTTGAGTTAGTGGCACACTAGGTGCGTTAAGGGTTTGCAAACAAACTCTTACGGGAGGTGAGACATGCAAAACCATTACTCTTATCAATCGACGCTGGCCGCATCCGAAAGGATCGGCTGGAGGGTGGAAGACCTTATCGGCGGCGCAAAAAAACTCGACTTCACCAAACCGTTCATGCCGGAATCCTTGGCGCAGGTAAAACAGCTATCCTTTCTGGCGCCAGAGGAACAAGTGACGCTCAATCAGATCCGCGGTCATGAGTATCTGTTGATGTTCGGTCTGGTCGAGGAATTCATTCTGCCGTATGTGGTCGATCATGCCCGTCCTCAACTTTCCGGCGACGACTACCGCGTGCGCGCCCTGCTTCAATTCGCCGGCGAGGAAGCCAAGCACATTCACCTCTTCAAGCGCTTTCGCCAAGAGTTCGAGGAAGGCTTCGGCAGCAAGTGCGACTTCATCGGACCTGCGGAGGATATCTCGCGTTTTGTGCTGTCGCATAGCCCTCTCGGGACCGGCATTGCAATCCTGCACATCGAATGGATCACCCTCAGGCACTATATCGAAGGCGTGCGGAACAGCCAGGAACTTGATCCTCAGTTCAAGAGCCTGCTCAAGCACCACTGGCTGGAAGAATCCCAACACACCAAGCTCGATACCCTGATGGTTGAGGAAATCGTCGCCAATTCCACTGCCCAGGAAATTGACCAAGCTTTTGCCGACTACGCCAATATCGGCGCATTCCTCGATAGAGGCATTCAGCAGCAGGCCGAGTTCGACGTCGAGAGTTTCTTGCAAGCGACCGGTAGAGATCTGTCCCGGACCGAGCGCGAGCAGGTCAAGAATGCTGTGCTTAAGGGAATGCGCTGGACTTATCTCGGGACCGGCATGACGCATCCGAACTTCCTTGCCACAGTCGAGACGATCAACCCCGGGGCACGCAAACAGATTGAGGAGATGGCGCCGGCTTTTTGCTGACGGCAACAAGATCCAAGAAGGAGATCAATGTTATGAACGTCCAAGCGGCAAACGCGAGAGAACAGCTCAAAGGTATTGTCAAAGGGAGCGTCCTGATTCCGAGCGATTCCCGTTATGAGGAAGCTCGTCAGATCTGGAATGCGATGATCGATCGCCGGCCGGCGCTGATCGTGCAGTGCGCCGAGGCTGACGACGTTGCACACGCAATCGCATTTGCCCGAAACAACAAACTGGAAATTTCAATTCGCGGGGGCGGGCATAATATCGCCGGCAACGCCCTTTGTGACGGCGCCCTGACGATCGACTTTTCGAACATGAAGAACGTCCGGGTAGACACCGCTAAGAAGCGTGCGTATGTCGAGCCTGGGGCGACGCTTGCGGATCTAGATCAGGCCACCCAGGTGCATGGTCTGGCCACGCCGGTGGGGATTAATTCCACAACGGGCATTGCCGGACTAACTCTGGGCGGCGGCTTCGGCTGGCTGACTCGCAAATACGGCATGACCATCGACAATCTCGTCTCCGTCGACATGATAACAGCGGATGGCAACAAAATACGCGCAAGTGAAAAAGAAAACTCGGATCTTTTCTGGGCGCTTCGAGGCGGCGGCGGAAATTTTGGCGTGGTCACCCAGTTCGAATTCCAACTCTTTCCGGTGGGTCCCGAAATACTCGCGGGGTTGATCGTTTTCCCGTTCAGCCAGGCAAGACAGATACTCACTAGTTATCGTCAATTTATAGATTCGGCTCCCGAGGATCTCAATGTCTGGGTCGTGCTGCGCCAGGCTCCGCCATTGCCTTTTCTTCCGGAAAACGTTCACGGCAAAGAAGTGGTCGTATTGCCTATCTTCTACTGCGGTGCGGTAGCAGAAGGAGAGAAACTCATCGATCCTCTGCGCGCGTTCGGCGATGTCCTCGGCGAGCACATCGGGGCTCTGCCTTACGCCGACTGGCAGAAAGCGTTCGATCCTTTGCTTACCCCCGGTGCAAGAAACTACTGGAAGTCCCATAACTTTACGAAGCTTGCCGATGGAGCGTTGAATGCCGTTATCGAGTTCGCCGGGAGCCTGCCCTCGCCGCAGTGCGAAATTTTTATCGGGCTGATTGCCGGCGCGCCGAACCGGATCGCCGCTAACGCGACGGCCTATCCTGCCAGGGACGCGAACTTTGTGCTGAACGTGCATGGGCGCTGGGACAAAGCGAAAGACGACCAGAAATGTATTGCGTGGGCGCGCGATTTCTTTAAAGCCAGTGCACCTTATGCATCGGGCGGCGCTTACATAAATTTTATGACCGACGAGGAGGGCGATCGCGTTGCGGCGGCTTACGGATCCAATTATGAGCGCCTGGTGGAGATCAAAAGACGCTACGATCCCGAAAATATTTTTCATTTGAACCAGAACATCAAACCTTGAAGCGATGCGCCATGGAAGGCTTTTTACTCTTCGCCCTGGTGCTTGTCTATGTGGCCATCGCTTATGGCCACTCGTAGGCGGGAGAGGTTCTTCGAGTCGAGAAGAGCGCGGAACCAGTTTAATGACGGATCCGGCGCGAATGAACTGGAATTAAGTAAGGAAACAAGAACATGACTAAACCCATCATCAAAACGGTAACGCGATCAGACGCGGATCGGGCCGTCGCCAATGTTGTGCTTGCTTTCAGCGCGGATCCCATAGCCCGTTGGTTCTACCCCGATTTGCATCAATACTTGCTCTATTTACCGAGCTTCGTGCAGGCATTCGCCGGCAGATCCTTTGAACACAATAGCGCCTATTCTGTTGACGGCTA
>DASUVS010000078.1:0-4079 GCA_036378835.1 Binatia bacterium | reverse complement strand
AAGACAGGCTCCGCGAGGAATGCGGTCATCAGGACGCGCGCGTCGGTTGTATCGGACCGGCCGGCGAAAGCCTGAATCGTGCCGCTATGTTCGTCAATGACTACAATCATAACGCGGCCCATGGTTTGGGCGCTGTGATGGGCTCAAAAAAACTGAAGGCCATTGTCGCATGGGGCACCAAGCGGCCCAGGGTGCACGACAAGAATACGCTGATCGAAGCCGGACTGCGCTGGCGCAAAGCCATCGCGTCGCGCACAACCACAGTAAAAAAACGACTGACCAGTGTCGGCCACGGCGAGGACTGGGGCGCGATTACGAAACTTAATTGGCGCAGTACGGTTATCAGCGATGAGGCCAAGGGTTTGGATCAGAACCAGGTCGTCTTGAGGCCCTGCTTTCAGTGCGCGCGCATGTGCCCCTGGGATGTGAAAATCGGCGAAGGCCGCTTCAAAGGCGCAGTCGGCCACTTCAACGCGGGCAGCGAATGGATGGACACCTTCTACAATCTCGGGTTCAAAGGCAATGATGTGCTCTACTTGTCGGAGCGCATCAACGATTTGGGCATCGAGTGCAGCCATTTCGCCTGCGGCGCCGGACTAGCCTTCGAGGCTTGGGAAAAGGGCGTTCTTGGCGAGGATCGTACCGACGGATTGAGATTGGAATGGGGCAATTTGCACGCTGCCGAAACTCTGCTGGAACGCTGCGCGCGACGCGAAACATGGCTCGGCAATATTCTCGCCGATGGCCCTAAAGAACTTGCCGAAGCACTGGGAGGCGAAGCAAAAAATTGGGTAGTACATACAAAGGGCGGGACGCCGGCGCAACATGAATGGCGGCCGCTGCTCAGCCAAATGTTGCGCGAACTAGTGGCAAGCGGCGGCATGAAACCGCAGGGGGCGGGCGGTACAGAGCCGCCCGCTGATCTGTTATATCGAGAGAAATGGGGTCCGCTCGATCCGACTCAGGCCGATGGCTGGACCAATTCGCATCTTCTAACGGAGCAAATTCGCCAGGCCTGTGGAGTCATGGGTGGTTGCTGGTTCGCCTTGAACGACAAACCGCCCGACGGCGTGAAAAGTATGGTGGACTCGCTTAATGCAACCACAGGGTGGAACGTCAGCCTCGACGAAACCATCGACGTCGGTCACCGGAGCATCATTCTTCAAAGCGTTTTCGGCACCCAGCGCGGGTGGATTGCCGACCATGATTGGCAAGATGTGGGACCGCGCTTTCTCGAGCCGATCCCTGACGGCAAGTACAAGGGCTTCACCATTGCGAAATGGTTGCCCGAGCTCATTTTCGAGTACTACCGTCTATCCGGGCGGCATGAAAGAACCGGGCGGCCCTATATCGACACGCTAACCCGCTTGGGACTTGAAGAGTTCAAACAATGGAGCCAACTGGATTGAGATCGACGAAGCAAGGATGCCGCTATGAGACTTTTCCAACACCTGAGAATCCTTTTAATGTTCGCCGCGGCGGTGGGTGCTGTTCACTTCCCTTCCGCTGGCCATGCCCAGTCTCAGTTAAAGAAAGTGCGCATGGGCAGTTCTTCCACCAATGTCTCCTTCCTGGCTATTTATACGGCGCTTCACCGTGGATTCTTTAAGGATGAAGGGATCGATCTGGAAATCATCTTCATGCCCGCCAACCTGGCAAGCACCGCAGTTTTGAACGGCGATATCGATTACAACGGCGCTGTGACCGGCACCATCGGTGCAGCAGTTCGCGATCAGCCGATGAAGGTATTGCTCTTCACGGTCTCCAAGCCACTGTTGTTCCTCGTCAGCCAAAAAAATATCAAAGACGTCAAACAGTTAAAGGGCAAAAAAATAGCCGGCAGCTCACCGGGAGGCTCGGCGACACTTCTCGCCAACCAAGCGCTGAAACAGATCGGACTCGAGCCGGGTAAGGACGTTTCAGTTTTGCAGATGTCGGGGAACGCCGCCAGCCGCTTCGCCGTTCTCGAGTCCGGTGTCGTCGATGCCTCGCTCCTTTCGGTGCCTGAGAACATCGTGGCATTGGAGAAAGGCTACAACGAACTGCTCTTCCTTGGCGACATTGTCGAGTTTGCCCAAAACGGCTTCGGCACTTCAAACAAGCGTATCCGCGAGAATCCCGACGAGGTTTATCGAATGGTGCGCGCCACAGTCCGCGGCCTACAATTTATTTGGGACAAAAATAATAACGATGCAGTGACCAACATTTTGATGAAGCAATGGAATATCAGCGATAGAAAAATGGCGGGAGAAATGTTTCGGCACGTGAGCCGGGTGTTAACCAAAGACGCCTATGTCCGGCCGGAGTCCGTTCAAGTGCTCATTGACCTAGCCCGAGAAAACGCCAAGGTAACAAAGCCGATCCCGGCTTCCGAAGTCGTCGATTATTCTTTTCTAAACAAAGCTCGCAAAGAGCTGGGGATCACGAAGTGACCGGAGGCACACACTACTAGATCGAAGGATCGAGAATTACTTTGATCGATTCCGAGCCGCTGGCCGTAAGTTGAAATCCTAAACCCGCCTGCGATAACGGCAAGCGATGCGTGATCATCTCTCCAACCCGCACTTGATGCGTGCGGATAAGTTCGAGCGATTCAACCAAATCACCCCCGCTGCCGGCGTACGAAGTGACGATGGAAATCTCATCTCGCCAAAAATCAAACAACGGTATCGGCACATCGACTCCGGCTGCGGTCGGCGCAAAGAACAGCAGCGTGCCGCCCCGATCGACCGATTTTACCGCCTGTTGAATGGCCGGCATCGCGGCCGTGCAGACAATCACCAGATCAGCCAACCGGCCTTCGTTCAGCTCACGTAATCGCGCCGGAACCTGCTCGGCGCCGTGAATCGTTGCCTCGGCTCCGAACTTAGCCGCCGCCTTCAAACGGAAATCACTGATGTCGGTGGCTATGATTCGCTGAGCGCCGCGAGCACGCGCCAGTTGGATGTGCAATAAACCCGAGATTCCGCTGCCGATGACGAGCACAGTCTGGCCGGCTGCAAGACGAGCAAAGCGCTGGGCTCGAACCACGCATGCAAGCGGTTCGATAAAGGAACCTTCATCGAAGGTTACTTCCTCCGGTAAAAGAAACGTTCCGAGATCTACATTGATGGCTGGCACGCGGACGAATTCAGAGAAGCCGCCCGGCTCAAAATGCGTGCTGCGGAGCATTTCGCAAACCGACTGGTGACCGGCATGACAATACCGGCAGTTTCCGCACGGCACATGATGCGAGGAAAAGACTCGGTCGCCGACGCGGAATTTTCTAACGCCGTCGCCGACTTCGACGACTTGGCCGGTAATCTCGTGGCCCAAGACGAGCGGCGCTTTTTTGATGCGGTACCATTCCATCAGATCGCTGCCGCAAATCCCGCTGGCGCGAATGCACAGCAGCAACTCACCGGCTCCGATCTTCGGAACGCGCATCTCTTCAAGCCGCACGTCCTGGTTGTTGTAATACATCGCCACCCGCATGCTGCGAGGATCTATCTGCTTAGAAGTATGCAAATGCATCTCTCAGGAGAGATCGACTACCAGACAGAATACTGGATCTTCCTGAGCCTACGCCGGACGCTTGAGATTGCCGCTCAACATTGGCCTCGTTCACGTCTGCATCTCCGCAACTCGCTCATCCGGCTGCCCGCTTTGCGATCGCTCCCTTAGCGCTCTCATAAATCTTACACGCTTCTTTCACCGAGACATTCTCATGTACGATCGCCCGCACCGCTTGAATCATCCCCACCGGACAATCGGACTGAAAAATATTTCGTCCCATATCGACTCCCACAGCACCGCCTTTGACTGAATTGTAGGTCAATTCCAAGGCCTCGAGCTCTGGCGTTTTCTTGCCGCCCGCCACGATCACTGGAATTGGGCAGCTCTCGATCAACTGCTCGAAGTCGTCACAGTAATAGGTTTTAACGATGTGCGCGCCAAGCTCCGCGGCAATACGGCAGGCCAACCCTAAGTAGCGAACGTCACGCGCCATGTCCTTGCCCACCGCTGTCACTGCGAGCACTGGGATGCCGTACTTCTCCCCCTCATCGACCAGTTTGGCCAGGCTCACCAGTGTCTCCTTC
>DASUVS010000077.1:0-7767 GCA_036378835.1 Binatia bacterium | reverse complement strand
AAACCCGCGCCCGATCTCAAGTCGGAGGTAAGGCGACCAAACCAACAAAACAAGACCCATTGCAATGATTAATGGCTTGAATTTAATCGGAGGGCGATATACCAACCACAAAGCTGGGAGAATGAAAATGGCGGGTAGAATCGCCATGTCCACGTTCATCCCAATTCCCCAGATGGCTGTCGCTATAGCTAGGGATTTACCATCTTTGCGGGTTGCCCATCTGCTTGCGAAATAGACAGTCCAGATAAAAAAGTCAGGTCTCCCGTTCGGCCAAAGAGAGGCAGCCATCAATATTCCTGTGCTGGATAGCCCGTAAATTATGACGGCGAAACAGGCACACCAGAAGCCAAAATAATTGTAGGCCAGGAGAAAGATCCCCACCAATGCGGCCAGGTGAAGTAAGGCTGCGCCGATATATTCAGAAAGCCGTGGATCCGAGAAAAGGAGCGTGCTTGGTAACATGAGCCAGGCAGTCCCCGCCGGTTTGTAAGAACCATAGCTTCCTGTGTCGCCATGTATAGGGATCGCCCCTGTTGTCGCGAGATTGTGCGCATTAATGATGTGGGGAACCAGATCATGCGCGGGACTGCGCGATCGCCAGCCCTGAGTCGTAAGCACAATTCCCACGGCCGCGACGAAAAGCACGACCGAAATCGCGCACGCTAACTGCCAACCCCTGAGATGCACGACTGATTCCTGAAGCGGGTTACTGCGAGTGCGGTAGCAAGATAAAGTGCCGGAGACGGTCGAGGGTTCCGCTCTTATCATCATAGTTGCCTTACTCAGGTACCGTAGTGTCCTGTCACGGAATTCCATTGAGCCGGCGTCACCCTGGGATTCCAGGGTGTTCTATAATCGGGCTTGTCCGCTTGCCAGTCGGCCGGTTTCGCTATTCGCGCGCAGATCAGTAATGGATGGCCCGCATCTGCGTATTCCAGTTCACGCCGGGTAAGCTCTTCCGCCGCCATATTCATCTGATAGGCGATGCGGGTAAATAGATTGCCGTATATCTCAATGGTATAATCCTCTGCTCGCAGGCCAAGATTTCGGAGCATATTTTCGACCTGAATGGGCGTATACCATCGATACAGGAAGAGCGACTCCCCCGTACCCATATCAAGACCACTTGGGAAATAGTAATCCACGCACGAGAAGTTTATGAGTAAGATACCACCCGGCTTTAAAAGGCGGATCGAGTGGTAAAGAGCGGCTTCAGCATCGTAGATGAGATGCATTGTAAATTGGTTGACAAAGCAATCGTAGCGGTCCGACGGCACATGATCTGCGCGGCTGAGGTCGGCGACTACTGTGACCTCCGGGCTATGCGGCGACAGGTCGATGCCCTCAGCGCATGTGACTGCGATCCCTCCGAACCGGCGAATCGTATCAGTGGTGCCGATCTCTAGAACGGTCCCACGAATATCTGCCTGATGCTCTTGGAGATACCCTTCCCAATAGTACCGAACGATCGGGGTACCACGTTGTCGGCCATTGCCAATCGGCTGAAGCCGTCGAAATTGAAGGCAGCGCAATTGACGAATAACGGGCCAACGAGCCAAGTACCAGGCCACAGTGCGTGCGGCATGAGATAAACTACGCAATGGTATGACCCTCGCTTCGTAAAGCGTTCTCCCCGTGTGATTTGAATGAAAACGCTGTGATCGCCGGCTTAGGGGAAACAAATTTTGGCGTGAGGGATTGGTCCTCGTACAGCATACAGAACTTCCTCTATAAATCCGCTCGTATGTTCCAGAATCTGTGCCGCAGTAGGCATGTGCGGCTGGAGGGCGAAATACCGGAAGTCTATAAACGGGATGTATTAGCGTACCCGGCAACTCTCCTAGCGGGACACTTCGCGAGATCTACAGTCACGCAGAGCAGCAGGCTGAGCTGTTGGGACACGAGGCTTAGGTAGATCTTGTTCAAGAGCAACCGCATTTATCGTCGCGTTGCTTGCCTCACATCGACCCTTATTTCGCAGATCAAAGCGCCACCAATGCCCGGGACAAACCAGGTAACGATTTTCTTCTATCCATCCTTCTCTCAAATCCGCACCTTGATGAGGGCAAAATCTCGATACAGAGTAAAGGCAACCCCCCGCTTCTACAGTGATGCGTTCGCCGTTTTCTTCTAGTTTTGTTTCCAACTGCAGCCATTCCGAGCAGAATTGCTTTAGATCTTCCGCCTCCGTGAGTAAAAAATCATGGAGCAATGGCACATAAACATCCGGTTCGCGCTTTATACGCATCCTAAAAGTAAGCGAAAAATTGTACCATGTCATTTTATGGTCTAATACGCGCTCCATTTGCCACGTCGGTGTAGACAAAGAATAGTAATTGGGGTCAATAACTCCAGACACTACTTCTACTCTACGGGATTGAAAGTCTACCCGGATCAGCTTATCTGGCGTCTCCTGTAAAGATAGATAAAGAGCGGTAGTGACCAGATGACTCAACGCAAACAAAGACAATTTATATTCCATCGCTTCTAAAAGACGATGGAAAATATCATCCAAGTGTTGTGATGAACACTCTACCTCGCGGTCCTTAAAAAATACTTCATATCTAGCTGCATACGATCTGAGATACGCGTCACTGCCATCCTCGCTGGGCCTCTCCTGTACCTTATAAGCAAAATTGCACTCAGTCACATCCAAGATATCTCCCGGCATCATTTCCATGATTTCCAGCGTATGCTGCCGCTCAGATCGGCCGACCCTTTCCTGCAGATATTTAATCAATTGGGGCGGCCGCGAAAATACATTTATTGGCTCCACGTTCAAATGAAATAGCATTGGATCCAAAAAACAGGGGGGACCTGCTGAGGGCAAAAATATTTTTGCATTTATGGCTTCAATGGCTCTCGCTATTGCTTCGAACTTGCTTATCGTTTTCGTCTGCGAAATCCTCTGATATACCTGTTCCGGGTAATCGTAACAGGTTGGATGCCAGCTCGCTCCAGAAAATTGACCCGCAACAACATCTATGTCTCCGTTGGTTTTTCTGATCTCTTGAAGGTGGTCATAAACCCGGCAGTCGTTCAGATTAAGGAAACTCTGTCCGTCACAATGAACGAGAATAGCGGAGTCATGTTCAAATCCATGACCGTATAAAAATAATTTGATAAATCCGTCGGCAAGCCTTACCTCCTCATCAGAATGGCAGAGAATCACACCTCCACATTGATAGTGTGCTAGTGATTCGGAGCGAAAAAATTGCGGGACAATGAACTTAAAATCTCTTGTTTTCAGGCTATTCAAGAATCCCAAATCAAAGTGATCCTGATGTTCATGGCTTATATAGATATAACGATCCTTTGTCGCGTCTTGGAGTTTTCGCTCGACAAGGTCATTGAGATGATGATTACATGGGTATTGAAACCATGCCGAATCAAAAGCTCCGAAAGGCGACAACCAAGGATCCATGATGATCGTTGACTTTTCGAGCTCGACACAAAAACCGGCATGTCCTAAGTAGGTGATTAACATCGTTATGCGAAAGTGTCCAAGATTTTTAGTTTGTCACCAGGCCCATAGCAGCAGCTAATGGTTGAAGTGCGCATATCACCAGCTATGTTGCGTCGAAGAGTGCTCACAGTTACGCGGTCATGTCGGATAACATCAGCGCCACTCTTTGCCGTAGGTCCCGCCTGGCTGTGATAGATCGCTTGGAATACGCGGTTAAGATGTTAGGCGGGACTGAGGCAGGCTATAGACTGTCGCTGCGGGTCGTAATGTACCGCTTCGCGGCTCCGCGTCACCTCGTGGAGTCGCCGGGCTCACCACAAAGAGCCGACAATCACTCTGTGTAGTTTATCTGGCGTCGCCCGTCCGGATAACTCCTCGCAGTTGCGCGTTGATGACTCGCGCTAATTGCCGCGTTCGCACCTTCATGCGGTACAAGAATGGATGCTGGCATCGCCATAACTCCTTTTCGAGAGTTTGCCAGACAGCCAAGTCTTTGATGTCGTGTTCCGTTAAGTAAGATTCCAACCAACTTAAGAAAAACAGTCGCGCTGCACGATGCCGTCCTGTTTTATGTGCAACCGCACTCGCTGATCCTGCGTGCTGGCGGTAAGGATGCCAACACTCGCTTGAGACAAACACACGCGTAGCGAGGCAAATTTTGGCGCAAAAAGCTTGATCCTCATACATCCCCCGAAATTTTTCTTCAAATCCACCCGTCCGCTCTAGAACGGCTCGGCGGGCCATAACAGTGCCGATGCAAGGCGAAGTTCCCTCATTCATCAAGAACTGGAGCAGTAAACGCGGTGGTTCGATGCACTTATCAGGCATTACGCCCAGCGGGTGGACAAAGTCGCGTGCGCGGTCTTCTGGTTTCCCCGTCCAGCTATACCACCACTGCGCTGCGCCGTAGATCATTCCTACCTCGGGCTGAGCACTCAAGAGCGACACTTGCCGCTCCAATTTTGGCGGCAACCAGACGTCATCGCCATCTAGAAATGCGATGTACTCACCTTTCGCGTTTTCGATGCCGAGGTTGCGCGATGCGCTCATTCCGCGATTCTGTTGGCCCTCGTGCTCAAGGCATCGTACTTTGTCAGGATATTGCTCAACATAACGTTCAGCGATGCTACGACTTTGATCGATAGAGCCGTCATCCACAAGTAATAGTTCCCAGTGCCGATAGGTCTGCGCAAAAACACTTTCAATCGCTTCCCGGAGAAACGCTTCCCCATTAAAAAAAATTACAACGACCGAGACGAGTGGTTTATTGCTCATGGACGTCATCTACAGCTGAACAGCCAATTGCCTATCAGCTGTCGATCATTTGCATGACTAGGCGCGCGGCTAGCTGTGGTCCGGCAGCGGAGCCGTTGGAATACTCGAATGGTGTCCGCCCGGGTGATTATAGAACGGGTACAAATACATTCTCCCGAATCAAATCCCTTTCCGGAAACCATTGTTCGTAAGGAGAGTTAAGGACAACCACGGGAAGCTTGGGGTTAAAGAGTTTTGACCAACCGCTTAGGATCGACGGTGTTTTTAACAAAGCGTCACATCTGGATAAAAGAAGGCAATTAACGATTGCATCCCTATTTATCTCGTATTTATTTGTATCTGCGGATTCATGAATAGAGTTACCATCTCGTGCGCGCAATGAATCATTTCGGTAGATTATCGGTCGACCGACAGGCGCCCTTTCCATATCTTCAATGAAATTTATGTCGTCACTCGAAATAAATACACAGTTGGTTTCCGGATGTAGCTTTAAATAGTGCTCGATATTTCTCTTTACGGTATCATATGGAATGATCGGTGATTCCTTTCCCTTATCCGTTCCTCGGTAATGCACCCCTACGACTCTTCTGCCAGCAAAATGTTGATGACAGAAACTCTCAACTTCGCTTAAGACATCGTCCTGCACAGTGAGGTACTTACGAATCAGGTAAGTCGCCAACTCAATCGTCAGGATCCTATCGTAATCTTTGCCTAAATTAAGTTCTACTATAGAATTAATCGTAGTAAATCTCACCGGCTTGTTTGCAACAAATATCTCTTTCACCTTGAAAAATTTACCGAAATAATCCTCGGACTTTTCGGAATTCGGATAAGAAAATCTGAATCGAGGAACAAGACCATTGTCATGACAGTATGCCAGAATCTCTAAACACCACTCCAATTTCGCTCCTAAACCAACGGAACTCTTTATCTCGACGGCAAACACCCCATTTCTGGAGTTGTATTTGGCCAACAGTGAAATAAGGGAACGCTTTACTCTTGTTTTAATCCGCCTAAGAAACATTCGCAGGTTTTACCGCTCTAACGGCGATGATGAGCTCAAAATCCGGATCAAAATAATCCATCTCTTCCTTTCGTAGCTCTTCGGTCGCGATGCCATACAGAAACGATGCCGCCGTGAGCACGTTGCCATAAGCCGTTATCTGGACATGGTCTTGAGGAAAAACTCCCTCGAATAGTCGTCGTGCAGACTGAGTCGTAAACGCCCAGCATTGGCCCCACCTCTCCATGTCGTAGCGGCTAATTGGGCTGATTCCGGGCATGGTGACCAGCACCACTCCTCCGGGCTTCAATATTCGCTTTACCGTGCGCAGCACCGCTGGCACATCGTGGATAAATTGGAGCGTCTGCGTGAGAATCACACAGTCGAAATTCCCGGACGGAATATGGTCGGCACAGGTCAAGTCCGCCACAATGGTTGCATTCGGATGACCTGCTTCAACGTGAAGCACATCGCTCCGGGTCACCCAGTCGCCGCCAAACCGGAGCGTATAGGTGTTGTCGGCAACTTCCATGACATACCCGCGGATGTCGGACGCGTTCTTCGCCAGGAAGCGCTCGATATAATACCGATCAATCGGCAAACCGCGATCATACCCGAACTCGCGGCTGAGGGGTGTGACGCGTCGCAAGCTGCCAAAGCGTACCCACCCGGCGGGCGTAGCATAGCCAAGTCTTTTCCATTTCGCCCGAAGCCAGTGAAAAACCGGAAGGGTCAATGTACGCTGGGCTATCGCGAGTATAAGATGCCGCGATCTCTCAATAGTTGGGACAAGTACGGTTTCCACTAGGTTTCCGATATTGCGTGATCAATCCATTGATTCGATTTATAAAACGCTCGCCGCGAAGTAGCAGGCGAAAAGCGCGCGGGTGGGTGAAACGCCAGAACTCTAACGAAAGCGCGCGCCAAATTTCGCGGTCTTTGACTTTTTGTTCAGACAAATACTTGGTAAGCCAGTTCAAGAAAAGCAAGCGCGCAGAATGAGTTTCTCCTGTTGTTTGACCCGTCAACACACACGAACCGGGGTGCTGTCGGTAACGGTACCAAGAGCGACCGGATGCGAATACCGGTGCGTCGAGGCAGATCTTCGCGCAGAAGACCTGATCTTCATATTCGCCTCGAAAGGTGTCTTCGAATCCACCTACCCGCTCGATATCGCCACGTCGCACCAGGATGCCGGATGGGACGGTCGCTTTGTCACGTAAAAAAAGAGGAAAAAGCCGAGGGGGTTGAATGATGGTGTCCGGCGGCACGCCAAGTTTTTCCACATAATCACGTTCGCGATCTTCAGGCATGCCTGTCCAGCTATACCAATATTCGATGGGCCCATAGACCATGGCGGCCTCTGGATAAGTCTCAAGGATCGCGACCTGTTCTTCCAAGATGTTCGAAAGCCAGACATCATCGGCGTCGAGGAACGCAACGTATGATCCCCGCGCGTTACGAATACCCAGATTACGCGACGCGCTCATCCCGCGATTGGCATGCCCCGGGTGCTCGAGATAACGCACTTGACCAGGATGATATCTGGCATAGCGTTGAGCGATGGTCGTCCCTCCGTCGGTCGAGCCATCATCCACCAGCAAGAGTTCCCAGGCAGAATACGTTTGGGCGAAGACACTCTCGATCGCTTCTTGAAGGAATCGCTCCGCATTCAAGAAAATGATTACGACAGAGACAATCATCCGATCACTCATGCCTCATGAATAGGCGCGCGCCGGCAAGGATCTTCCCCGCCGTTACTCTCCTGCCAACTGATAGCAGCACGTGCAGCCTGCCGCAGGTTTCATTCAGCTTCCTGAACCGTTGAAGCTCGTTCTCGAACGACGGACTCTGAGAGCCAATCTGCTCTTTAAAGAGCTTTTTGGCATAGCGATAGAGTTCGAGATCGAGCTTGTTATTGGCCTCTATGGAACGTAATGTTTCTTGCGAAATCTCGCGCTTGCGAGGACGGGCGCGGGTGACATTCCGTCTCATGTAAAAGGGGTTGCGCCAGCCGAGGATT
>DASUVS010000076.1:0-4629 GCA_036378835.1 Binatia bacterium | reverse complement strand
CCGATCCCATGAGCCATTACGAACATCTCAAAGCGCAAGATGAGTTGATGACGAACTTTCTCAAAGTCATGGCGGATCATCGTCTGGATGCGATCGTGCACAAGGCGATAGAGCACCAGCCTACTCTGATCAAAGACGGCGTGAACCCGCCGTTCGTCGATCAGAAAGGCGCGCCGCATTTAAATACGTTTCTGGTTTTCGTGCCGACGATCGTCGTGCCCGCGGGATTTACGCGGGACAATCTTCCGGCTGGTGTTTGCTTTACCGGGCGACCCTATGATGACGGAAGCTTGATCAAATTTGCGTACGCGTACGAACAGGCAACGCATCATCGCCGCCCGCCGGCAAGCACGACGGGACTCTAACTCTAAAGTGTGACTCTGTTCGTGCGCATGCGACGTCGCACACGCACGACTTTCGGCTTAATTGTTCTTGGCGAAAGCTATGCTGGTGGATGTGATATTGTCGGTGCTTTTAGTGTTGTATCTCGCCGGATGCAGCTCCACCACTTCGGACTTGTCTATTAGCACGACTAATGGCACTGGAGCATCGGAGCAGATTCCGGCCAAGCTCTTGAAGCCCGACGGCGCCGGGGTGTTTCCAGCAGTGGTCATTATGCACGATTGCAGCGGCCTCGGTTCTCGCTCAAGCGGCGCTCCGGACCGCTGGGCAAACCAACTTCTGACGTACGGATACGTCGTGCTCATTCCGGATAGCTTCACAACGCGAGGGCACGCCAGTGGCGTATGCACCAATCCGTCTCCCAGCCGGACCGAAGTGAGCCCATTTCGGCGCACCCGCGATGCTTATGCTGCACTCTCTTATCTACGCACGCTGCCGTATGTCGACAGAGCCCGAATTGGACTCATGGGCGGCTCGCACGGCGGTTCCACAACTCTAGCCTCAATGGTTTCGCCGGAAAGCGATAGAGAGCCACTGGCTCGAGACAAACGAACAGGCTTCGCGGCCGCCGTCGCTCTGTATCCGAACTGTGCAATCCGCCTGGGAAGCTGGCGTCCTGAGAGCCGATCGGGGATGAACGGGCCCACCCTTAGCTATGTCGGTGCGTACAAGGCGATTGCTCCTTTGTTGATTCTTATAGGAGAAAACGACGATTGGACGCCGGCGGAACCGTGCCGAAAGCTGACGGAGGCGGCTGTGCAAGAGGGGTATCCTGTGGCGATTAAGATTTATCCGGGGGCACACCACTCCTTCGACAGCAGCAACCCCGTGCGTCACGTGGCGGCTCGCATTAACACGAACTCCCCCACCGGCCGCGGTGCTACCACCGGAGGCGATCCCAAGGCGTGGGCCGACAGCATTCGCGAGGTGATTACCTTCTTCGGTCGGCACCTGGGAAAAGAGAAAAGTAAGTTCGCGGGAAAGGAGCGGGACGGAAACAATTGAGTCTCGGCCGAGTAGCTTTTCTGAGGTTTAGTTTTACGAGCTCACAGGCCTAAATTTCGGCAACCATATATCAGCCGATTGCTGCTCGAAGATGACCGACACTTTCATGCCCAGCTTCACCGCCTCAACCGGGCAACCGATCACATTGCTGATCATCCGCGGGCCTTCGTCCAGGTCGATCCAGGCGATCACATAGGGGATGTCTTTTTCAAACGCCTGCGATGCCGCGCGGCCAACGACCTGGCGAATCACGGTGAAGGAATAAACCTTTCCTTTTCCGCTGAGCTCCTGCCATTGAATGTTTTCGCTGCCGCATTCAAAGCAGCTCGGCCGCGGCGTCCAGACATAGGCCCGGCAATCGACGCAGCGCTGCATCATCAGCTTCTGCTTCGCTGCGCCATCCCAAAAAGGTTTCGCTTCGCTGGTGATCGTAGGTAATGGTTTTTGCAGGTCGGTTTCAGTCATGGGTAGTAGAGGCTCCTGGAGCTTGGTTCAAAGTTCAACCGTTCAAAGCTTCAACGTCAGAAAATTACCTTTCGATGGCCTGACCCAATGTCGCCACCTTGCTCTTGTTGCCATTTCGACGGGTAGCGCGAAATCGTTCTTAGCCTAGAGATGCTCCAACATTTCTCTCATCCGTGCCGCAGAGGTCAGGACCCTCGGAGCTTCTGAACCTAATTACATCGGCGATCTGCAACTGGGGCGGGCGCCTTTCAATCATGCTTCTCTATCCAAAACCGCCACCGCGCAGCAGCCGAGATTCTTGCCATAAGGCAGAACTCCCAAGCCGGTAACCATGCCTATTTTGGCGTCGCGCACTTGGCGCTGACCGCCTTCGCCGCGCAACTGCCGGACCGCCTCGATGACGTGAATGGTTCCACCCGCGGTAGAAGGTTGGCCGCAGTTGATCATGCCACCGCCGGTTTGAATCGGTAGTTGGCCGTTGATCGTGAAATCGGTTCGTTCAAAAAACCCGAGATCGCCCTTGGCGCAAAACCCCAGATCTTCGATCTGCAAGTAAACCACAATGATGTAGTCATCATAAAGTTCGAGGAAGTTGATATCGCCGTGTTTTACGCCGGCCATTTCCATCGCGACCTTACCGGCATCGGCGACACCCATGATCAGTGAGTCGGAGCCGGCTCTCGGGCCGTAGGACGGATTGCTTCTTTCACCGAAGCCGCGCACGAAGACCGGCGGCTTGCGCAGGCTTTTCGCTCGTTCGCTCGACGCCATGATGTAGGCTTTGCCGCCGTTTGCCGGCAGGACGCAGTCGAGAAGCCGAACCGGATCGGCGACCAAGCGCGAGTCTTTGTAATCTTGAATCGTAATCGGTTTTCTCAAGTAAGCGCTGGGATTCAAACTCGCATGATAACGGCCGGCGACGGCGATCTTGCCGAGGTGATCCAAAGTCGTGCCGTATTGGTGCATGTGGCGGCGCATGACCATGGCGATTTTGCTGTTCGGGCCCATGGTGCCGAAGGGAATTTCGAAATCGCGCATGTCGCCGGGTTGAATACCGCCGCCGAAGTGTTCAGAGAAAGGTGCTGCCGCGCCGATGCACAAAGCGATGTCAATCAAACCTGAGTTGATCGCCGCCGACATCCCGCCCAGAAGTGAGATCGCGCCCGCGCCGCCCGTGCTGCCCGCGAGCAGAAGTCCGGGTGTGATGCCGAGAATCTCTGCGACCTCTTCGGGCCAAAACGGCTGTGGATACGCGGTCGGAATGGTTACGCCCAGACCTTGCCCGTTGAGATCCTTGAGCGTTAGCCCCGCGTCTTCCAACGCAAGACGCATCGCCCAAGCCAAATATTGCGCGCTCGATTTGCGCGGTTCGCCTGGTTTTGAACCGAGACGATCCGTCGGCGTCTCGCCGATTCCGACAATGGCTGCTTTGCCGCGAATACTCATAGTTTAATCGTTATAGTGTGGCTCAAGAGAGAAATGCAACTTCAAGTGCATACTCAGTCTGATTTCATCGCTTGACACAACGCAACGCTGTTCTGTACAGCATTGGTAATCGTGGATTCCCAGTAGCGTGGCCCAATGCAAGGGGGTTTGTTTATATGTTAAAGCTCTCGGCAACGACGCTCGGCGTTGTTTTCTCGCTGATCTTTTTCTGTAGCCCCGGTGATGCTAAATGGGTCGTTGCATGGTCGGCCGTCAGCGCCTTGAACTCGCCGTTCTGGGTTATGCAGGATGCCGGCTTTTTCAAAAAAGAAGGATTGGACGTGGAGCTGGTTTACATCGCCAGCTCGCCGACCGTGGCGCGGGCGACTCTTGCGGGCGACATTGTCATATCAGGCGCGAACAGCCAGGTGATCGTCGATGTGGGACTCAACGGCGGCGATCTTGTCGCCATGGGCGCAATCACCAACGTCGTTGCGTTTTATGTGATGGCCGCGCCCGAGATCAAAAACGTAACCGACCTCAAGGGCAAGGTTGTGGGCGTGACCCGCTTCGGCGCTTCGACTGATTTCGGCATGCGCATGCTCCTGTCGAAGTACGGTCTCGAAGCCGCCAAAGATGTTCCTTTCATTCAAATCGGCGGCATGCCCGAGCTTACCGCGGCGCTTTCGAACAGGACTGTTTTCGCGGCGCCCATGTCGCAACCAATGGTTTATCTAGCTCAGAAAGCGGGGATGCGCATGATCGCCAACTTGGCAAAGGAAGACATTCCGTTCATGCACATCGGTCTGACCACATCGAAAAAATGGATCAGGGAAAATCGCGCAGATGCGAAGGCATTCATTCGCGCCTATGGGCGCGCCATTCATTTCATGCATAACCACAAAGAAGAAACCCGCGCTATCTTTGCGCGCTATACTAGAATTAACGATCCGGGAATGCTCGATGGCAGCATTCAGTACGGTTACGACTTCATGGAAAAAGTCCCTCTGGTTAGATCCCAGGCATTTCAGGTGACTCTGGACCAAATCGCCAGGAACAATCCTAAAGCCAAGCAAGTCAAGCCGGATCAGTTCTTCGACAACAGTCTGGTTCAGGAAGTTGTCGACGAGGGCTTCTTCACTAAGTTGTGGGGAAAGAAGCTGTGAACATGGCCAAAGTCGCAACTTGATCGAATTATTTCCCGCAAAGACGCAAGGCAGGAACAACGATTCCAACTAGACGACTGACCCGAGTGTTTTTGCTGCCGGGGAGATTGGTAAGCCGCTTTACTTTGCGCGAGCCGTGAAACTTTTGAGCTAGTGACACAAAGGA
>DASUVS010000075.1:0-7426 GCA_036378835.1 Binatia bacterium | reverse complement strand
GCCGCATCGATTGTGCCGAAGGCTTTAAAATTTTGCAGGTGCAACTGCTCGAGCGCCGCTAGTATCGCGCGCTGCGATGGCGGGTAGGCTTTCGGCGCGATGTCGACGATTACCAGTTTGCTCACCCGGTCCGGATGGGTAACGGCGAACTGCATGGCGACCTTGCCGCCCAGCGAGTGGCCGACAAGATGGCATTCCGAGATCTTTTCATGATCCAAGAGTTCGCGCACATCGTCGGCCATGGCCGGGTACGTCATTATTTCGCTGTGCGGCGACTGTCCATGATTGCGGAGGTCCACGGCAAAAACTTTATAGCTGGAATTAAGCCGCTTGGTGATCGCGCGCCAGTTATCTGACGAGCCGAGGAGACCGTGCAGAATAATAATAGGGAAACCCGATCCTTCGATCCGAGAGTAGAGTTCCATGTCAGGAACTAAAGTCTGGCAAGAATGGCTGTTAAATGAAAGCCGGAGCCGCGCGGAGGTTTCCGCTGAGATGACGCGCGCCGGGATGTGGAATGAGCGAGGTTAGGTTCTTGCGGTTCGACTCCCCGCATTTACCGCGAGAGATTTCGCATCGTTACTCGCGTCGCCCTTTGATACCGACCTTTTGCGATAGCCATCAACGATTGCGCGAGGCACCGCCTTGCCTGATAAATCCCGGTGGACGGCCGCTCCTAGAGCGAATCTCGTACCATCCCTGGCGCGCTGCCACTACGTTGACCTGAGTGCCGGGATCCAAGCTGGTAATCAACGCCGCGCCCTCATTGGGTTCGCTGTAAACCGGCGTCGACTTAACGATCGTATACGCGCCAAAAATGCTTTGTGGTCGAGTGGTCTTGGCCGCGGGTTCTTTGTTGTCGTTGCGAACGGTAGCTTTAATTTCGTCGGGTTTCGTTCTGACGCGCTCTTCAGGCCGTGAAGGCTCATCGCGGCTATTCTCAGGAAGACTTGTTGATTGACTCGCACCTATGGATTTCGCCGGTGGCGGAAGCTCGGCGGATTGAGATTTGGCGGGTGTCAAGGCCTCATCCGAGGCCACAGTGATCTCCGCCGGTGTATCAAAGAAAAGCTGAACCAGAAGAATCAGAACCAAACCCAGGCCTACGCCAATCGCTAGCGCGACATTTCCTGCCGGACTCTTGATCCGGTCAGATTGAACGGTCGTCAAACCGGCTTTGGCCGCGTTTGTGGCCGTGATCGCAGGCACCATATCCGTGGCCGTTCGATCAGGGATTGCGCCCTGGCCGGCTCTGATTGTTGTAGCCTCGTCCTGTGATAGATCCTCGATCCCGTCATCGGCAAAGCGGGTATGGTAAACGATATTTTTTGCCCAACTGCGATAGCGCAGCATTGCATCGTCTCGTCCGCGTTTTTGCGCTTCGTCCGCACGGGCCAGGAAGATATCCCTAACCACTTCTCGTTCACGTTCGGAAAGATCTGTAAAATCTTTAAGTGAATCGATCTGTTCTCGGTACTGATCGCCGCCATGAAGCCGGACCCAGGCGAGCAGATGGGACAGTTGGGCGGTTCGGTCATTCGCTGACTGCCGCAGTTCCAGATCGCCGACGAGGGGCTTGTTTTCGTTCCTGCCGGGTTCAACATACTCGAGTGCAATACGCGAACCCGCTCTTTGTCCATGACTCTCTAGGCCATCCATTCCGGATAGCCCCGTTGAAGCTGTGCTTAGAAGAACTGTGCCGGTTTGTGCAGCGTGGCGGCTGCTGTAACGGTTCTCAGGCAGTGCCATCATGTCAAATTGCATTTGCGCCTGGTGATTCGGGCTTTCGCTCAGCAAATGCGGATCATCCATCTGTGGGCGAATGATCCCGAAATCCCGCGATGCGACGTCCGCATCGGAAAGCTGCTCTTGATAGCGAGTGATTTCTTGTTGCAGCTCTCGATTGTCGAGCAGCGCCTTGTTGTATTTTTCTTCGAGATCAAGCAACTGCCGCTTGACCGTATCCAATGTCTGAAGCTTGTCCTCGCGATCGGCCAGATCTCGCTGAAGTGCTCTAAGACTGTTTTCGAACTCGGCGCGCGACTCGGTGAGCAAGCTCTCGGCATGTGAAAGAGCTGACGGATCATTGGCGTTCTCAAGTTCTTCGATTCTTATCTTGGCTTGTTCGAGCTTTGCCGTAGTCGCCTTCAACTCACTTGCCATCGTGGCAAGCTGATCGTTGAACTCCGCTCTGTCCAAGCGAGAATCTTCGTGCGCTTTCAATGCAGAATGCAATTTCTGTCGGAGGGCTAATGCTTCGTCATTGAGCTGTTGGTTAGAATCTTCTAACCGGCGCTTCTCGGTCTCGAGCTGGGTGAACCCGTGCTCAGTCGACTCGAGCCTGCTCGACAGAGCCGAGAGTTGTTCTAGCAATTCTTTATTGGCGTCCTCGAGTTTGTTTAGGGTGTTTTGGTAATCACCGGCAACTACGCCTGTGTTAGGCCGGGAAAACTTTGCGAGCAGTCCGGCTATTTCGCGGCGCTTCTTTCGAAGTTCCTTTTCAGAGACAAACAGAAAGACGCCCAGTAGAGCTATGGCAGCACCTGCGACAATGAGCATCCATGTGATCGTGCCATCCATTGTGGTCTCCCTATCGATATTTGAACCTGCTGAAGCCTAAGATTTAGCGCCGTACGGATGCCTCGATCGTGCAAGCCAGGCGTGCTCTGTTGGCGCTGGAGAAGAGATGTAGAGAATCATTTTAGATTTAGGGTTCTCAGAACGGTTCAACCAAGGTTCGGCTGGGGCCAGAGTTGATTTGCCCGCAGCCGATAACGCCAAATATGTGCCAATTCTCGTGATTGCTCCGTCAAGCTCCTAAAAGGGTTGATAGTGCGCGACTAATCGCGTGGGCAAGCCATCATGATGGCGTTCCGATTCGCTGGCCATAAACAAAATCGTGAATCCTGGCGAAAATTGTAAATGGTGGACAGTCAAGCGCTATTGGCGTTAGCGATGCGAGACATACCGGCTCTCCGATAGAAAATATTGTCTGCGCGCAGAAAGCCGAGAATGATTCTTTGCCACGCGCGCCTCTCGCGACCGGTGAGCACGGCAATCGTCTCAACCAATCAACAGCAAAAGGTGGCGAAATCGCGGCGGGAGTTTTCAGACCGAAAACTAAAAGCTATAAACAACTAACCGATATAAGTTGGGCGGCGCCGTAGACCGTTCATTTGGCGGGCAGCGCCAGGGTACGGATGTAAGCAACGAGGTCCTCAATCTCTTTATCTTTAAAGATGCCCTCCCATGCCGGCATGAAAGAGGATAAACCCATCGCTTTACCGCCTTTGGCTATGACATCGCGCAGAAAAGCATCCGTGCGTGAAGTCATAGCCGCGGGGTTGGTATGATCGGCTGGACGCACCGGCAGCGATCGCGCGCCCACTCCATCGCCTTTACCCGACTCGCCATGGCAGGGAGCGCAGTTCTCACGATAGATCCGTTTACCCTGTTCCATGTCAGCGTAGGCAGTTGAGTAGCATAGAAGCAAAACGCCGGCGACGATTAGAATCCGCAGCGCGCCACTTTGTGCCTGGCTGAGTTCAAAAAGGACTAATTCGGTTGCAAACATGTTCCACCCAATGCTACATCGCGATGATCAGATTTGTGGAAAGGCCCGATCGATGAAGTGGATATCTACTCTTTTGATGATCCTTGCAACATCTTTCCTCATCTCGCCGACCGCGCGGGGCCGCGCTGAGACGGAAGAGGAAAGGATCGCCCGCGGCCGCTACATCGCCACTGCGATCCAAGGCTGCGGCTGCCACACACGTGAAAGACCCGATGGCAGTAAGGATGAGAATTGGCACTATGCCGGTTCACCGAATCCCGCGCCGCCTGCCGGTCCGCCGGCGAACGCCGGCTGGTCGTCGCCGCGTTGGAAGAAAATCTACGCGAGGAATATCACGCCCGATCGGGAAACCGGTATCGGCAACTGGACTGAAGCGGATTTCATCCGGTCGATGAAGACCGGTCTCACTCCGGATGGCCGAGTGCTCGATGCTCAGATGCCTTGGGATGCCTTTCAAAAAATTACCGACCGCGATCTAAAGTCGTTGTGGGCGTATCTCAGAACGATCAAGCCGATCAAGAATACGCCGCCCGAAAGAATCCCGGCCGAACAGAAATAACCGGAGAAACTATGAAATCGCGGCATCTGGCCTTTCGCGCTTGCGTCGCTTTGACCTTGATCGGCGCGGCATGCGCGTTTAACTCGTCACGGAAAACGATACCTGGCGATTGGGAGCAAGCAAGTTACATCGAGCGAGGCAACTATCTGGTGAATCATCTCGGCCACTGTGTCGGCTGTCACACGCCGTTGGCGCCCGACGGCGAATCGGACATGAAATTTTATCTTTCCGGCGTGCCGGCAAAGTATGCCGGCACGACAGTAGGGCGCAGCCAAGTGGCCGGTTTCCCCGGACCGCGCGGCGCCCGCTTCTATGCCAAGAATCTGACTCCGGACCCGGAGACCGGACTCGGCCGCTGGAGCGAAGAGCAGTTCGTGCAAACATTCAAGAACGGCGTCAGTCCCGACGGCACCAAGTATGCGATCTCGCCGATGGAGTGGAACATCTATGCCAATATGAAGGAAGAGGATGTTCGCGCCATCTACCGTTATCTTCGAACGATCAAACCGATACCCAATAAAGTTCCGGCGAACATCCCGCCCAAATAGCACGCCGCTGGACGAGCATTGATTTTGTCCGTGGCGCCGATGAGTGACAACTTGTTGCGGCGGGGATTGAAACTGCAAACAGCCGCGGTGATATCATTACGCCGGAATCACGCCATCACAATCGAATGCCATTCTTCATCTTTGCGAGAGGCACAGACTCGGGGATCCTAAACCTGCGTCTGTATGCGCCGGCGGTAACGCCGGTGAGACGCTTGAATAAGCGGCGAAAAAACGTCGGGTCTTCGTAGCCGACCTGCCAGCCAATTTCATCGATGGGCGCGGTTGTTCTTTCCAACCGCCGCTTTGCTTCATCCACGCGCAGGCGCTGGACATACTCAATCGGCGTGTGACCGGTTGCGTTCTTGAAGCGCCGTTTGAAGGTGCGTTCCGCGATGCCGGATCGGCGCACCGCTTGCTCTATCGGGCTCGGCACCGAGAAATGCTTGTCGAGCCATTTCTGCGTCTCTTGAACTACGGCGTCGCCATGATCCATGGCTGGTTCGAACATGACATAGGGAGATAAGCCGTCGGCATGCCATTGAAAGGCGAAAAACTTAGCGATTGCTTGGGCGGCTGTGGGACCGGCATGCTGGGAGATCAAGCAGAGAATCAAATCGTGCCATGCCGTGGACGCGCCGGACATGATGAATTGATTATTTTCGCCGATCGCAATCAAGGCTTTCTCCACGCGCAAACGAACACCGGGAAAGTTTCTTTGGAAAGTCGGCGCGTAAATCCAGTGAATGGTTGCTTCTTTGCCCTCCAATAAACCGGTTTCCGCCAACAGAAGTACGCCGGAGCACGTCGAACACAACTGCGCGCCTTTGGCATGCATTTCGGTTAGCCAACGGACGATACTTGGATGTTTGCCTTTAAGCCACTCGCCCCGCGCCACGATGACCGACGGTACAATGATCACATCGGTCGAATCGACGTCATCGATGGATCGGCCTGCCGGGATCGGCATACCGCTGGAAGTATGGGTCAGGCCGCGACTGGGCCCGACAATTTCCACGGTGAACGGCGGCTCGCTCGGTAATGCATCATTGTAAGTGGAAAGCAAAGTGAACGAGTTCAACACGTCGTAGAGTCCGATTAAGGTCGAGGCCATGACCTCGGGAATAGCCAAGAGACTGACGCCGACCGATTTTTTTCCACCCTTCATTTCTCCATTCCCTCTGGCACGAACGAACCTCTTTTGACCGTTTTCCCTCTTCTACAGACAGGCTCTAGAGATTATTTTGACTGGCGTGAAAGCAAATCTACCTTAGGAGGATAGAACGATGAAGGTCAACGAGCAAAAGCTAAATGAGGTCGTGGAAAAAGCGATTAGCGACCTGGCGGCGGGTTATGGCGGAGTGATGGTCGCTTTGGGAGATAAACTTGGCTTGTACAGGGCAATGGCGGGACAGGGTCCCTTGAGCTCCTCGGAGGTGGCCAAACTGGCTGGTTGCGCCGAGCGTTACGTGCGCGAATGGCTCAACAGCCAGGCAGCCGCGGGTTATGTCGTTTATCACCCGTCCAGCGAGACTTACGAGCTCACAGCCGAGCAGGCGATGGTGCTCGCTAACGAGGACAGCCCGCTTTTTCTGCCGCCCGCCTGGGAAGTGCCGGCGTCCATGTGGTTCGATGAAGAGAAAACAATCGAGGCGTTCCGCACTGGGCGAGGCATCGGCTGGGACGAGCACAACTCGCGACTGTACCGAGGTGTGGCCGCTTTTTACCGAAACGCATACCAAGGCCAATTAGTTTCAGACTGGCTACCCGCTCTAAAAAACGGCACGGAGAAGTTAAATGCCGGGGCTACGATCGCCGACGTCGGCTGCGGCCACGGACACTCAACGATCATCATGGCAGAAGCGTTTCCCGGGTCTCGATTTTGGGGCTTCGACATCCACCCGGATTCGATCGAGGCCGCGCGAGGAAATGCTAAAAAGCGCGGTGTCGACGATCGTGTTACCTTCGCGGTTGCGGATGCCAAGAACTATCCCGCGCAAGGTTTCGATTTGATCTGCTTCTTCGATTGTTTGCACGACATGGGAGATCCCGTGGGCGCGGCGCGCCACGCGCGCGAAGCGTTGTCGCCAAACGGGTCTATGATGCTCGTCGAACCCTATGCCAACGATCGGGTCGAAGATAATCTAAATCCCATCGGACGCCTTTACTATTCCGCG
Source organism: Binatia bacterium (assembly GCA_036378835.1). Taxonomy (GTDB): domain Bacteria; phylum Desulfobacterota; class Binatia; order UBA9968; family UBA9968; genus WHTF01. The sequence continues at coordinate 571 of DASUVS010000075.1, read as the reverse complement.
TCGACGACGCTCTGCTGCGCGCATTCATTATCCGAAGAAGGGATGGCGCTCGGAGCCCAAGCGGGCGAGAAGAAGTTGACGAAGGTTCTCAAAGAAGCTGGATTCCAGACTATCCGGGCGGCCAAGAAAACCCCGTTTAACCTGATTGTCGAAGCTCAAGCTTAGAGTAGCCGATCCAGAGATTAGCGATCGTGGAGGTAGCGCGGGCATGCCGCGCTACCTCTGTTCGTTACAGATAGCAGATAGCCGGTGTTCCCGGAGCGCGCAGTCGCGGTGCTACTGCCAATCTGACCCGGATAAGGAAACGGGACTCGGTCCTTGAACGGAAAGCAGTCTCTCAAGAGTTTCATCCAGGGTGTCAGTCGGGACGGTACCAACTACCCAATCTCCCAATGGAGTGGAATAACTATGCGGAATAGAAGTAAGAGGTTCTTCGGCCATGTATCGACAGCACCAAAGAACTATCGCTTAGCCGTGGCGCACAGGACCGATTTTCGAACCTCTGAACAAACACTACAGAAGTTTTTCATTGACGGTCTGACAATCGCGTGGTCTAAGGGTGCTGATATGC
>DASUVS010000074.1:0-6883 GCA_036378835.1 Binatia bacterium | reverse complement strand
CGGCCCATCGCGCCGCCGCGTCTTGCGTGGGAAATTTGGGAAGCGCTGAAAAAAGAAGACTGGCTACTGGTCGCCGGAGCCTTTCGCGGCTGGCCGAGCCGTCTGTGGACCTGGGACAAGCCCGGGCTGTTTCTTGGCGGCTATGGCGGCGGCGGATTGGGCTATGGGCCGGCTGCATCGGTCGGCGCATCCCTGCCGTACCGGGGCACGGGCAAGATCTGCGTCAACCTGCAGCGCGACGGCGAGATGCTGTACACCCCGAGCGCCCTCTGGACCGCCGCCAACACCGGTGTGCCGCTGCTGACGGTAATGACCAATAACCGGGTTTACTACAACGACGTGGAGCATCAAGAAAAAGTCGCGATTCACCGCGGCCGGCCGGTGGAAAATAAACTCGTGGGTATGGAGATGGCCAAGCCCCCTGTCGATTTTGCCAACCTGGCTCGCACCTTCAGTGTTCATGGCGAGGGACCGATCACCGAACCGGACCAGATTCGGCCGGCGGTGGAACGGGCCATCAAGGTCATCAAAGAAGAGAAGCGGCCGGCATTGGTCGATGTCTATATGCAGATGGTTTAGTTCGAAGTGTTCCAGTACTTGGAGCGGTTCCAACTTTCCGCCGTTCCAACCGTTAAGAAGAAACGGATAGACAAAATACACAACTCCTATGAAAATAATTGGTAACCGTTCACGGGACGGTGGAGATACGGCATAGGTTAATCTGGGAGGATGTTTCATGAGGCGAGACACGTCCATAATCGCTGCTTTGTTTGCGATTGTCTGGCTCCTTTTTGCTCAAACCGGCTTTTCACAAACCAAACCCCTAAAAAAAATCCGGGTGGGCGTCCCGTCGGTCGGCATGGGCAACATCATTATTTTCGTCACCAAAGAGGGTAAGCTGTTTGAGAAGTACGGTCTCGACGCCGAGGTGATCACGGTCATGGGCTCCGGCATCGGCTCGAAAGCTTTGATCAGCGGCAACCTGGACATTATTCCGATCGCCACGCCGACTGTCATCGCGGCCGATCTTGCGGGAGCCGACATGGCGATCTTGGCGCACACGATGCCCGCTGTGGTTCACGCCTTGATGGTCCGGCCGGAGATCAAAAAGCCGGAGGACTTGAAAGGCAAAAAGATCGGCGTTTCCAGCTTGGGATCGTTGACGGATTTTTTGGTCCGCTCGATCGCAAAAAAGAAGGGACTCAATCCCGATCGCGACATCACTCTGATCACCACCGGCGGCAGCGATACCGAGCGGGTCATGGCGCTCAAGGCTGGCGCAGTCGAGGCCACTGCGGTGTCCCATCCCGGCTACGGCTTAGCGCGAAAAATGGGGTTTAGCATGCTATGGGATTCCGCCAAGGAACTCGACTACCCGTGGATGGAAATCACCACCCGCCGGGCGGCGATCAAAAAAGATCGGGAGCTGATCACAAATTACATGAAGGCGCACCTAGAAGGCATCGCGTTGTTCAAAACCAACCGCGATTTCGGCATCAAAGTCATCAAAAAGTATCTGAAAACGCCTGATGATGATTTGGTTGGTGAATCTTACGACATCTTTTCAAAAATGTTTCTTCCCACGCCGTATCCCAATCATCCTGGGATGAAGATCAGCTACGAATATGTCGCCATGACCCGCAACGACATATGGAACCACAAGCCCGAGGAGTTCACCGACTCGAGCTTCGTTGAAGAATTGGATAAGAGCGGATTTATCAAAAAGCTCTACGAAAAGTAAGTTGCTCCTTAAGTTGTGCGGAACAAACGACTAAAGCTTTCGGTTGCCAAGGCACTGTTCGCTTCGCTGGTGCAGCGCCGTATAGGACAGGCGCCGCCATGACGTTGTCAGAAGTCGGAGCCCATTCCAGCAGAAAAACACATTTCATGAATCTGAATCGGCGGGTCGTTTTAGTAATGATCGAGCAGCAGTACTGGAGTGGCTCGCCGAGTCGCTTGTGAGACATCTGGAAACTCCGTGTGTCAAACTTCGGACAACACTCTAAAAACAGTCGTGATCATCGTGATTTGTGGTTCGGCTTAGTGGCATACGCTTTGCCCTCAAATTTCTCGAGCCGTCATGCAAATACGAATGGAGGTATTTTCCCATGAATGACGATGTATTCACAGGACAATGGACGCAGCTGCGCGGATCGCTGAAGTCTTGGTGGGGTAGATTGACCGATGATGATCTCGATAGAATCAGCGGTCAAAAAGACCGGCTGGTGGGACTAGTCCAAGAGAAATACGGACAAACGCGCGAACAGGCAGAACGTGAGGTGGAGCAACGCTTGCGAGAATTCGGCGGTGGCGGAGGAATCGGAGCTAAGCTCAAATCCGGCGTCAGCGAGATCGGATCCAACCTATCGAATAAAGCGAGAGAAGCGTCTAGCGTCGTGTCGAGCAGGGTGGATTCCGCCCGTGCCTATTTACACGAAAGAAGCGGCAATGAATTACTAGATGACGTGGTCGACGCAATTCAGCGATATCCGGTTTACGCTTCCTTTGTAGGACTCGGCGTTGGCTATATCTTGGGCAAGGGCGTGTCCGGCGCCGCCCGTCTGGAACGATTAGGCCGTCGAAAAAAAGATGAATTGCTGGGGTTGGTTGGGGAGACCTATCAACAGACCCGCGCTGCTGCGGGACGGCAAGCGGAGCAATTCAGCGACAGCGATATGGCCGCTAAGCTGAAGGTTGGCGCCAGTGAATTGAGGGCGAATTTATCGAAAAAAGCGGGTGAAGCCGTAGAACGGTTATCGCCTACTATGGAGTCGGCGCGTTCTTATGTTCGCGACACGAACCTGGATGAATTTACCGGCGACCTGCGCAACGTAATCCGGAAGTATCCGATTTATGCCTGCCTGATCGCTTTGGCTGTTGGCGTCCTAACGAAAGGCGGCGTGGCTTCGCGCGATCGTTATCAGGATCGCGCGGATTGGTAATTCGCGTACTTTAATCCCATCGTATTCCCGGGAGGCTGCCCGCGAACGCAGCCTCCCGGACCTCAGTCGACCCTGCCCCCGATTTGCCATCATTAAGAACGGGAACAAAGCTGAGCGATGCGGCGAAAATTTAAAGGTCACACTGCTTCTTGGCCAGAGACACCGGCGTCCGAGGCGATATCGAAAAGTTTGCGTTCGCGCAGCCAAGCCTGAGTTCTGTCGAAGATTGCCTGGCTATAAGGCTGCGGGACTACGCGCTCGCCGACGCCGAAACGCCGGACGTCCACATGATCGCGAAAGCGCTCGGGAATCTCGTTGATGAAGTAATGCTTGTAGCGCTCAGGTTCGAAATCGATATCGGTCTGAGCCCGGATTAGCGAACGCATATAGCGCTCGACACTTTTTTCATCCGCGTCCGGCGGAAACATAAACGCCATCATAAACGTCGTGGAAACGACTCTTCGAAAACCATGCTGCTCCAATAGGTACAACTGCGGTCCCCAGGCATTCACCCCGGGTACTTTCCGTGCCAGCGCTGCATCGACCCGGGACCAGGAAGTCCCGACGAACTTGAGCGCAATATCCTCACGCGTCAGAAAGACTTCCAAGGCTTGCAGAGCCGAGAAATGGCTTCCCGAATGATAGCCCACCGCAATGTCTTTGCCTGCCAGATCTCCCGGTTGGAATGCGTCGGAATCGCCCGGCACAACGATGGCCGCTTCACAAACGCTATAAGCCTTAGCCCACATGATGCCTTCTTCAACCTTTGCGGCTTGATTGATGGTCCAATGACAGGCGCAGCTGACATCGCCCGCGTTTTTGCCCTTGCGCCCGTGTCCTTCGGCATAGCGCTCAAAGGCACCAAAGCGGTTATCGGCTAACGATTCGCTTGCCCCGAGAGAGGCGAGTGGGGGCGTGTTTTTGCGGCTTCCTTCTACATTGAGCTCATAATCCAGCCCTTCTTCGTGGAAATAGCCCTTCTCGTCGGCTACCCAATCGTTCAGTCTGCCATGCGGCTGAATGATCAATTTCGTCATACGGGTTGTCTCCTCTCTGCCAGATGCTACTTCAGCACTTGTCAGCTTTGCAAATACTGCACTTGATTCTGGCGGGAACTTCTCTGACAGTCGTAGGAGACTGCTTGAAGATCAAGCCTGCATCTGGGAATAATTGACGGCTCGATCGCGGGCATTGGGTAATGCCTCAATCGTCTGCGCCATCGCCCTTCGGAGTTTATTCAGTGAGCTTACGTTGAGAACCGATTGTCTCCGTGTCGTTGACGTTGGATGTAGGCTGCGCATGGTTGAGATAGTCGTGCTGCTTGATAGCAGGCGTTATGCCGGTAGTTAGCTGTTATTCACTCTAGAATGATCCGGTAGCGGCGGAAGCCAGACCTCGATCTTGCCAGGCGCGGCATGTTGGAATTTTCTGCCGTCGCGCTCAAGCAGTTGCAGCGATACCGGGAAGCCGCGCTTACGAAGCTCCGCCTCAATCAAAAACTTCACCGTATTAGCTTCCCCTCGATCGCTCGGAAAAAAGAACCGAACATCACCGCCGGTCTTTCCCGTCGCGATGCGCATTTCCGGAGTTCCGTAGCCGGCCGTCTGGAGCGCCTTGCCGACTTCTTTGATAACAGGTTCGTTACGGTAATTTGGCGTGTGAACAAAAACTCGGGCATGACCTCCGGCTGCTTCTCTTTTTGTCGCCGCAAGACTCGGAACAGAATCGAAAGCGCTCGCCATCAATGGGGCTTGCTGCTGATGCTCCTCGACGGGAGCGGGGAAACTCGCCTCATCCATGTTTGCCTGGCCGATGGCCGATCGGTCGCCCTGCGCGTGGTCGCTGCCGGATCGGAAGAAGATCAGAGCAGCCGCGGTGATGAGAATAAGAGCCAGAAACATGAACAAGCGCGCGTCATGGGGACGAGAAGGTCCTGGATTCCGTTTCGGCGCTTCTTCATAATCAGCGAGAGACGCATCCAATTCTTCTTGCCACGAATCGTCGTTGCCTAATTGTTGGTCACCAAAATCAAATTGTCCGCCTGCTGCCGACGGCGACTCGGCAGCAGCGGGTGGATCGCTCTGTTGGATTTGGATTTTAAGATCTCGAGCAGCTTTATCGATGCGCTCAGCTGGCACGGATTGCTCGAAAGCGCGGTAGCTAGCCAGCAGCGCATTATCGCAAAGTGAGTTGATCAGGCGCGGAATCCCTCGGGAACAATCAGTGATCCGTTCTACCGCACGCTTACCGAACAGCTCTTGTCCCTGATATCCGGCCTTTTGCAGCATGAACTTTATGTAGCCATCTACCTCTTCCGCATTTAAAGGCGTGAGCTGAAGCCGGAGCGCGATCCGCTGCTGCAGAGCCGCAAACTTTGCTTCGGAGAGTTTTTCTTCGAGCTCGCATTGTCCGGCCAAAACGATCTGCAGGATCTTTTGCTGGTCAGATTCAAGATTTGACAGCAGCCGCAATTGCTCGAGCAGATCGTCGCTTAACGTTTGCGCCTCATCGATTAGCAACACGACACTTCGTTGCTGTTTTAGCTCACGCTTTAAATGAGTCTCCAGCCGCCGCATCATCCCTTCGGCATCCGATCGTGGCGCGTTGATGCCGCATTTGCCGAGGATCAGCCGCAGCATCGTTTTCCAGCTTATACGAGGATCATAGATGATCCCGGTGCGAATATTCGGCGGCGCACTGGCCACAAACATCCTCAGCAGCGAGGTCTTTCCCGTGCCAGGTTCGCCGATTACTGCAATCAGACCCTTCCGGGACTGGACGCCGTAATGGAGATTCGTTAGGCCTTCCTGATGAGTCGAGCTCAAGTAAAAATTGCCGGGGTCGGCAGCAACGCTAAAGGGAAGTTTTGTAAACCCGAAATGTTTCTCATACATAGGATGTTTGTTTCGGTACAGCAGTCCGAAGTCGCACCTCCTTGCCGGGAGAAATCTGCGTTATTGCATCAACAGCGCTGCTCGAACGAGAACAACGGGTAGTGATTAAGATAGTGGGAATCTATTCGCGCGTGGCTGTGAGCATGTAGTGACGGCGTTAACAAAAATCTAGCAGGTACAAGCGCCGAGTCAAGCTCAGCCAGCTCATTGGCTTCATCACAATCTCTTCCAGTGGGAGAGCTGGCCGAGAGCCTAAATACGCTTCATCTTGAAGGCCCTACACCTGCTTTGTGAAAACCCAGCTCAAAGGCTCCGTACCGGCGCGCTTAAGTTGACTGGGCGACGAACTTCGTCGGGGCAACACTTACTTGGCTCTTTGTTCCTTTTCTTTGCTTAAGCGTCGGTACGCTTCGCCGATCCAATACTGTGATTCTCTGTGAGCGTCCGGATCGTCATAGCCAAGAAAATACTCGTTGCAATCGACTTCATCTGCGCCAAGAACTTTAGCTTTGATAACGTCACCGGCGACGATGAGATCGTCGAACCGCTGCTCCATTCCGCGCACTTCGGTTCTGCCTCCGTCACTGCCGCCATGCTGTTCGACCAACGCCCAGCAAACAATCGCCCGCTCAAACATCGCAAGCTGGCCGTTATCTGATTGAGAGCAATGAACCGCTTTCCAACCTCTCTGTGCTGAGATGATTTGTTTGATCTTCCATTCTTTGGTCGAGTTCATAAAGCCTCTGGCTCGGCTGCGCCTCTCGGTCGATCTGAACCTGCCATCAAAACCAGTTACGGATTCAGCGATGAGGGCCGATGCAATGCTAACTTGGGCGGGTGGAGGAAAAGCGAGGTCTACTGACGCTAGAACTGCTGCATTCCTCTCAATCTACTATCGATATGCGCTCGGGCAAATTGGCGCATGTATTCTTCAGCCTCCAGATGGGTTGGGAAACTGCGCTGGCTGGTGAATTTGATTTCGTGCCCGTCTTCAAAATCGATATGACTGCTCCATGTCCATGCATAGGTATTCGGATCTTTTCTCAC
>DASUVS010000073.1:0-15522 GCA_036378835.1 Binatia bacterium | reverse complement strand
GCAAATATGCCATCGCTGAGCGCCTCAATCCGGTTTTTACCTATTTCAAAAATAGTATCCGAAGCCATGGAAATATTACTCCCGCTCACACCGCCCTCCGCGATGCGGCGGCGCCGCACCCGGGACAGCCGTGTATTTCTTCAATGACACCGCCGAGAGCCGTATCCCGGTGCCGCAGGTCTTCCGGCTTCACCGGATCGACTAACTTGTCGGCATGGTGGTTCATCTGGTTGCCACAGTTCGGACAAATCATCGTACTCTTTTGCTTAGCCATCTTGTCCTCTCGTTAATTGTCCAGAGCAATATCATCCCGCCCGTACCGCAAGGTTCTCGCCATCCAGACCAGCTCGTTCAAGAACTTGTCGGCGCGTGAAATAAAGGCCGCGTCAAGCAGCTTGCCGGAGTCGTCGAAGACCTTGCTGACGTTGCCGAAGTTGACGTCCCAGAAAATATTGACCAGGCCCAGCTCGCGAATGACCGGTAGAAAGTCTTGAATCGCCCGTACGCCGCCAAAAGGACCGGCCGACACGCCGACGAGACCGGCAGCCTTGTGAATGTATTCTTTCAAACAACTGTCGAGGATATGTTTGAGCAGTCCCGGAAAACTGTGGTTGTACTCCGGGGTCACGATCACCAGCGCATCAGCCATCGTCATCTTTTCTGAAAAGGCCGCATCCTTGATTGCCTCGCCGGCATCATCGATGGGCATTGGCAGCTGGGAAAGATCGATCAGCTCGGTTTTGATTCCGTTGCGTTTTTCGATCTGTCCGGCCATGAAGCGGGCGGCGTGCTCACTCATGCGTCCCTTGCGCGTGGTTCCCAATATGACGGGGATGTTCAATGGTCGACTCTCTGTCATGAATCCTCCCTTTCTCCGCAATTATATTTCTGGCAGCTTCCAGAGGTCGCCTGGCGATCTGCCTTCTTTCGCTCTTATCGACCCCATGTCGCTATTCGTGTCGTTGCTGGCCAGTTCTATTCTTTTGACATTAACGCTGCGCGGCGAGTTTGCTCATTCCATCTGCGGGACGGATACCGGAAATGTTGAGGGGCATGCGGTAAAGCGCGCTCTGCGCCGTCAAATAGAGCGTTTTACCATCTTCCCCGCCCCAAGCGAGGTTATGCGGATGCTTCGGCGCCTTGATCGTGCCGAGATGTTTGCCCGCTGCCGAAAGAATCCACAAGCCGCCGGGCCCGGAGACGTAGAGGTTGCCTTGCTGATCGACCTTGATCCCGTCGATCGCGTCTTGTCCCGGCGCGCTCGTCATGTCGAAGAAGACTTCTCCATCGGACAGCGTCGCGTCGGCGTTCACCACATAGCGCATTACGATCTTTTTCTCCGGATCCCAGTTGCCGACATAGAGATATTTTTCATCCAGCGACAAGGCGATTCCATTGGGACCTTTCAGATCGGTGCTCACCAGCTTGAGTTGGCCTTTATAGAGGGCAAACACGCCGCTGTAGGGAAGCTCTTTGCGTGGATCGTCGTAGAATTTCGGCAAGCCGAAAGGAGGATCGCTAATGAAGAGCGTTCCGTCGGAGCGATAGACCAGATCATTCGGACTGTTAAGCCGCTTGCCGTCGAAGCGGTCGGCGAGAACCGTTAGCTTTCCGTCTTTTTCCAGCCGCACGACCCGCCTGTTGCCATGCTGGTTAATCGTCAGTCTCCCTTCCGGGTCTAGAGTCAAACCATTGGAGCCGGGTTGGAAATAATCAGCGACATCCTTGCCGGAGTAACCGCTGTTGTTCTTGAACAGCGAGAGCGTTTCGTTAGCGGCGTACTTGTAAATTTTATTGGCATTCGGGTCGCTGAAGAGAAGATCGCCGCTCGGCGTCCAGATTGGCCCCTCAGTGAATTGAAAGCCTTCGGCGAGCTTGAAAATTTTGGGATTGGGCGGAACGATGGCGTCGATTGCCGGATCGAGCCGCACCACCTCCACGTTGACTTCTTGCGGTGTCACAGCGATCGGGCCGGCCGCGATCTTATGAAATTCGAGCTTGGCATAGCGCATGTAGATATAGTTGGTCGGCGGATTCGAGACTGGGCCGTTGATGCCGAAGATCGCGAGCTGGATCTTTTGGCCGGGCTTGACGTCGCGTCCGACGACCAGCCGGTTCTCCGCGTTCCAACCTTTGATGACCGAACCGCCGCTCTGTCCGGCAGCGCGCGGCAACTCTCCATCGACCCAGATTTCGGCATAGTCGTCGACAGAGGTAGCGAAGACCACTGTTGAGCCTGCTGGATCGAAATTACCGATTCGCTCCGGGACGCTAATCTTGATCCTGTACCAGTTGAAGGCGAGTCTTCCAGCGGAGCGGCGTTTATCCAAAGTTGTTGGATCCAAGACTTCCCAGCTGGCGTCGTCGAAGTCGGCCCCGCCGGCATGGGGTGTAAAGTCATAAGCCTTGATCGGCATATCGCCGGGCTGGCCATCCAGGCCTGCGGCCTTGAAATCGACTTCGATGATCTTTGTATCGCTGTAGCGCCACTGGCCTCGAACCATTTCCACTCCCTGTTTAGTCGCAAGGTCGATGACGGCATCGGCCTTGTGTGTAGCTGGTGATTCTTCCGGTGAATTGCCTGCCACCAGTTTCGCAGGTAGGGTCAAAAGGAGGGCGATACCTGTTAAAACAAAAATTCTTCTCATGTTTGTCTCCTCAATCAGTCAGCTGCTCTGACTTTGGCAACGTAATAGTCGATCGGGCCTTTAACTTCCTTGAACCAGTGCGCGGTGCCGTTTGGGATGACGACGACATCGCCCTTGTTAATCGTACGAGCCTCTCCCCCATTGGATTCCAGGCCGCGAATTTCTTCAGCTTCGATGGATCTCGCATCAACGAGGGTTCCGCCAGTGATGAGTGTCGCCGTGCCTTCGAGCATGTAAATGATATCCGTGTCGCGGGTGTGAACTTCGAAGACGCCTGCTCCATCACGGTGACTGGCATCGACTTTGTAATTGTTGCCCCGGACCAGCGGCATTCCTTTTACGAATGCGTGGCTCACTTGCTTGGCGGGCAGATAGGTCACAGGAGCTGAGGCCGTTTTATCGGATGCTTCGAAGCTAGCGGCGCCCGCCTTGGCAATGTCTTCGTCTTCCTGGGGCGTATTGCCGCTGACACCGATTGCGCCGACCACCTTCCCGTCGGAAATAAGCGGAACACCTCCCTGGAGCGGGGTAGCACCGGGGAGAACCAGCGAGGCTAGGCGGCCGTTCTTGATTTGATCTTCAAAGTCTTTACTGGAGCGCCGAAAAATCGCCGCAGTGCGCGCTTTGCCGATGCCCACGTCGACACTGGCAACCTGAGTATCATTGAGCCGCTTGAGGACAATCGGATAGCCGCCGTCGTCCACCACGACAATGACGACAGTCGCAGCTCTCTTTTTTGCTTCGGCTTCGGCGGCCGCGGTGATTTTTTCTGCGGCTTCGAGAGTCAAAACTTTTTTTTCTGCCAGTTGAGCCTGAAGTCCGGTCGCCGGGAGAAGGAAAAACCACAATGCAATTAGAGTTTTGATAGTTTTCATAACGTCTCCTGAATTGTGGTGGCTATTGCGCTTTCGCCGAGCTCGTCGCTAAGGCGTTTGCGCCGGTGATGGCGAGTTCCTCGTCTTGCTGCGCACTGGCGGCGCCGCTGACCCCTATCGCGCCGATAACTTGCCCATCAGCGATGATCGGAATGCCGCCCTGCAGCGGCGTGAAATCATTAAGAGTGGTCATCGCAGTACGCCCTTTGTTGATCGCGTCTTCGAAGAACTTCGTCGGCCGTTTGAAGAGGACCGCAGTGCGCGCTTTGCCGATTGAGATGTTGGCGCCGGCGGCAAAAGTGTTATCGAGCCGCTCGAGTGCAACCAGGTTGCCTCCTTCGTCGACAACGGCAATGGCTCCGCCCGGCGCGTTCTTGCTTCTCGCCTCGGCGACAGCAGCCGCGATCACTTTTTTTGCGCCGTCCAGAGTCAGCCCTTTTTTCTCAATTATCTGCGCCGCTCCCACCGAAGAGAGAGTCAGTAACGTCAGTATACCGAGCACAGCCATAATGAGCTTCATCGATGTCCTCCAATTATCTCGCATTATTGATTGCTGCTTTAGATGCGCCTCTCAGGAGAAAAGGTGCGTGAAGCGGCGCGCAGCAGTCGATCCAGGCGAATTCTACTTGAGGCTTTTACGGATTCAGCCCGGGGGCTTAATCTAGAATAGCCGCCGAGAGAGAAACGACGCACCCATACGCTATCGCAAGGCTATGCTTCGGAAGGGGGTTTGCCGCAAAATATACAGCGCTTGGGATTATCGTGATGCAGTTTGGCGCAACCGATACCCGGACTCCGGCTTCGCAGGTGGATCTCCGCGGCGGCCAGCATGCCGATTAGAGGAGCAGTGAAGTAAAGCCATAGCGCCGTCCAATAGTGTGCCGGCACCGCGGAAGCCAAAGTGCGCGCGGGATTCATGCTCATTCCCGAGATCGGCGCTTCGAGGGTTATGTAGGCGGCGACCAATGCTCCAGCGCACAAGCCCGTGAATTTGTGCAGATGGCTGTTGTTTGACATGCGGAGAATCACGCTCATTAGAATAAAGGTAATCGCGACTTCGGCGAAAAAAGCCGCGGTGACTCCAGCGCTTCCTGGCATGGTAACGACGTAATTCACCGATGGATGAGCCACCCATGCGGATAGAACGGCCGAAGCTAGAATAGCCCCACTTACTCCGCCGCCGAATTGCGCGACAACATAGAAGACTGCATCCCACTTGGCGACCTTGCCAAGTCGCCAGAACGTCAGAGTAGTCGATGGGTTGATGTGAGCGCCGGATTGCTTGCCCCAAGGCGAATAGATGATGAGGATAGCAGTCAATCCCATCGCGATGCCCATCAGGAATCGCCGCAGCAGTGGGTAGGGAATGGCCTGGTGAAGGGCCGACCCGGGATATTCCAGAATCGCACCGAAGCTGAAGGCTGAAATCATAAACAGGCCGAGGCAAGCGGCCTCCATCAGATATTCGGGCCAATGGCGTTTCAACACAGCCGTCATGTGCTGTCAGGAAACTTCAACCTTCAACGTTCCATGTTCCATTCTGGATCCCTAAAAACATTGACCCATAAACAGTGCGTTGGTCTTACGGTGTTCCATTCGCGTGCGCCAACCGCTGTTCTGGGATCAATTGAGGCGGATCACGTTCTTGATCCCAGCGGAGCGGCCGAGAAGAAGATCCGCGTACGACTCCATCGGGAAGCGCCCGGTGATCAGCGAGTTCACTGCTTTAGGCCATCGCTTGGTAAAAGTGCCGAGATCTCGAATAGAATTTTCAAAAGAGTCGCGTCCGGCATTGACCGTGCCGAAGACGACCTGATTTTTCAGAACCAGATTGCGCATCACGAGATCGGTATCGACTTCAATGGGGCCTTTTCGTCCGGGCACGCCGGTAAAGATAAAGATCCCGTTGGCGCCGAGATACTTGATCATTTCAAAAGCCAGGCTCGAAGCCCCCGTCGCTTCGTAGACTAAATCGATGTTACCGACCTGTTCGGGAAGCATTTCGGGAGCGATATTCTCGGAGGAAAGATAGTGTGCACCGATCGATTCGAGTAGTTGAGCCTTCGGATTTGGAGTCGGCTCCCGTGAGTATACATAGGTGTCAAAATCTTGGTTGACCAAGGCCATAGCGCCAAGCAGTCCCACCGGTCCGGCGCCCAGAACGACGGCTCGATGGCAATAAGCCGCAGCCTTTCCAGGCGCGACCGGGCAGCTCCAAGGCAATCGTTGTTGCACCTGCCATACTTGGGTCAACCCCTTTTCCGCGATAGTCAGCGGTTCCACCAGAACGGCAACGTCGCGCATGTCTTTCGGGACCACATTCATATACTTCTCGTCGTCGACGACGAATTGTGCCATAAAGCCGTGACGTTCTTTGATGCCGCGCTCCTGGAAATCTCCGGTGAAACAAAAGTCCTGGCGGTCCTCGCGGCATGCCACGCAATAATCGTGCGGGCACGGGCGGCGCACCATTGGCACGACAAGATCGCCGACGCTGACTCGTGTGACGTGCGGTCCGACTTCAACGACTTCGCCCAATGATTCGTGGCCGATCACCAGTTGCTCGGAACCGGCAGGCGGGGTGCCGTATTCGAAGGAACATATTTCCTTGTCCGTGCCACAGACTCCTGCCTCGAGCATGCGGAGCTTGACATCGGTGGAGGAGAGAATCTTCGGCTCCGGTTGATTGATAATCGCGAGTTCCTTTATATGGGGCATAACAGCTATAGCCTTCATCAGTGGCCTCCTAAAAATTGGCGCTCAAGGGGAAACGATGCCAATTCATCCTAACCTGGCGGCGGTAAGAATAAACAGATATAGGCAAAACATAGCGACGAGAATCAGCGCATTCTCGGAGTAAGCCGCAGCGGTTTCAACTCGATCCCGCGTGATTGCATTTTTAGAAACGACTTAGTGAGTTCAATCGTTTTTTTGTATGTACTCAAAAAAGCCGCGCAATCGCGGCACAGGACGAGGTGTTCTTCGAACGCCACGAGAACAGCCGGGGCCAAACTCCCAGCCAAATAATCCCCAATCAGGGTCACCTCATCTTTACACGTAGGGTTTGCTGTAGCGGGATTTTGAAGAGGTGGCTTATTCTCGCGTGAACTTTCATTCGATCGGTTCGACCTAGAGCGCAGTGTGTGCTTCCGGTTTTTTTTCATGGGTTCACGTTAGATGCGCCGGCAGAAACAAAAGTTTCAAGGACATCGCATCCCGGGCGAATGACGGCGAAAGAATGTCCTTGGCAGAATCTAAGCCGCCGGCGCGAGAAACTTTACGGGCCGATGAGCTGGCTGGAATGTGCCTTCTGGGCGGTGGATCCGAGCAGCGGCTATAGCGGTTTTCCCCTGGTGAGATGCTCACTAACCCCGGGCTCAGCAATAGGAATTAACGATGTGTACTGATCAAGGGCGAGTCCGGAGGAGCGAAGGCACAGAAGCGAACAATTTCAATGCTGTCTAGGGTGGTTGGTCCCATGCTCGTAATTTGTCCAGGGAGTCCTCTGCACCACTGGGGATTGCAGGCGCGCCAAGCCACTGGCCCATGGCATTCGCACTGGAAGCTCGCTGCCTTGATAACCATTCTTTTTTGAACTGCGTAGTTCGGGCTAAATTGATACGCAATAAAGCCGGCGCTCGGAGTGCTTAGCTTAAATCGACAAGCTACTCATGATTTGCTGCCGGATTTCCGGACGCGGCGGCGTAAAAAATTGACGATATTATCTCTAATCCTGGGCGGGATTTCTTCGGGACCGATAGAGCGAGTTACAGACACACTCTTCTTATAGGTATTCAGGAAGCTAACACAGTCCGGACAAAGCCGCAGATGTTGCTGAAAATCACGCTTAACAGCGGGAGCCAGTTTGTCGTTCAAGTAATCAGAAATAAGACTGGTCACCTGTTTGCAAGTCTTGGCACTCGGTATTCGCTGCCGTCTGCTTGGTCCCGCCATAGATCCCTCAAGCCGCTGAATGACCTAACTGCACAGCCAATTTGCCACGCAAAAATAACCGGGCTCGATGAAGCCTCGTCTTTACCGCCGAAACAGTGATTCCCAAGGCCGCAGCAATCTCTTTGTCGGACACACCTTCCAGATCACTAAGGACGACGACACTTTTATCGATCGGTTTCAGTTGGTCCAGAGCATCCTTGAGAAATTTCTGTATCTGCTGCTTGGCATAAGTTTCGTCCAGGGTATCGGACCAATCAATCACCGGGCTTACCAAGTGATGTCCGTCTTGCTGAAACCTGGGCAGGAATTCTTCATACTCTACTTCTTTGTTTTTTTTGCTTCGGCGAATCCTTCCCAATGCCGCATTTATCGTCAACCGGTACAGCCAGGTCGAAAATTGTGAGTTGCCACGGAAGGATTTCGCTTTGCGATACACCGCCCAAAAAACATCCTGAATGACTTCTTGGGTGTCTGCAACATCGCCGAGGATTCTGTGCGCAACATTGTAGAGTTTCGCGGAATAAAGATTGAAGATCGCCTCAAACGCCTGCTGGTCACCGACCTTCAGTCCCTCGATGAGCGCCGCTTCGCGCTCGCTCGATTTTCTTCTCCGATCCGATAACGTGGGTCTGTCCGCGTGCGATTCATGGCCGATCGCGATTGGCTCTGGCTGATTCGCTGGCATTGTGACGATACGAACACTAGACATAACATCTCTCCTGTCTGTCCATCGAGGCAAAGAACATTCCATAATTTTGCCGTCTATGTTTCTACAATGTGTAAGAGCGTCTCGATGAAAGGGGAGCAATTGATGATTTTTAGCGTGTCGCCTCGCAATTCCACCAATCGTTTCGCGCTTTCATCATTCATGAAGACCACGCCCGCTAGATCGAGCAGAGTGACTTTGCCAGTCTCGCTCTGATGACGAGAACAAATTTCTTCAACTTCATGCAACGACAGTGCGTTGAGCGTCCCATCTAATCGGAGCCTGACTGTCTTAGCATTTTCTAAATGTTCCGTAATTTTCAGCATGGGAGCTTCATTTTCGATTCGGAGAACTCTTAGAGCATGGCACGTGCCAGCTTCCTAAGGGATTAATTCCCCTGAATTTTCTAGTTTAACGCGGCCGATCTTTGCATTATCGCTCGCGACATGTCGCAACGGTTGCGATATTTCACGACAAGAAGTATGAACTCACGAGAGATCCAGCCGGAGTAATCTTCTTGTGGCTTCAACCGAAACAGATGAACTGATCCGAGAGCATTCGATTCTTGGAGACGTTGAGTTCGGCGGTGGCAAAGGAATCCGCCAAGCGGCTCACGTCGCGTATTTGTGGGAAACGCACAACGAATTTGCCGACGGGGTTCGCTTCCTCGAGGTTGGCTTGCATGGTGCGGATCATTGCGTGATTTTCGGTCATGAGCAAGCCACTCGAGCGGTTTGCAAGATACTCGAGGATCACGGTTTCGATGTTCAGGCGCTTCTAGCTGAGCGGCGCATTACCATCCTCGAGGAAAATTCTTCCCGAGAAAAAATCGTTCAAGCCATCGGTGCCGAGCTTCAGAGCCCGGCAGCCCGAAACGCGCCTTCGATTCGTTTGCTGCTAAATACGGGCTGGGGCAAACCGGGCTGGCCCAGCGATTACGACTTGCTCGCTTTCGAAGCGAAGTTGACGGCTCTAACAAAACAGTTCCCTTGCCTGGTTCTTTGTATGTACGAGGTGGCGGCGCTGCCGGGATTGATCGTCCGTCACGGCGCCTATGAAACGCATCCATTGATCATGGAGCGTGGCGGCTCTCTTCGCGAGAATCCCTTCCATATCCCAACGCCTTTTTTTCTCGAGCGCCTGGATACGGTCGCCGGCGTTATCTCCGAGCGGCGGCACGCGGAGGCAGCGGCGCACAGCAGCGAAGATCGCTTTCGCTCTCTGTTTGCAAACAGCGTCGACGCCGTTCTGATTGCTAATCCTGATGGCAGCATCGAGGCAGCCAATCCCGGCGCGTGCCGGCTGTTCGGGCGAACGGAAGCGGAGATCTGTCAAATCGGGACTATCGGATTGATCGATCCGACGGACAGTAGATTGACGCTACTCTTAAAAGAGCGCGAGCAAACCGGCCGGTTCACAGGCGAGCTTATTTTTAGGCGCAGAGATGGCTCGGAATTTCTCGGCGAAGTCTCAAGCGTTTTTTATCGAGACAACTCGGAAGCTATAAAGGCCAGCATCATCATCCGTGACATCAATGAGCGCAAGCGGCTTGAAGCAACCCTCCGCGACATCACTGCAGGGACGTCCCGCAGCACGGGAGATGAATTCTTTCGCTCGCTGGTGAAAAACTTGGCTTACGCACTCGGGGTGCGTTACTGTTTTGTCGCTGCGTGTACGGACGAAACCAAGAAGTGGGTGCGTATGCTGGCTTTTTGGGCGGGCGAAGATTTTAGCGAGAACATCGAATTTCCGCTTGCCGGCACTCCGTGCGAAAACGTCATCCAAGGGGATGTCTGTTCCTATTCGGAGTGTTTGCAGGTTCTATTTCCGGAGGATCGAGGCCTGGTGAGTCTCGGCGCGCAGAGTTATGCCGGTGTGCCTCTGACCAATTCAACGGGAACGGTTCTGGGGCATCTGGTGGTCATTGACGTTCAACCCAGGGTCTTCAGCGAACAGGCGTTATCGATCCTGCAAATATTCGCTACCCGAGCCGCGGTGGAGCTGGAGCGAAAACGTGCCGAACAGGCGCTTCAGATGAGTGAAGAGCGGCTGCGCACTCTACTCGATATCAACAATGCCATCGTTACAAGGCTGAGCCGAGACGAGCTGTTTCGCGCAATTTCCGATGCCCTTGGCCGCGTGATTTCCTTCGACCGGCTTTCCCTTTCGCTTTACGACGCCAGTGCCAATGTCCTGCGACTGGTCACCTATGCCGGTCCCTACCAGCGTGACGATTATACGCCGATCGGGCGAGAGCTCGATCTAAACGACAGTCCGGCGGGATTGGCATTTTGCAGCCAGAAGCCTGTCATACGCGCTGATCTGGAAACCGTGCAGCGCACATCGTCCGAAGAACGCGCCCTCGGGCACGGGTTTCACTCCTTGTGCGCGCTGCCGCTCACGGTGCGCGGACGAAGTATCGGAACGATCACGATAGGTAGTCTGACAAAGAACCGCTATAACCAAGCGGATGCGGAATTTCTAATGGAAGTTGCCAATCAGATCGCGATCGCCGTGGACAATATGAAATCCTACGAGGAGATCGACGCACTGAAAGCGAGATTCCAATCTGAAACCGTATATCTCCAGGAAGAAATCAAGACAGAGCACAATTTCGAAGAGATCATCGGGCAAAGCGTGCCCATGCGTCAACTGCTACGCAAGATAGAACAAGTAGCGCCCACCGAAGCGACCGTATTGATTCAAGGCGAGACCGGCACCGGTAAAGAGCTCTTGGCGCGGGCCGTGCATAGTCGGAGCCTGCGCAACGCCCGGCCGCTGGTCAAGGTCAACTGCGGTTCGATCCCTTCCGGCCTGGTTGAAAGCGAAATGTTTGGACATGAGAAAGGCGCATTTACCGGAGCAACGCAGCGCCGCATCGGCAGATTCGAATTGGCCCACGGCGGCACCATCTTCCTCGATGAGGTCACCGAACTACCCATCGATACTCAGGTAAAATTACTTCGCGTATTACAGGAAGGAGAATTCGAGCGGGTCGGCAGTAGCGAAACGATCCATGTCGATGTTCGGGTGATTGCTGCTACCAACCGCGATCTGAAGGGTGTTGTAGCAAACGGCACGTTCCGTTCGGATCTATTCTACCGCTTGAATGTCTTTCCTCTGGAGGCGCCGCCACTGAGAGCTCGGCAGGGAGACATCCCCTTATTGGTGAACTTTTTCCTGAGTAAATTTGGCAAGAAGCTCGGCAGAGTAATTCGTGGCTTTTCACAAAAGGCGATGGAGAGACTGACGAGCTACAACTGGCCGGGAAACGTCCGGGAATTGCAAAATGTCGTCGAACGGGCCGTGGTCCTCGCCGGCGGTCCGATTGTCGACATCGACGAATCGATGCTTTACTCACACAGGGAAATGCCAGATCCCGCCGTGGACACTCTCGAAAACATGCAGCGCAACCATATCGTTCGCGCCTTGGCCGAAAGTCGCTGGGTTATCCACGGCCAACATGGCGCGGCCGAAATCCTGGGCATGAATCCGAGCACCTTACGATCGCGCATGAACAAACTTGGCATTAAAAGGCCGTAGAGCTTGATCAGCGCAACCCTTATAGCGATTCTTTAATGCAGTGAGATATGTTCGCCCTTATGAACAGGATCCGACCATGTCGTCATTGCTTCGCTGCCGTCTCCCATATCGATCTCGATCATTTGGCCTGCCGTGGCCATTGAAACCGTTCCGGTCTCTTCGGAAACAATGAACACGATCGCATCGCTCACCTGAGTAAGTCCCAATCCTGCTCGATGTCGCATGCCCTTACCCTTCAGTTTGAAATGCGCGGAATCAGCCGATAGAGGCAATACACACCCCGCTGCTACAATCGAGGCGCCTCTTATGATAACCCCTCCATCGTGAAGCGGATTTCCTGGATAAAATAGGCTCAGCAGTAACGACGTGCTCAGCTCCGCATTAAGAAGGGTGCCGCTGCTCACATATTGGCCAAGACCGATTGTCCGTTCCAAGGCAATCAGCGCCCCGATCCTTCTCGTACTCAACTCGCGCATCGCGCTTGCGACTTCGGGGCCGCCACGGAGACCGGGAAAGATGCAGGACTTTAAATGCCTGTCCTGGATAAACTTTTGTATCTGACCCAATACATCACGCAACCGAGCAATTTGCAGAAGAAGCTGCTCCGTCGATGTGCAATTGGAATTGACGTTTGCTTCAGGATAACGATTCATACTCTGCCTCTTGGAAGAATGATGACACCTTCGATCTTATCCGATCGGTTATAAGTCGCTCTTGCCGGTTAGATGCGCCTCGCCGGCAAAAAGATGTGGTTTTATATTTTGAGTTCAGCGGAGCAGGCAACCTGATTCACCATAAAGCATCAACTAAACGCCGGGCGCCATTCTCATAGCTACTCCGGTCTTCATCACGGCAATTTGCGTTAAATCACTCATGCGCGAAACTGGCGCTGTTGGCAAAGTTACAACGGCTTCGATTAAACCCGTTGCCGCAGACACTTTGATCTGCGAGTGAATAGCAAATTTCTCGAAAGTTTCGCCGGAGCACGCGAAAGATTTTCGACAGTAAAGATCCCCTGCTGAGTTGGAGGTGGATTAAGGAAAACGATCGCTCCCTTATCGTCATTAACTTCAGTGACAACGTCGTTCAAGGCCGGGTTCAGGTTGGCGGGGCGGAACTTGGAGAAAAACCTGGCGCCTGCTCAATGCATTTTCGGGTGAAATTTATAAACGTGACGGTAATGAAATGCAAAATCCAGGATTATACGTTCAGTTAAACTCGTGGAGCTGCCATTTCTTCGATTAAGAAATATTGTGCCCGATCAAAGAAAGATCTAGGTTGCATCAAATCGATGCTAAGTCTTAGCGGAATCCGCAGTTATCCTTTCTCTACTTCCCGAAAAAGATCTGCCGGAATTCGGCGCTGAGCTTTTTGTATTCCTCCGCCGACGGATTATCCATGAAGATGCTGTTCGCGGTGATTTTGTCGGCGTCCTTCACCGGCGGATAGATCCCGGGCGACAACACGAACTCGCCGAGATCGGCCACCAACTTCTGCCCTTCCGGCGAGCAGAGATACTCCATGTAGAGTTTGGCGGCGTTGGGATTCATCGCTTTGGCGCTCAACCCGAGATCGTTGGTGTCGGTGAGGATCTTGTCCATCAACACGTAACCCAACGGACCTTTGTTCTGATAGACGTATTGAAGATAGGTAAATCCGAGCAGCGCCTCGCCGCGCAGGATGTCGTTGGGCACCGGGGCAAATGATTCTTTGAGCAGCGGCGCCTGTTTGGCTAAGGCTTTGACATAATCGATCCAGCCTTCACCCTTGATCTTTCTCAGGCTCACGAGAAATTGCGCCGTGCTGGTATGGCGCGATGCGTCGGGAATCGCGATCTTCCCCTTCCATTTCGGCTGCAAAAGATCATCGAAATTCTTCGGCGCGTCCGCTGCCGGAACCAAATCGGTGTTGTAAAGCACACCGATCGGCGTGTGACGCCAGGCGGTGACCAAGCCGTCTTTGTCTTTGAAGGCGGCGGGAAACTTTTCAGCCGACGCAGGCGTGTACTTGGCGAAGACGCCTGCCTGCTTGAGTATCGCCTGAGCGCCGTTGATGGCAAAAGTAACGTCAAAGCCCGGGCGGCCTGCCTGCCACTCAGAGTGCGCGCGCTCCATCACCTGAGTCGCCGACGCGCGCCAATACTCTACCTTGACGCCATATTTTTTTTCCATATCACGATGCAGCGGTTCCATCACTTGCGGGATGATAGTCCCATAGGCGATCACCTTGCCTTCTTTCCTGGCCGCTTCCAGGTTGACTGCCTGCGCGAGAACAGCCGGCGAATCCAACAGCAGCAGGAAAAGCACAATAGCATTTAGCCAAAGGCAGAGAAGATGCCTGATCATATCGGCGCCTCCATTGCGGTCCTTAGGGTGCGGCAAGATATCGTATAGCGGATTACCCGAATACAATGAC
The DNA here is from genome assembly GCA_036378835.1 of Binatia bacterium. Lineage (GTDB taxonomy): Bacteria > Desulfobacterota > Binatia > UBA9968 > UBA9968 > WHTF01. Next base: position 1,381 of record DASUVS010000073.1, on the reverse strand, counting down.
TGTTTGCTCGCCGTCATCGTCGGCGAACCCAAGTTCACTTTAATGACTGAAAGGCTAGCTCCGCTGTACTGCCTGGGATCTAGAAATCATCAATCCCACATTCCCGCCCAACTGTTAGTCACTCAGACGCCGTGAAGAAGCATACTGGCCGCGGCGACGATTCAAAAACTTCGGATGCTTACGCAATCGCGGAATTCAAAAATAATCAGAATGCTTTCATCGCAGCGGGAGTCTTTGCGCGCGTCCCGTGGTAAACAGTTTGCGCGCTAATCCCAGCGCTTATCCCCCTTCAGACGTCCGCCCGACTTGGCGATGGCAGCTTCGATGATCGAAATATCGACGAGTTTTTCATAAGTCGGTTTCTCCGCCGCTTTGATGCTTCCCAGCTCCAGTTGTTTGTCGATGGTCCACTCGACCATATCTCTAGGCAAGCCTTCGTTGACCGGCCAGGCTCCCGCATTGGCCAGAATATCGTAGGTCTGACCGATGGCATCGGCATCCTGCTGCGTGTATTTTGCCGCGATCTCCACCGTCTTGGCTTTGTTGCTGTAGATAAAGCGGTTCGCCTTGACCAATGCGGTCATGATGTCGACGTAAAGCTGGCGGTTTTTGGCGATCTCTTTCTCCGGCGCAATATAAGCGGCGTAAAGCCATTTAGGCAGCGGTTCCCAGAGATTGACCAGGATGTTGAGCTCCGGTTTTTTCTTTTTGGCAACAATTGCCTGATCGACATGAAGGATTGCCGTGTCGATTTGGTTGCTCAATAGGCCGGCGACACGTCCTTTGGTGCTGACCGGCACATAGTCGACGTCCTTGGGTGTGAGTCCGCAACTTGCCAGAACGGCTCGGCTCATCACCTCGTTGAACGCGCCGACTTCCTGGATACCGATCTTTCGCCCCTTTAAATCTTTGCAGCTCTTGATGTCACCCTGCACCAGCATCGATTGCGAGAGCTTATGTGAATAGGTGCCCAGGACTTTGGTTCCGGCGCCTCTGGCAGCGGCGATGATCGCCGGATCGGAGCTGGTACCCGTGATATCGAGGCCTCCGGCCACGCTTCCTCTTAAGGTTTGCGTCCCGCCTTCAAACGTTACCAGTTCGACCTCGATGTTTTGCTCGCCGAAGAAATTCATTTCCTTGGCGACATATGGCGGGATGTGCACCACATTGGGCGGGGTAACCGGCACGCCGAAAACAACCTTGCGCTTGCTCTGGGCTTCGGCGGAATGAAGTCCCAATGCCAGGCCGGCCGATGCCACTATCAGAATAACAGCTTTTCTCATAAAGCCTCCTTTTGGACTCGTCCGAAATGATGCCAACTGGCTCCTTCGCTTCGAGCTTTCATCCTCAAGAATGAAACGGATTGTCATGAATATCATTC